>JBDSDB010000145.1:0-110042 GCA_039920785.1 Gemmatimonadaceae bacterium
TCGGACGCAGCGCGACGTCGGCGAACAGCGCGAGCGCGCTGTCCAGCTGCGCCGTGGTTGTATGGAGGGACACGGTGCTCTGCTCCCACGAACTCGTGGCCCCCAACGTGACTCCGAGGTACGCGGCCTGGTCGGCGATCTGCAGCGCCGATCTGGTCGCCGTACCCTCGGTGAGCATGGCGGCCACGAGTGCCGCCGCCCCCATCTTTCCCGCGGGATCCGCCTCGCCTCCGGTGCGGACCTGGAGGAGCATGTCGGCCAGGGGAAGCTCGTGCTGCTCGACGACGACGATCCGCAAGCCATTCGAGAGCTCCCGCGTGGTGATCTGGGGCGGGTTGAGCGACGGTGGCGCGCCGAGCGTCGGTGGCTTCGTCAGATCGATCGCGGCGACGGGAGCCGTGCTCGCCGGCAGCGGGACCGGTGGAGTCGTCGTCACGACCTGCGCGCCAGAGCAGGCCGCCAGGACGCCCACGCCGAGGAGACGGGAGAATGTCCGCCGCACGGTGCTCTCGTTACGCGCACGCGGCGCTGCGCCATTCACTCTTCCGTTCACTCTTCCGTTCACTTGGCACCTCCCGTCACCATCAGTTGTCGTTTGCCGTCGGGGACCACGGTCAGCACCACTTTGGGTTTATCGAGGTATTGGGCCGCGACCCGTTGGACGTCGGCGGCGGTGATCCGCTCGTAGCGCGCGAGATCCTGCTGCACGTAGTCGGGTGTGCCTGCGTTGTAGTCGTACGCCGCGAGCTGATCGGACTTCCCGAGCACCGACGCCAGCTGGTCGAGGAAGTTCGCGCGGCGGCTGTTCAGCGAGCGTGCGAGCTCCCGAGGCGTGACGCCGTCGCGGGCGATCTTGCTCAACTCTTCGGCGACGAGCGCCGCCATGCGCGCCGGCGCCTGACCTGGCTTCGGCGTGACGGTGATCTGATAGTAGCCATCGAGCCGGCCGCTGCTCTGGAACGCGTTCACGTCCTGGGCGACCTGCAGGTCGAACACCAGCCGCTTGTAGAGCCGGGAGTTCTTGTCGCCGGCGAGCACGTCGGCCAAGACGTCGAGCGCCGCGTCGTCCGGGTGGAAGAGCTTCACCGAGTGCCACGTCTGGTACAGGCGCGGCAGCGTCACCTTGTCCTCGACCACCAGGAAGGTGTCCTTGGGAATGGCGAACGAGGGCACCACGGGACGCGCGGGCATCTGCGGTCCGCGGGGGATGCCGCCGAAATACCGCTGCACCCAGGTGAGGGCGGAGTCGCGGTTGAAGTCTCCGGCGATCACCACCGTGGCGTTGTTGGGCGCATAGTACGTGCGAAAGAACTGCTTCACGTCCTCCAGCGAGGCCGCGCTCAGATCCGTCATCGAGCCGATGACGGGCCAATGGTAGGGATGGGTCGGCGGAAAGAGGGCCGCGAGGATCGTCTCCGACGCTCGGCCGTAGGGCACGTTGTCCACCCGCTGGCGGCGCTCGTTCTTCACCACGTCGCGCTGCAGGTCGAGCTTCGCTTGATCCATCACCGGGAGTAGGCGGCCCATGCGGTCGGCGTCGAGCCACAGGGCGAGTGGCAGCGCGTTGGAGGGAAGTACCTCGTAGTAGTTCGTGCGGTCGGTGTTGGTCGTGCCGTTGTTGTTGGCGCCGACCGACTCCAGCCACTTGTCGAACTGGCCGACCGGCACGTTCTCTGAGCCCATGAACATGATGTGCTCGAACAAATGAGCGAACCCCGTGCGGCCTGGCTTCTCGTCGCCGGAGCCGACGTGGTACCACGTGTTCGCCACCACGATCGGCGTCGAGTGGTCCTCGTGCAGGATGACCTGGAGCCCGTTCGGAAGTGTCGTCTTCTCGAACTGCAGCTTCGGGACACTCGACGTCGCACCCGACGTCGCACTCGGCGAGCTACTCGCCGCCCCGGTCTGCGCCCCCACTGGGGCGGCGAGCGCGCCGGCGCTTAAAGTCCACGTAGCTACTAAATGGCGGGTGTTCACCGGCTGTTCCTCTCTAGGATGAAGGCCAACGGAGCTTTCACCGATTCGCTCAACGCGTACTTCCAACGCTCCGTTGGGCTCGCGGCAATGGGGCTGGTCGGGGTCGGTGAGGCAAAGGGCTGGAGCCCGTGTCGACGGGCGAGGATCGTCAGGCGAAGCATGTGGAAGGGATCGCTCACGAGCAACACGTCGCGTCGCCCCTGGCTCCCCATCAACGCGGCGACACCGGCCATCGACTCACTCGTCGTCCGTCCTTCGGTCTCGAGCAGGATACGCTGGCTCGGGACGCCTCGCTGCACCGCGTAGCGCTGGCTCACCGCCGCCTCGCTCGTCGTGTCGCCCGTTCCAGTCCCACCGGTCACGATCATGATCGGCGCCAGGCCACGTCGCCATAGTTGAATCGCGTGATCGAGCCGCGCCCGGAGCACTGGCGATGGACGTCCCACGTACTGCGCGGCGCCGAGGACCACGATGGCTCCCACCCGACGAGACTGATCGTGCCGCTCCCACGCGAGGACGGCGACCAGCGACGCCGCCCACGTGAGGATCAGCAGCCCGAGCCCCGCGAGCGCGAGGCGTACGAGTGGCGGACGCGAGGAACGCATTCAGCGGAAGCTAGCCGTCACTCGGGCACCGGCGTAAGACGGTGGTCCAGGGCGCGTCCCACCGTTCGCCCGAGTCATCCGGGCCATGGGCGCTCATTCGGTGAGGCCGAGCAGTGCGAGCCAGAAGACGTCGAAGCTCACACGCGGATCGCGCAGCGAGCCGCTGGCCACGTCCAGTGCGAGTCCGTCGGCGAACGCAACGCTCGCGTCGGCCATCAGGGCGGCCGGCACTCGCGGCGTGAGGTCCAGTTGCGCGAACAGACGCTCGACCGAGTGTGTGGCGCTCCGTCGCCGATGAGTAGCGACGGCTCGCGAGGCGGTACGCACCGCTCCCTCGCGCACGAGTGCCAACTCGCCGACGCTCGCCAGCTCGCCGCGCCGAAGCTCGTCCTCCAGCCACTTCCACAGCGCATCGAGGCCACTGGATTCACCCGCCTGGTCGATCGCCGACCGCTCGCGGCTGACCAGGCGCCCCCCAATCCGCTCGACCATCTCGGCGAGCAGCGTGGCGCGATCGTGGTAGTGGTAGTGCAACAGCGCCTTGCTGACCCCTGCTTCCAGCGCGATCGCCGCCATGCTCGCTCCCACCACGCCCTCGCGCCCGATGCAGCGTATGCCTGCGTCGACGATTCGGGTGCGCGCATCCGGCGCCGCTCCTCCTCCCGCGCGGGCGTGCTCGGTCATAGCTGGAACTTCTGACGCTGGACGGGCACATGGACCGTGGGGTAGCCCGCCGACCGGAGCTGCCCGGCGAACGCGTCCTGCGCATCGGGCTCGCCATGGACGAGATACACATCGGGCGGCGTCGCGCGTCCCGTCGCGCTTCCGCCGTCCCGCACCTGGTCGAGCCATCCCTGCAGCTCGTTCCGGTCACCGTGCGCGCTGTAGCCCTGCAGCACCTCGACCCGGGCGCGGAGCGGGACTTCGTCGCCGAACACACGCAGCATCGGAGCGCGATCCACGATCCGCCGGCCGAGCGTGTGCTCCGCCTGGAAGCCGACGATGAGGATCGTCGTGCGCGGATCCGCGGCGTTGTGCGCCAGATGGTGGAGAATCCGCCCCGCCTCCGCCATCCCCGATGCGGCAATGATGACCATGGGGCCGTGCATCGCGTTCAGCGCCTTCGACTCGCTCGCGTCGCGTGTATAGTGCACCAGCGGGAACCTGAACAGATCCTGCACCCGCTGGATGAGGTCCTCGGTCTGGTCGAATACCTCGGGGTGCATCGCGAACACGGTCGTCGCGTCGATCGCCAGCGGGCTGTCGATGTAGATCGGGATCTCGGGGATCTTTCCCTCGCGCGCCAGGATGTGCAGGTCGTACACCAGTTCCTGCGTCCGACCAACCGAGAAGGCGGGTACGAGCACTTTTCCGCCGCGCGCCGCCGTTTCGCTGATGACGCGCGCGAGCATGTCGCGCGCGCCCGCGACGGGCGGATGATCACGGTTGCCATACGTGGACTCCAGCAGCACGACGTCAGCACCGCCCGCTGGCGGCTTGGGGTCACGGATGATCGGCAGCCCGTTCCGTCCGATGTCGCCGGAGAAAACGATCCGTTTGCGTACCCCTCCCTCGACGCAGTCCAGCACGACCGAGGCGGAGCCGAGGATGTGGCCGGCGTCGGTGAACGACGCCGTTACTCCGGGCACGACGTCGAATGTCGTGTCGTATGGCAGACCCACCATCCGTTCTACGGCATTGGTCGCGTCTCGCATCCCATACAGGGGGGGCACCGATTCCTTGTTTCGCCGCGCCAGGAACTCGGCATCCTTTTCCTGGATGTGCGCCGAGTCGGCGAGCATCACGGCAGAGAGGTCGCGGGTGGCGGCGGTGGCGTAGATGGGGCCGCGGTAGCCGTGTGCCGTTAGCAGCGGGAGCCGGCCGGCGTGGTCGATGTGCGCGTGCGAGAGCACCACGGCGTCGATCTCCGAGACGTCGAGGGGAAGCGCGGCGTTCTTCGCGCGCGTCTCGCTGCGGCGTCCCTGGAACATGCCGCAGTCGAGAAGGACTGTCTTGCCGCCGACGCGCAGGATGTGGCAGGATCCGGTGACTTCGCGCGCGGCGCCCGCAAACTCGATGTCCATGGGCCTCGTGATGTTTGGAGGGGCTCGCTGACAGAGGATACTCCGAGCACCGCGGTCCTGCAGTGTGTTCCTTGCAGTGTTCCTGCCGTGTGCCCTGGAGGGCGATGTCCTGCGTTGTCCTGCGATGTCCTGCTGGGCTGCGGACGATCGGCGCGTCTCAGCCCTCGACGTCGCCCGGTCGCTCGAACACCAGGGTGACCCGGTGCTCGTCCTGCGACATCATCGCTGGACGCCATCCGCTTCGACTGCGCTCGTTCAGCAGATCGGTCAGCGCATCCTCGTCGTCGCGCGCGTGGCGGGAGAGGCGAAGCATGACGGCTTGGTATTCTTTCATGCGCGCGAAGTTAGTAGCTTCCGCCCCATGGACACCACCCCCGCGTTCCCAACGCTGCGCATCGTTTCTCATCCACTCGTGCAGCACAAGCTGTCGTTGCTTCGCGCCAGGGCTACGCCGACGAAGATCTTCAAGGAGCTGGTCGACGAGATTGCTACGCTGATCGCGTACGAAGCGACGAGTGAGCTGCCGCTCGAGCCGGCACCGGTCGAGACTCCGCTCGAGCGCACAAAGGGAATGCGCGTCAGCGGCAAGAAGCTGACGCTAGTGCCGATCCTGCGCGCCGGACTCGGGATGGTCGAAGGCGTCGCGCGCCTCGTGCCCTCGGCGCGCGTCGGTCACATCGGCCTCTACCGGGATCACGACACCCTCGAGCCGGTGGATTACTACTTCAAGGTGCCCGGAGACGCCGCGGAGCGGGACTTCTTCCTGCTCGACCCCATGCTCGCCACCGGAGGGAGCGCCGCTGCCGCCGTCTCCTCGCTCAAGCGCGCCGGCGCCACGCGCATCCGCTTTCTCTGCCTGGTCGCCGCGCCGGAAGGGGTGAAACGCCTCGCCGACGCACATCCCGACGTGATCGTATACTGCGCCTCGCTCGACCGAGAGCTCAATTCGCAGGGCTACATCCTGCCCGGACTCGGTGACGCGGGTGATCGGCTCTTCGGAACCCGATGAGTTTCTAGCCGAACCACTCGCGCGGACAATCACGTTGCTGACATGCGGCGTCCAGTACCCACTGCTGGGACGCCAGATCACAGATCTCGCTTGGCACACGATTGAGCCAGGCCGTCGCCTGGGCTTCGTCTCCGACACGTCGCCAGAGCTCACCGACGAGATAGGTGAGTACCGCACGCTCGTCGCGTGTGACACCGTCAAAGCTCGACATCGCCTCCTCGAACTTCCAGGCCGCCTTGCGGCGGAAGAAGCGCTCGGCTTCGCTATCCGATTCATCGACGCAGCACCAGGCCGCGCGCAGCAGGAGATCGGCGACGTGCCTGGCATCGAGCGCCTGCCATTCGGCGACCTTCGCGGCTGCCTCGTACTTCTCGGAGCCCAACACTGCTCCCGTCGAGATCTGTGGCGCCAGCTCGCTCCACACGTGCTCACGGAGACCGGCGGTCACGTCCGCTTCCTCGGTGAAGTCGCGCTCTGCCCCCGAATAGCCGCACCGGTTGCACATGTGGATTAGAAAGGGCAGCGGTTGCGTGCCTGCGGCACGCTCGTGAAAATCCGTGCGCTTTCCGCCGAACGAGTTCGTGGAGATCACCTGCTGCGACTTGAACCGCGTGTCGCAGATCGGGCAGCGTAGTTCGATCTGTTGAAGCGTCGTCATGACCTTTGTCCCCCTGCGACTCCCTGAGGCTCGTTCTCCCGGAGCAGGCAAAGGAAAAAACGTGCCACCTGCTTCGAGTCGGGTCGAGTTGTCAGGGCGCGGGCCGCACACGCCTCCGCGGCGATGGGGCACCCCTGTACTCGAGAAAGGATGGCGCGACGGCGTGTTGTTCGACGTGTTGATCCCGGCGTGCATTCGTGAACGTTGTAGTGCGAGACTCTCTTGTTCCCCTCACCGGTCGCCGCTATCATTCCGCGTCCAATGCGCCCTCAGTTCGGCGCTCCCGTCGCTGATGGGCTCCGCGCTGCTCTCCCGCAGGTCGCTTCCCGGTCGAATGCTGATCAACCTGCTGCCAGATTTCTTCGCCGTACTCAATAGCACCGATCGCGTCGCCGCCTACCAACGCTACTTCGAAGCTCATCGCCGTCTACTCGAGCCGTACTGGCAGAACTACGTCGTCGACCCCGACGGTCCTCATTTCATCGATGTGGTCCGCGCAACGGCGCTCGCGGATCGTTCCGATCTGAAAGAGATGCTCGAGCGCACCGACGTCGTCGCGCTCGCTCGGTCCACGGAGCAGCGTTGCGCACGATTGCTCGAACAGGACGTCGATGTCGACCTCGTTCTCATGATCGGCGTCGGCGCCGCAAATGCCGGCGAGCTTGTGATCGATGGTCAGGGTGTCGCGTTTGCATGCCTCGAGCATTTCACCTCGGTCACCAATCCCGACACACAAGGGCTCGGACTCGATCCGGAGCTGCTTCCCCTCTGGCTCGCGCATGAGTTTGCTCATGCGATTCGATATACGTCGCCGACGAGCCGCAGCGAGTTGCGTGCGCTCGTTGAGGAAGCCGGCGGCTACTACTCCTATTGGGAGACCGGGCGCCAGGCACCGCTTCGCGAGCTCCTCGTTAACGAAGGACTTGCCGTGCAAGTGTCGCAGTCGATCAGTCCAGGTCATGCGGCGTGGGAGTACTTCGGCTTTGGCCGGCGTCAGTACGCGCGAGTTCGGGAGCTGGAATCTGTCATCGGGCGCGCAGTGCTCGAGGACCTGGACCGCGCAGGATTGGGCCTTCGGCTGCGTTATCTGTCCGGCGGGATGAGCGATGAGGCCCGTACTGTCGATCGCTACGTACTCCCGGAGCGGAGCGGTTACTACCTTGGCGCTCGCATGGTCGAGGCCGCCGTTGCCGAACGGGGGCTGGCCTGGGCGGTACGAGCCAGCTCGGCGGAGCTCGGAGAGCTCGCACGCGGAGCAGCAGCCATCGCGTAGCACCTCGAGAGGCCAGCCGGCTCTGTCTTACTTCCCCACGCAGAACTGCCGAAATACCACGTCCAGAACATCGTCGGTGTGAACGATGCCGATCAGCTCCGCGAGTGCGTCCGCCGCCGAGCGAATATGGATGGCCGCGATGCTCGCCGGAACGGAGTGCGTTCGCACCGCGTCACCAAAGGCAAAGAGCTCATCGGTCGCGCACCGCACTGCCGCCTGATGCCGAGCTCGCGTGAGCCCCGGAGCATCGGACAGCTGTGCCCCGTGCTCTACCTTCAGTCGTTCATCGATCGCGTTCAGTAGCACCTGCAGCCCCTCACCGGTGTGTGCGCTGACTTGGATGATGTCGGTTAATTCGTTGCGATCTGCTACTAAATCTGCTTTAGTGAGCACGGCGAGCACGGGCGCCTCGGTCGCCATGTGCACGAGCCGGGCGACGTCGCGGACCGCTTCGGCGCTCTCGCCGCACGCCAGCACTAGCGCCGCCCGTCCGAGGTATCGGGTCGACGTTTCGATTCCGAGTCGCTCGAGCTCGTCCGTCGTATCTCGCAAGCCGGCCGTGTCTACGAGCCGAAGTGGCCACAGCGGGCGGTCCAGGACGGCTTCGATCGCATCACGCGTCGTGCCGGGAAAGCTGGTTACGATCGCGCGCGACTCGCCCAGTAGGCCGTTGAACAGCGAAGACTTGCCCGCGTTCGGCGCGCCGGCGAACACGACGAGTGCGCCATCGTGAATCAGCGTGCCCTGGTCCGCGGTCGCGAGGAGTGCGCTGACATCGCGGAGCGCTGCGTCCACCGCGCGCATGACCTGCGACTTGGGGATGGGTCCGTCGTCCTCCTCCGGGAAATCGATATCGTATGCGAGTAGCGCCTCCACCTGCAGGATACGCTGCCGTAGCTGGAGCACGCGTCCGGTGAGCCCGCCGTCCAGTTGTCGAAGCGCCTGGCGGTGCGCCGCAGTCGAGCGTGCGTCGATGAGGTCGCCGATCGCCTCGGCTTGCAGCAGGTCGAGCTTTCCGTTGAGCACCGCTCGGCGCGTGAACTCTCCCGGTTCTGCCTCTCGCGCCCCCGCCCTGATCACCGCCGCGAGCACCGCCGTCGGCACGAGTACTCCGCCGTGCGTCGATATCTCGAGAATATCCTCCCCAGTGAACGTGCTCGGCGCGCGATAGAGCGTGGCAACCACGTCGTCCAGAACGACGCGGGTGTTGGGATCGAGGAGCCGTGCATGCGTCGCGCGGCGTGCCTCCGTCGGCGATGGATCGAGCATGCGACGCGCCAGCGAGCTCGCCGCAGGTCCGCTGATCCGCACCGTCGCCAGCGCGCCGCGTCCCAGCACCGTGGCGATCGCGGCGATCGTTAGCCCGTCGCTTAGGGCGTTCGCTTCGAGCGGGTGAATCTGAGCACGAGGGTTGGACTCTCTCATGCTCGCGGCAGGGGGGGCACGACCATCGACTCGCCAGGCTCGATGATGTGGACCTGACCTTTCGCCGCATGTGTCGCCAGCAGATCGCGCAGACGATTGATCGCATCGTGTGCCGAGGCGGTGACGTGTCGAAATGTGCCCCAGTGATAGGGGATCAATGCGCGTGCACGAAGAGTCTCGAACAGCACCAGTGCGTCATCGTGTGTCAGATGGCCACGCCGGAAGCCGGGCTTCCAGGGGGGAGCGTAGCCAATGGGGAGCAGCGCCACATCCAGTGCTCGACCGGCGGTCCAGAGTACTCGTTCCACGAGTGCATGCGTGAGGGGCGTCAGCGCAGTATCGCCAGCAAAAAAGAGACTTTCGTCCTGCGTTTCGACCAGGTACATGTTCGTCGCACTACGCCACCGGTCGAAGCCATAGCGGTTGCCCTGATGCGTCGCCTGTTCCGCATGGATGCGGATGCGCCCCCCTGCCAGTGTGAATACGGCGCCTGGCTCGATGGGCTCGGCATGCCTGTATCCCTTGCTGTCGAGCCACCGTGCGACGGCGGGCGGCGCAAAAAGGGGGATGTCACGCGGAAGCTTCGCCAGTGAGGCAAACGAGAGATGGTCTGCGTGTGCATGCGTTAGCAGCAGCGCATCGAGCTTGGGCAGTGCATCGAGAGCGATGCCCGGTGCTGTCACGCGGCGGAGAATTCGGCCAAGGTGCGAGTCAAAGTTCGGATCGGTGAGGATCCGTGCTCCGGCGACCTCCAGGAGCAGTGTCGCATGCCCGATGTAGGTGATTCTCACGACCCTCCTTCGAGCACGGGGCGCGCTATCAACATCGACAGTGCGCCCCAGATCGTTAGTACTACCGTGAAACAGTACGATGGGTGCGCCGAAGCTGGATAGGAGCTCGCGCCGCCGAAGCGGCAGCTACGTGCGTCCTTTTTGTGCGGGGGCTGGTGCCCCTCGGACAATCCCGGTGACGACCGGCTCCTTGCCTCGCTCTCGCGCCAGCAGCCATTGCTGCGGGATCGCGGCGACGTTCTGTACAGCGTAGTAGAGGTTGAGCCCCGACGCGAAGTTGAAGAAGAGCACCGTGAGCATCACCGGCATCATGTACATCATCATCTTCGCCTGCGGGTTGGGAGGCGAATTGCGCATCCCCACCCACGACATCACGAACATCGAGACGCCCATGAGAATGGGCGTGATGAAGTACGGATCCCGCAGTGAAATATCTGGCAGCCAGAGAAACGACACACCGCGGAACTCGATCGTATTCTGGAAGACGAAGTACAGGGCGAACAGCACCGGCATGGGCAGAAGCATGGGCAGACAGCCCATCAAGGGGCTGAGAGGACTCATCCCATGCTCCTTGTAGACCTTCATGATCGCTTCCTGCTGCTTCCGCGGGTCATCGCTGTACTTCTTTTGGAGTGCCTGCAGCTCGGGCTGAAGCCGTTGCATCTTCATGCTCGTCCGCATGGCGCCTTGGTTTAGCGGCCAGAGCACGAGGCGAACACCGATGCCGAAGAGGACCAGCACCCAACCGTAGTTCAGATGCGTCGTGTGCTTGATCCACAACAGCGCGCGCATCACGAACACGGCGAATGGCTGCACGAGTCCTCGAAGGAATCCACCGTACGGATTCACTTGGTCGAGATCGGTGCCCAGCTTCTGCAGACGCTCGAAGTCCTGCGGGCCAGCATAGATGTCGAAAGTCGCGCGGCCATCTCCACCAAGGGGAAGTACTGCGGTAGCGCCGATGTCGTTCGCGAGTTTTCCGTCCCGTCTTCCTCCCTGCAGCCGAAGCGCTGTGAACGGCGCCTTGGCAGGCGCGCGATAGGCGACCAGGAAGTATTTGTTGCGGGCCGCCAGCCAGCTGACTGGACGCGTTTCGCTTCGGACCTCATTGGTGTCGAGCTTGGAGTAACCCACGCTCTCGATATCTCCAGACCCTGCTCGGTAGCTCACCGCCAGGTGTCCGATGTCCTCGAGCGTATCTGGCTCATTCGATCGCAGAGTCCTCGGCAGAGCGACGAACAGGGCACTTCCAGGAGGAGCGCCCATCACCGTCACTCCTACGCGGAGCAGAAAACTGTCCGGCACGATATCGTAGTTGATTCCGATGGCGTGCCCAGCTGCAGTTCCACTGTAGGAGACCGAAGAGGCGGCACCTCCAGCCTTCGTCAGCGCTCGCAGTGGCACCGTGTCCAGGGCGACTGTGTCGCGGCCGATGGCCAGGTGGTAACGAGAGAGTGCCATGCCTGGTGCAATCAGCTCGGATGGCTGTTTGTTGCCGAGCGGCCGCCGAGTCGGATAGCTGTCGAGAGAGACAGAGATCGGAACGGCACCTCGTGAGCTGAACGCATACTTCGCGAGCCGGGTCCGCACTGTGGTCGTTTCGACAACAACGGATTGCTGCGGTACGGTCACGTTCGAGTTCGTGCCATTCGCCAAACCCGGAGATTCGGCAAGAGGCGTCGGCTGTCCTGGGGCGGGGCTGACAATGGTAGCTTGACCACCGGCGAGAGTTGAGCTCGCAGGTTGGCTAGCTGGTGCTGATCCACGCGTCGAATCCCCGATGGTCGCGGGGGATCGCGGTGCATTCTTGGTTGGGAACAACAGGGGTGGTGCGACGATGACGATTGCCACCAGCACCAACGCAATTAGAAAACGCTTGTCCATAGATGGGAGAGCCTGGAGGCGCACGGCCTCTCAGGGCACCGGATCGTAGCCGCCGGGGCGGAATGGGTGACACCGCCCGATACGGCGGAGTGCGAGCCAGCTGCCGCGGAGCGCCCCATGGCGCTCGAGGGCTTCGATGGCGTACGCAGAGCAACTCGGATAATAGCGGCATGCGGCTGGAAGCAGGTATCCGAGAGTCACCTGGTAGCCTCTTACGCACAGAACGAGCACGGTGCGCATTAAGTATCGCTCACAGGAGGATCAGGAGCAGTGCTGCCGGACGCTGAGACGATGATGTCCTGAATGGCTGCTCTCCAGCGGAGGAGCTGGACGAGAGCTTGATTGATATCGGCGCTCAGCTCGGCAAAGGTCGCGCGATAAGCATCCGGACGAATTCGGATCACTACATCTGCCGCCACGGCGGCGGGGAGAAGCCGCGTCCGGGTGAGTTCACGGAGTCGCCGCTTGAGCTGATTTCTCGCTACCGCCGAGTGACGGTAGCGGGGGACGATTAATCCAACGCGCGTGCAGTTCCCCGGTAGACACACGAGAGGGGAAGCGGTAGCCCGAACCTCGAGGTGCGGGGTTCGGAGACGCTTCCCCTCTTGCGCGATACGCTGCAGTTCCGCGCCTCGCGTGATGCGAGCACGCCGCGGAAAGCCCAACGACGCCTGGGGCGTCTCAGGCTCCTGCGTACTTGTCCGGAATCCGGACTGTCAGCTGCTTACGCCCCTTCTTGCGACGGCGAGCGAGTGTCTTGCGACCCCACTTCGTTTCCATACGCGCACGGAAACCGTGCGTCTTGAGCCGCCGCGTGTTACGCGGACGGTAGGTAGGCTTCCCCATGGCTACTCCAAGTACGGTCTAAATCAAAGCTACGACACAGACAGGTAAAGTTATCCTTCACACGGAGATAGGTCAAGGCACATCAAGCATTCAGCCAGCAGTCTCGAAGGGTTCCCTCTAGGTGCGGTCGCGTATGGCACGCAGAGCGTTTGCTTTTTCCACATGGCCCGGATAGCTTCGCTCCCCCGCCCCCCTGCCGAGTTATCCACAACCGAATATGACGCTCACGGCGACTGAAGTTTGGACGCGGATACTCGATCGCGCGCGCCATGAGCTTCCGGAACAAACGTTTCGGACCTGGCTGGAGCCCACCGAACCTCTGGCACTCGAAGGCAACACGATCATCGTCGGTTCGCCGGATCAGTTCGCAGCAGACTGGAATGAGTCGAAGCACGCCCAGCTTCTAACAAGCCTCGCGCCGATCGCGCTCGGTCATCCACTGTCCGTGGTCTTCCGCGTCCATGAGGAGCGGAAGACCCGTAATCAGATGGATTTGTTCGTTGCCCCGCTACCTTCGGCGCCAGAAACGCGACAGAAGCGAGGCGGCATCAATGCACATTTGAGTGATCGCTACACCTTCGAACATTTTGTGATCGGCAAGTCTAACGAGCTCGCTGCTGCCGCCGCGCACGCAGTATCACAGGCTCCGGGCCGAGTCTATAATCCTTTATTTCTCTACGGAGACACAGGGCTCGGAAAGACGCATCTGATGCAGGCGGTCGCTCACGCGGTTATGGAACGGCAGCCAGAGATTCGGATCACGTTCATCGGCACCGAACAGTTCACTAATGAGATGATTGGCTCCATCCGGGAGAGGACTACTCAGGACTTTCGGCGGCGCTACCGGGAGACTGATCTCCTCCTCGTCGACGACATACAGTTCCTAAAGGGGAAGGAATCGACCCAGGAGGAGTTCTTTCACACATTCAATGCACTTTACGAAGCTGGACGGCAGATCATTCTCACAAGCGACCGTCCTCCATCTGAGATCCCGGGCCTCGAGGCACGTCTGGTTAGCCGGTTCCAATGGGGCATGGTGGCCGACATAGAGCTTCCCGATCTAGAGCACCGAATCGCTATCCTCAGAAATAAAGCGCTGATCGATCATCTCGAGATGACGATTCCAGAAGACGTCATTCGGTTCATCGCCGAGCATGTGCGCTCGAGTGTCCGAGAGCTGGAAGGATCGATCATCAAGCTCCTCGCGTACGCCTCGTTGAAGCATCGTGAGATTACTGTCGATGTCGCTCGAGAGGCTCTTCGCGACAAGTTGCGCCCTGGTGAATCAGCGAGCTCTAGCAGCGTAGGGTTGAATTCGGAAGCGATTCAGCAGGCTGTCGCCAAGGAGTGGGGCGTGACGACAGAAGGTCTTCGCTCGAAGACGAGAACGAAAGCCCTGACCACACCCCGCCAAGTTGCGATGTACCTGATACGAGAGCTCTTAGCCCTCCAGTTGGTGGAAATCGGAGCTTCATTTGGAGGCCGTGATCATTCCACCGTGATTCATAGTCTCGAGCGAGTGGCCGCAATGATTCGTGAAGATCCGAGCTTTGCCCAGCGCATCGCTCGACTACGCGTACTGCTCCTAGGTCTTGCCACTTGATCGACTTAACACAACTTATCCACATTCTCAGATCTCAGTGGCTAGTTTATCCTCACTGAACCACCAGCTTCTACAGTAATCGCGGGCACTGAGATGGCATCCCGGTCTTCATTTGTGGACGCGGGTCAGATCCCACATGTCATCCACAGTGGAGTAGAACACGCAAGTAATGATAATCGAACGAGTTGTGGAGTTTACCCACAGCTCAACAAGCTCTACGTCTACTACTAGAAAATCTTCTCAATAGAGTAGAACAGTAGCCACGCCCCGTTTGCACAACACCACTGGCGCACAGGAGCGGTGATGCGGTTCACGATTTCCCGGGAGAAGCTTCAGGAAGGGCTGGCAGCGGTTGCAGCGAGCATTCCATCCAAGACCACGCTACCTGTCCTGGCGAATATCCTGGTGGAAACCACCGATAAGGGAATCCGGCTCTCGGGTACTGATCTCGATATTGCAGTCAGCACTGAGGTTGCCGCGGACGTTGAAGCCTCTGGCGCCATCACGATTCCGGCGAAGAAGCTCACCGAGATTGCCCGTGAGCTCCCACCCTCCCCGGTAAAGATGGCAGCAGCCGGCGAACAGCGAGTGACACTCGACTGTGGGCGATCACACTTCAAGATTCTTGGGCTGCCTCGTGATGAGTTTCCCAGCTTTCCAACGGTCCGGTTTAACGAGAGCTGGCGTATTCGATCAGGGGATTTGCAGAAACTGATCTCTCATACGTCGTTTGCCGTGAGTACCGAAGAAAGCCGCCCGATCCTGAATGGTGTTCTGTGGGAGCTGAAATCTGAATCGATGCGTATGGTGGCGACGAACGGGCATCGTCTTGCCAAGATGGAGATGCCGATCAAGTCTACAGGAGCGCCGGCCAGCGATCTCATCGTGCCACCGAAGGCACTGGAACAGATTCGAAGGCTCTTTCCTGCGGATGAGGAGCTTGAAATTGCTCGAGGCGACAATCACTTGGGCTTTCGTTCACCGTTCACCGCGGTGTTCACTCGATTGATCGAAGGGCCATATCCGAACTATGATCAGGTCATTCCACGAGATAACGATCGCGTAGCCGTAGCCGACAAAGTTGCGCTCATAAGTGCGCTGAAACGGATGTCTGTCATTGCGTCCGACCAGACACATCGTATTCGCCTTTCGTTCAACACCGGACTTCTGCGATTCAGTGTCCAGACCCCAGATCTTGGCGAGGCCACAGATGAGCTGGCGGTTCGTTATGTCGGTGATCAGCTCGATATCGGTTTCAATGCAAGCTATTTGCTCGAGATCCTTCGATATATCCCGACGGATGAAGTGAAGCTGACGTTCAAGGCACCCGAACGTGCCGCGACTGTGGAGCCAGAAGGATGGAACGACCCCGCAAGCTACCTGTGTCTCGTCATGCCACTGCGGCTCGTCGACTGAACTCTATTCAGTCTTTAATCGCCTCGGCTCGCTCATACTCCAAGGCGCGCGGATGAATGCGCTCCAGACCTTGGCTCAGGCAGCGGGTGTTGCTTATGCCGCTGGTCTGAACCTCTATGCCACGGTCGGTATTGTCGGACTTGCGACTCGACTCGGCTGGATCGGTCCTCTTCCAGGAAGTCTCGTTGGCCTGACGTCCTGGTGGGTCATCGGTGTAGCGCTTGGCCTCATGATGATTGAGTTCCTCGCCTCACTGATTCCCGTGGTCGCGTCGGCGTGGGATACGATTCACTCGCTCGTCCGTCCTCCTGCTGCTGCTGCACTCGCGGCCGCGACAGCCTGGCACGGAGATCCAGCATTCGTCCTTGTCGCCGCTCTCATCGGTGGCGGTTTGGCGGTCACGACCCACGTGACTAAGCTGGGTCTTCGCTATGCGGTCGATGCCTCACCAGAGCCGATCAGCAACGGGATCACGAGCGTGACGGAGCTCGGCTTGGTCACGGCAATATCGCTGATGATCTGGAGTCATCCGTATCTGACGCTGACTTTTGCACTGATCATCTTAGTCGCGTTGATCGTAATTGTCCGGTTGATCTGGCGGACATTACGCCAGGTGTTCTCAGGGCACTGGGTGCCGAGGCATGGGTTCCGCCAGGACGCGCGTACGAGTGACCGGCTTCCTCGGCGCGAGGACGAATAGCCCGTCGAGGGGGAGTTCATTTAGATATTTAAGTACTAATTAATACTTAATTCCCTAAATCATCTCTCACTCATAGCTCGAGGAGAGGAGGAGAGTGGACGCTGCCGGCCTGTAAGCCGGGTTCTGTCGAGCGTGAGCTCGGACGGTCATTCCTCTGGGAGCGTGGTCGCCCACGCCCTCGAGCAGCCTACCCGCAGCGTCTTGATCGGGGCGGGCCGCCCCTCGCTGCCTATTTGGCCTTGCTCCCGCTGGGGTTTGCCATGCCACTGGTGTTGCCACCAGCGCGGTGGGCTCTTACCCCACCGTTTCACCCTTGCCTGTGCACCAAGCGAACCGGCGCCATCGGCGGTCTTTTCTCTGTTGCACTTTCCGTCGAGGTAATTGCCTCGCCCAGGTGTTACCTGGCAGCGCGCCCTATGGAGCCCGGACTTTCCTCGAGCACTTACGTGCCCGCGACCATCCGACCGACAGCATCCGCGGGAAAGCTAACATATCGAATGCAATGACGGAGGGATGACGCGTGCTCGATAGACTCACTCTGTGAATCCTCGCGGGACAGAGCGTCCTGATCGAGCATGTGCCGTGTACCTCCTGGAGGTGGATCGTGTCTCATGGAAAGAGCGACTCGGAGCTTCCCCCGATTGCTACGCTGCTCACTCCCGCGGAGAGACCGCGTGTCGATGCCGCTGGTGAGGGATGCTACCGCACGTTACATCGCGAGTGTGTGGACGATCTGATCCGGGACCTCAAAGCGCGGCAGGTCCAGGCGGTGCTCGTGTCCGTCAGCTGTGCGAGCGCGCAGGCCAACCGTGTCGCCAGCCTCGTGCGAGAGTTTCCGCGTGTGCCCGCCGTTGCGCTGCTCAGCGACTTCGAGCTTCGTACGCCACAGGCCGTCCTCACTCTCGGCCAATGCGGCATCCGACGTCTCGTCGACGTTCGATTGCCTGCCGGCTGGCGCGAGCTCCGTGGTGCGTTGATGGCAGATACGGGCAATGCTGGGCAGCGCAGCGTGCTTGGGCAGCTTGCAGTCGATCTCGCTGGTGCGCCAGATGACTGCTGGCGCTTCTTCGAGACGATCTTCACCTGCTCGCCGCGTGTAGGAAACGTTCGCCTGCTCGCGCGTCATCTCGAGGTCATGCCCAGCACCATGATGAGTCGTTTTTTTCGCGCGGGAGCGCCCACGCCGAAACGCTATCTTGCAATGGCGCGTCTCGTGCGCGCGGCTCGCCTGTTCGAGAATGCAGGCTTCTCGATCGCCAACGTGGCCAACCACCTGGACTACAGCTCACCGCAAAGCTTCGGGCGCCATGTGCGAACCCTACTGTACATCACCGCTGGAGAGTTCCGCGAGCGGTACGACGGCGCGGCAATGTTCACGCGCTTTCGAACTGATCTTATCGTGCCGTACATAGAGATCCTGCGCTCGCTTCGTCCGCTCACGCCCCCGGCAGGTTGGGCTGGCGGAGCGAGACGGGGGCCGAAGGTAGATGCATCTCCTGTGTGAACGGCGTACTGGCGACAGCGAAACGGCTGATGGATTGACGCAGTCGGTCGGCCAGCTCTGCAAGCTGATGCGAGGTGGCGCTCATGCCGTCCAAAGCTTGTGTCTGTTGGGTGGCCAACTGTGAGCCTGCGCTTGCGCGTGCAGATGCTTCAGTGGCAACGCCTTGCACGCCATCCATCGTGGTGCTGAGGGTACCCATCGTCACCGATTGTATTCGCGACACGCTCGCTGCTTCGGTGATGACATCCGCGATGTGGCGGATGCCCTCGAGCATCGCGCCCAGCGCTCGGTTTGCCTCATTGGCCACGTCGCCGACTCCACGAACTTCACGCTCGCCCTGTGCCATCGAATCGACTGCGAGCGCAATGTTCTCGCGCACGACCGCGATGGTACTCGCTACCTCCTTCGCCGCACGGCCGCTCTCCTCTGCCAACTTGCGCACTTCTTCGGCAACTACGGCAAAGCCCCGACCATGCTCTCCTGCCCGCGCTGCCTCGATCGCCGCGTTCAGCGCCAGCAGGTTGGTCTGACGCGCAATCCGTGTCACCGTATCGACGAACTCACCCACATGCTCGGAGGCCGTGTCGAGTGCTCCGACGGTCTTTGCCGTAGACTGCACGCGGTCACTGATCGTGACCAGTGCGTCAGACGCTCGACCAATCGCATTGCGACTTGTCTCGGCGGCGACAACGAGATCGTTGGCGTTGGTTTCCATCTCTTCGGCACGCTCGCGAAGACGCTCTGAGGCGCCGAGCGCCTGTTGTGCGTGATGACTGCCATCTTCGGCGAACCGGCGTTGAGTTTCGAGCTGGCTCGTCAGGTTCACCGCCGTGCGTGCGAACTGGGTGCCACTTGCCGACAAGGTGCTGGTAGCGCGCGCTAGCTGGTCCGCCAAACCGGCCACCTCATCGGCCTCTCGTTGTACCACGCTGATGAGCTGTCCAAGCACACCAAGCATGCGGTTGAAGCTTCGCTGCAGTAACCCGAGCTCATCTGGGTATCGCGTCTCGGCTCGGGCCAGCAGGTTGCCGCTCTCGACCTCGGCAATCACCTCGCGTGTTTCGCGGATTCTGCCGATTAGGCGGGACGCGATAGGCACCAGCTGGGTAGCAACCAGCAGGATCGCGCCCGCGGTCGCGAGCACCCACGGGCGCCCCGCGGGATCATGGACCATGGGCAGTCGCACCATCACGAAGCCCAGCGCCGATGCGACGGCGGTGAAATAACCTAGCGACCGGCCGCGATCGAAGGAGTAGGGAACGATGACGGCAAAGTAGAGCAGCGCCAACGCATCCCGTCCCATGATGCCGACTACCACACTGACGAGGCTCACGTCAAGCGCGGCGACCGCGTACCGCATCCACCACACGTGCATCAGGGTGCCGGTGGCCAAATACGTCAGGAGGGCATTCACACCGACGCAGGCGGCAAAGATCAACAGCGTTCGACCTACACTGATTGGCGCAATGCCGGCCAACGCGGCCGCCAACCCGGCACTTCCCAGTATGGCGGTGAGCAGATATCGCCGCCGTGCTCCCAGGCGGAAGGTGATCAGATCCTTCGCGTGGTCGTCATTGGAAAACAGGGTCGAAGCGCGCTGTGGTGGGGGGGCGACTGCCATGAAGCACCGTGCGAAGAGTTTCGATCGGCGGTCGCACGATCGAGGCGCCAAATGTCGGAGGCGTGGCTGACGGGGTCAAGCGATTTGGCAGCACACTGTGGCAAGGTTGGTGCATGGCGACCCCGTGTGAGCTCATCATCTGCAGACTCGTCCGCGTCCCGCGAGCAGACTCCAGAGCCGCTCGAGGCTGATCTACCGTACCTCGCCCTGCAGGCTGCGGTGCTGTCTACCGTGCGCGCTCATTCAGCAGATCTCGCTGTGCGTTGGGAAGCTCAGGTGCAGAGCGTTGCGCTCATGAGTGATGCCAGAACACGGCTGGCAGATGAAGGCGCAGGTGCCCGCCGTCTCATCTCCGCGCTCATCGGCGGGCTCGATCCTGACGACGTGGAGTCGGACGAAGCGATTGAGCACGGACTCCGTTTTGGCGCGGACGCATTCACGCGTGGCACGTCTCTTCATCACATGATGAAGGCGTTGGATCTCCTATTTGCGATGACGCTCTACGCCGTCGAGTCGGCATTCGAGCACGACACCATCTCTGGGAGTGCCGCCACCGGCATTCGGATCGCCCGCCAACTTCAACGTCGCTCGGCACTCCTCTCGCTCGCTGCGACGCGGGGCTACACGCAGTCCTACGCGGACGCGCTACGAGAGCGCTTTCGCCACCTGCGGCACGACCTACGAAATCCGCTCGGTACCATCAAAAGCGTGCTCTCGCTCATGAACGACGAGTCTGTCCCACTCGAGGCGCGCGCCGATCCGCGCTTCCAGGCGATGGCCAAGCGAAATGCCCGCTCCCTGGAAGATCTGATCGCCGATCGATTGAGCGATGCCGCAGCGCTACTTCCGGTCGTCGCCGGCCAGGACGTTTCGCTTCGCTCGATCGCGTGCACAGTTCGCCGAGAGCTGCGCGGAGACACGGAGCGTCATGGTGTGACCATGCTGGTGGGCGCCAATGCGCCGTATGGTCGGTTGGACGCACCGGGGCTCGAGCTACTCCTACGTGGGGTGCTTCAGGCCGTGCTCCACGAATGCCAGGAAGGCGATCAGCTGCATCTGGATTTTGACGACTCGATCGCTGATCGCGCGATCGTCATCGTCTCGTGTGAATCGGGCCGCCGGCCGCTCGTGGACGAGGGCGCTCTGGCCCGACTTTCCTCGCTCGCGCTCCAGATCGGTGCATCGCTCTCCGCGGGGGAGCAGCTCCTCGTGTCGGTGCCGATGGGTGTGCGCGACGAGGGCGATCCACTCGAGCCTCACGATACCGAACGAGAGCGCCCGATTCCACGTGACGGACTCGATGCGAGAGATGCGAGAGATGCGAGAGATGCGAGTGATGCGAGAGAGTCAGCCGGCAGGGAGCCGCGCGACGATATCGGAAGCGCGCGCCAGCGCCACCACGGCGAGACCGGCGCCCACTAATGCCTCGCAGCCTCCCTCCTCGCGGTCGACGAGGGCTAGAACGCCGGCGACGATCCCTCCCGCGGCGCGGATCGCCTCCACGGCGCGTAGTGCCGAACCGCCGGTCGTGATGACGTCCTCGATGACGGCAACGCGGTCGCCCGCGCGAAAGGGCCCTTCGATGAGGCGTCCCGTGCCGTACACCTTGGCTTCCTTTCGCACCGTGAATGCGCGCAGGGGCGCATCGGTCGTGGCACTCGCGTAGGCGATGGCGTAGCTCATTGGATCGGCGCCCAGGGTCAGCCCGCCCACGGATTGCACGTCCCACGCGGCCTCGCGCAACGCAGTGAGCGCGAGTGGCCCGATCAACGTGAGCCCGTCCGGGCTCATTGTGGTGAGACGCGCATCGATGTATAAGGTGGACTGCCGCCCTGAGGCGAGCGTGAACTGTCCACGGCGCGCGGAGCGCTCGGCGAGGAGCGAGAGAAGACGATCGTGAGTGGTCATAGGCGTGGCTGACGTTAGCGGCACGGGAGAGGCTGGTCAATCGACAGACCGCGACGCGGAGCAGCGAGTGGGACTCGGGCTCCTGTCGCGCTTCATCGGAGCGGTCTTTCTCGTCCTCCTCGGCGGATTGCTGCTGCTTGATCAGGCACTGCTACGAGCCAATCGCAATCAGGCCCGCCTGGATGTGCAGTCCGGCGCACTACTCATCGAATCATTTGTTACGACACATGACGCATTCCTCGATCGGGTAGCTGCGCTGGTCGCGATGCACCCCGATCCGCGCGACAGTGTGCTCCTGCACGCGCACGTCGACCGGATGCTCAAGAGCGCGCCGGGCATCCGTCGGGTCTGGGCGACGACGCCGGACGGACGGCGGCCACTCGACGTGGCCGGCAACGGAACGGGCCTGGCGCCGCTTCCCTCGGGAATCCTGGACAGCGTGGATCGCATTCGTCCGCAACAGCGGGTGGCGATCAGCGTCATGCACCGGGCGCGCGACTCGACGTTTCGGAGTGCGTTGATCTCGATCATACGACCGATGTCCGCCATCGACAGCACGACGGTAGCGGGCGAGCGCTCACTGCCGAACCCCACCGGGACGATCGGCCTGGTGGCCGATGGCGATGCGCTCCAAGGCCTGCTCGTGCGCACTACATCAAACACGCGCATGTCGCTGCTCGTGCAAGCCGGATCGGACACCATCACGGTGCTCACGAACGGATCGGACAAACAGCACGTGCTCGTCGGCGCCGTGTCCACGGCTCTCGTACGCCTTCCGAACGGCGGAACGTGGACAGCGACCGCGACCCATGCACTGACGACGCGGTCGCAGCGCTGGGGAATGTGGGCGCTGGGCGTCGCCGGAATTCTGTTCCTCGCAATGGGGCTCCTTCGCGAGCAACAGCGTGCGCTGCATGTCGCGGCGCGCTCGGTGGAACTCGAGCGTCTCTACAGCGACGTCAAGCGTGCGAATCAAGCCAAGAGCGAGTTCCTCGCCAACGTCTCGCACGAGCTGCGCACGCCGCTGAACGCCATCGTCGGGTTCGTGGAGTTGCTTCGCGACGGATTCTACGGCGATCTGTCGCCCCGCCAGGTGCCGCCGGTCGACCGCATCGCCGCATCCGCGACGCATCTGCGGCATCTGGTCGATCAGGTCCTCGACATCGCGAAGATCGCGGCGGGCCGGCTCGAGGTGCATACGGAGACGATCGTGCTGCGCCCGTTCGTGTTGAACGTGGCGAGTGAGCTCGAGTCCCTGGTGAGTGAGAAGGGGCTGGGCCTGTCGATCACGGTGGGCGCCTCGCTGCCACGGGTGCGCACAGATCCGACGCATCTGCGCCAGATCCTGATCAACCTGATCGGCAACGCCGTGAAGTACACGCCCAGCGGATCGGTGAGCGTGCGTGCGCGCCTCCTCGGTGCGCCGGAAGAATTCGGCAATCGGACGCCAATGCCGCGGGCTGGCATGGACGAACCATCGGCCGCGGCGCTGCTTGCCAAGGCGCCGCGGACCGGAATCTGGGTCGCCCTCCAGGTGATCGATACCGGCCTAGGGATCGCGCCGGGTGACCTGGCGCGCATCTTCGACGAGTTCGAGCAGGTGAACGCTGGACCGCGCGGCGACTCCATGCAACGCGGCACGGGACTCGGACTGGCGATCTCACGCCGACTCGCGCGCTTGCTGGGCGGTGAAATCAGTGTGGAGAGCGTGCTGGGTCGAGGATCGACCTTCACAATCTGGCTCCCGGTCAGTCCCGCCGACCTTGCACGCGAACGACCCGTGACCGGCGAGACGCAGCGCGCGCCGGCGGGTTGATCGACTGGCCGGCTACTTCCGGAAGATGGACTTCATTCGCGAGAAGAGCCCAGGCGCGGCGGCCGTGTCCCCCAGCAGGAGCGCCTGCCCGAGCTCGCGCGCGAAGATGACCGAGTCCGGGTAGCGTTGGCGCGGATCCTTGCTGAGCCCGCGCATGACGACATGCTCGACGGCGGCGGTGAAACGCAGTCCTGGCTTCGCGCTGTTGAGCGGCGTCGGTGGCTGTGAGAGCAGCTGTGAGAACATCTCGCGCGGCGTCTTGGCGGTGAACGGCAGACATCCACTCAGCAGGAGGAACGCGATGGTCGCTAGGCTGTACTGGTCGGCGGCGGGCGTGACGAGCTCTCCTGACAGTGCCTCCGGCGCCACGTACATGAGCGTCCCGACGAAGAAGCCCGCTCGGGTGAGGCGCTGTTCGGGCGCCATGTCCGTATCGGTGGCGATCCCGAAGTCGAGCAGCTTCACCTGCCGTGTCGCCGGATCGTACATCACGTTGTCCGGCTTGAGGTCGCGATGCACGATCCCCACGGCATGCGCGGCCTGCACCGCGTCGGCAATCTGGGTGATGATCGCGGCGACTTCGTCCGCGGGCAGCGGAGCGTTCTGCTTGACGTAGCGCTCGAGAAGCTCGCCCTTGGCCCACTCGATGGCCAGGAAGTGCAGGCCGGGACCGGCCTCACCGACCTCGATGGTCCGCACTACGTTCGGGTGTCGCACGCGCTCGCCATAGCGCGCTTCGCGCACGAATCGCGCGACCGCCGTCTTGTCCTGGCGGAGCTTCTCCCGAAGGACCTTCACGGCAACGACGCCATGCGTCGCGTGCTCGGCCCGAAAGACGGCGGATGTTCCACCTTCGCCGACCTCGTTGCGAAGGGTGTAGCCAGCGAGGGTATGACCCAACAGGTTTTCTTTCGGCACAGTGCGAACGTAACTCCCCTTCACAGGCACTCGCAAGGAAACCCGCCTCGGCATGCGCGGAAGTGCACGCGCCGGGTGCGTCATGCAGCGGGATTTCTTGACAAAAGATCAGGCTGTTCCTATATAGGCGCCGCACGTCGGGTGGGCGTGCCCAGCACCATGAAGTGCAGGATCGATTCACTCCGTTGGAGGCAGCGCGCAATGGCCAGAGGGAAAGTAAAGTGGTTCAATGACGCCAAGGGGTACGGCTTCATCGAGCAAGAGGGAGGCGAAGATGTCTTCGTGCACTTCTCCGCGATCGGAATGGATGGGTTCAAAACGCTCGCCGAGGGTCAGGAAGTCGAATTCGAGATCGAGACGGGCGCCAAGGGACTCCACGCCGCGAACGTGCAGCGCCTCTAGTCGCTTTCGCTGTCGAGCATCCAGATTCTGCTACCGCCTGCCCTCCGTGGCAGGCGGTGCTGTTTCTGATACCGGATCGAGCTCCGCGCACAATCCACGGTGGCCGCGTTGCGCAATTCGGTAAATTGTTGGCGGTAGCGGAAGTGTCAGTCTTCCGCCCCGCACCCTGACCCGCCGCTCGCTCCGTGACCGATCCGACTTCCTCGACGCCCCCCGTCGCGACGCGCCCCAATTCACCGCGCGTCTTCCTCGTCGACGGCTACGCGCTGATCTACCGCGCGTTCTTCGCCCTCATCGCACGTCCCCTCACCACGGCGCGCGGCGAGAACACCTCGGCGGCGTGGGGCGTCGTCAACTTCCTGCAACGGTTGCTCTCGTCGCACCGGCCCGAGTACCTCGGCTGGGTGCACGATTCGGGGCTCAGCTTCCGGCACGAGCGCTATCCCGCGTACAAGGCAACGCGGGAGAAGCTGACGGAAGAGCTCCAGTCGGATTTCGATACGGGGATGGAGCGTATCTGCCAGCTGCTCGAGGCCTACCGCGTCCCCATCCTCTCGCTGAAAGGCTACGAAGCGGACGACGTGATCGGTACGCTCGCGCGCCAGGGCGTCGCGCAGGGCACCAACGTGGTGATCGTCTCGGGCGACAAGGACTTCCAGCAGCTGGTCAAGCCAGGCGTGTGGCTGCTGAACCCGGGCCGCGGTGGACCGGCAAGCGTGGAAGAACAGTGGGTCTCGATCGAGAATGGCGCCGAGCGTCTGGGCGTCGCCCCGAGCCACGTGACCGACTATCTCGCGCTCGTCGGCGACTCCTCGGACAACGTGCCCGGCGTGAAGGGAATCGGCGACAAGACGGCGCGCGACCTGGTGGACGAGTTCGGCGACCTGGAAGCCATCCTCACGGCGGCGCCCACGCTGACGAAGAAGCGCCCGCGCGAAGCGCTACTCGAGCAGACGGAGATGGCGCGGCTCTCGAAGGAATTAGTAACCATTCGCGAAGATCTACCGCTGACGCTGCAGCTCGAGGACATGCGCGTGCGGGAGCCCGACACGGCGCGGCTCCGCCAGCTGTTCGTGGAGCTGGAGTTCCATACGCTCGCCAAGGCGATCGGCGACACCGTGGGGTACGTCGCCGCCGCCGCCACGCCCGGCGCGCCCGAGCCGATCGCGGAAACCACGCGGCCGCCGACGAACTACGTCACCGTAGACACGATCCCGATGCTCGAGCGAATGATCGCGCGCGCGCGGAGCGCGCCGTACATCGCCGTCGATACGGCGACCGTGATCGAGTCCGGGAGCCCGCAGAAGGACGATCCGCTCCGCTCTCTCCTCATCGCACTCTCCATCGCCGTGGGGCCCGGTGAGGCGTTCTATCTACCGTTCCGGCACCGCTCGCACCAAGCCGCGCAGGGTGACCTCATGCTCGGCGACGACGACGGCGACGAGTCCGGCGAGCCAGGAAGCGAGGCCGACGAGGCCAATGCGGCGATGTCGAAGCAGCGGCGCGCGCCGCGAGCGAAGACCGCGAAGTCCGAACCGACGAGCATCGCCGCGCGCGCGCTGGCGAACGGCGTGCCTCCCGTGAAGAATCTTCCGCCTCTCGAGGACCCGTCGATGGCGCCACTTCGCGCGCTGCTCGAGGATCCGGGGGTGCTTAAGGTGGCGCAGAACGCGAAGTACGACCTGCTCGTGCTGCGCCGGGCTGGGGTGACGTTGAGCGGGCTCGCCTCCGACACGATGCTGGCGAGCTACGTCCTCGATCCAGGTCGTCGATCGCACGGTCTCGACCTGCTCGCGCTGGAATTCCTCGACCACACGCTGACGAGCTACGAGGACCTCTGCGGCAAGGGGAAACACGAGCTGCCGTACGACGTCGTGCCAATCAGCTGCGCGTGCGACTACTCGTGCGAGGTTGCCGACGTCACCTGGCAGCTGGAGCAACGGTTCCGGCCGCAGCTCGAGGCGCAGCAGATCTACGCGCTGTACCGGGACATCGAGGTGCCGCTGGTCGGCGTGCTCTCGGACGTCGAATGGGCGGGGATCGAGATCGACATCCCGTGGTTCGCGTCGCTGAAGGAGCGCTTCGCGCGCGAGCGCCAACGGGTCGAGCAGGAGATCTACGTCTCCGCCGGTGGGGAGTTCAACATCAACTCCAATCCGCAGCTGCGTGAAGTGTTGTTCGAGCGGCTCAAGTTGCCGATCCTCAAGAAGACGGCGACTGGCCCGTCGACGGACGCCACCGTGCTCCAGGAATTGGCCGAGGCGGGACACGAGCTGCCGGTGCTGCTCATGGAGTATCGGGAGCTGTCGAAGCTCGAGGGCACATACATCGACGCGTTGCCCCTCGCGGTGAATCCGCACACCGGACGCGTGCACACGTCGTTCAACCAGACCGTTGCAGCGACGGGGCGGCTCTCCTCCACCGAGCCGAATCTCCAGAACATCCCCATCCGGCGTGAGCTCGGTCGCGACATCCGCCGCGGATTCATTCCGCGAACGGGGTGGATGCTGCTCGCGGCGGACTACTCGCAGATCGAGCTCCGCCTGCTCGCGCACCTCTCCGGCGATCCGGCGTTCGTGCAGGCATTCCAATCCGGTGGCGACATTCACCGGCAGACGGCCGCGCTCATCTTCGACGTGCCGCTCGAGCAGGTGACCTCGGAGATGCGCGGTCGCGCGAAGACGATCAACTTCGCGACCATCTATGGCCAGGGCCCGCACGCGCTGTCCCGCCAGCTCAAGATCTCGCACGCTGAGGCGAAGGAGTTCATCGAGCGCTACTTCGAGCGGTTCCAGCGCGTGCGTGAGTACCTCGACTCGATGGTGCAGTACGCGCGCGAACACGGATACGTGGAGACGATCTTCAAGCGGCGGCGGTATGTACCCGAGCTTCGCGACCGGAACTTCAGCATCCGCGCGTTCGGCGAGCGCACGGCGGCCAACTCGCCCATTCAGGGGTCGGCGGCCGACCTGATCAAGATCGCGATGATCCGAATTCGCGACCGGCTCGCCGCTGAGCGCCTGAGCGCGCGCATGCTGCTCCAGGTGCACGACGAGCTCGTATTCGAGGTACCTGGCCCAGAGATCGAGGTGGTGGGCGCCCTCGTCCGTGATGAGATGGCCGGCGCGGCCACCCTCTCCGTGCCGCTCGTCGTGGACGTGGGAACAGGCAAGAACTGGCTCGAGACGAAGATGAGCTAAACAGGGTCTAAGGTCCCCTCGGCGAGAGCCGGACAGCGTTGCACTCTGCGGCGAATCTGGCAATTCGATATGTCAGGATCACTTTTGATCCATCGCTGAATATTACCTAAGTCGTTATCGTGATGGAGTTTATGTACCGGACTGAAGTTCGGCACCGCCCTTGCCTTGCCCCTCGGTGCGCGATAACACCCGCAATCTTGCCGGTCCCTCCCCTCTTCGCGCTGACACCGCGGCATCTCCGCCGCCCTCTTCTCGCTAGTCCAGGATCCCGCGATGCCGCGTACACGGACCGGCTTTACCCTCATCGAACTGTTGATCGTGGTCGTGATCATCGGCATCCTTGCCGCGATCGCGATCCCGAAATTCCAGAACACGAAGGGGAAGGCGAACGCCGCAGCGCTTCGCAGCGATCTACGCAACCTGGCGGTCGCCGAAGAGGCGTACTTCTTCACTTCGGCCGCGTATGCGAGCGATACCGCGCTCCTGGCGTTCCGTCCGTCGCCAGGCGTGATCCTCTCACTGTCCACCCCCGTCGCCGGTGGCTGGATGGCGACCGCCACTCATCCGCTCTCGTATCCCCTTCAGTGCGCGGTCTATTATGGCACACTGCCTCCGACCGCCCTACCGGGCCAGGTCGAGGGCGTGCCGTTCTGCCAGTAGACCTACTACCAGCGGGGATCTTGGCGCACCCTCCGGTGCTCGGAGGGAACAACGCGAATGTGGCGTAGGACGCACCGCGACCAGTCGCCCCCTCCGTACCAGGAGTTCAGTTCACGGCGTGAGGGGATGATCTTCGCCATGGACGGCGGCCTCTGGCTGCACCGCCACGTGTGGAAGGGGCGCCAGATGGCGCACCTCGTCTCGACGGATCGCGCGAGGTTGCTGGACTACGGCGCGGCGACCGGGATCGCCGAGTCTCGACTGCAGTTCAAGCCACTCAAGGATCCGCGTACCGGTGTGCGTCGCGACGCCTGGCACTGGGACCTCGGCGGTCCCCTCCTGCCTGCACCGAGCCCCGGTCGGAGCACCGATCGAACGCAGGGTCGCTCCTAGCCCTGTGCCGCCCCGCTCGAACTACGACCAACCGTGTGTCCGGTGAGCGATTGCTCCAAGGCGACCGCCGCGGTCAGGAGAGCGTCGATCTCGGTGAGCAGCCTGTGCTGCAACGCCGGATCGGCGCGGAGCACGAAATAGGTACGCGCCCGCTTCACGGCGCGCCGGAGGCGGCCGCGGAGGAGCCGGTCCGCATGGGCCGCGGAGAAGATCAGCGCGAGCGCCAGAAAAGCCGCGAGAGGCCCTCGCCACTGGATAAGCACGACTGCAATCGCGACGTACCAGGCGACGACGAAGGCGATCCCGAAGAGGATCGTCCGCATGGCTGGCTGATCACGCGACGCGTACTTGCCCAAAGGTCGCATGGCGCGTGCCCGGGCGAGCTGCAACGGGAGCCAGTGGGCGAGTCGTCCCAGCGTGGCGACGAGTAGCGCGAAGAGCGCGACCGGCCCCTCTCGAAGCACGAATCGCATCCCAGGTCGGAGGCGCGACGAGATGCGAATGTCGGCGAGGCCGACGCCGAGGTGCTGCAACTCGCTCTCGAGAGCCGTGAGTCGAGCCGTGAGTGCATCCGCTGCCGCGACCAACGTTCCTGGCGCGCTCTCCAGAGCAGAGGTTGCGGCGTCGAGGCGACGCGCGATCTCGGCTTCGGTGGCGAGCGAGAGCGGGTCGTCCACCGCTTGTGGCTCCCCCGTGATCGCCGCGAGGGTTCGCGCCAAGCGCACGGCTCCCGAGGCTCGTTCGTCGGACGCGAAGTTGAGCGTCACGGCGCGGAGCCGAGCATCGAGCTCGCTGGTCAGCGCGGCGGCATCTGCCCTCTCAGCCGATGTCGCCCAATCGTCGATGTCGAGCGGTGCACCGATGCGCACGAGCACGCGGCTTCCCGGGCGCTCCTTCTCCTCGAAGATGAGGCCGATGGGGAGGATCCTGAGGCCCACCGTCGCTTCGGCTCTGGCCTGCAACGCCATCCGCGCCGCCCCCGACTTCAGCGGCGCGATGGCGGGCTGGTCGTGACTGACCCCCTCTGGGAAGACGAGCACGGCCTCGCCGCGCCTCAGCGTAGCGGTGACGAGCTGAAAGGTGTCTGCGTTGCGCATTCGGTTGGGTGTGGCCGACGGGCCGCCGTCCTCCCCGCCCTGTGGTTCGTCCTTGGCGCGCCGCAGAGGCACGACGCCCGCGGCGCGGAGAAGTAGCGCCAGCGCGGGCCCCTCGAACAGCGTTGCCTTGGCGGTGAGCAGAATCCGTCTCGACATCGTCGTGCCCACCAGGAGCGGGTCGATCAAGGCGTTGGGATGGTTCGCGATGACGATGAGCGGCCCGCGGAGCGGGATACACTCCTTCCCGTGCACAAAGATGTCGGCGTAGTACCACCGAAGCGCGATCGCCGCCGTGGCGCGCAGGGCCTGGTAGAGCATCGAACTCAGCGTGCGCGCGCAGGTTCCGGCACGCGCCACAACGCGACGAGCGCGAGCAGGAACATCGCCGCCACGGTCAGCACCGCCGCTCGATAGGCGACGCCGCTGCCAAGACCAGGCTCCAGCCCATCGACCGTGAAGCTCCAGATGAACGGTCCCGCAATCGCCGCCGCTCGCGAGGAGAGCAGCATCAGGCTGAAGAATCGTCCAGCCTCCTCGGGCGGAACGAGAGACAGGAGCATGGGACGCTCCGCGGTGGGCACGCCGCCGAAAATGAGCCCGATGCCCAACCCGACGAGCCAGAAGCCGTTCTGGGTGGGGACCAGCACCATGGCGACCAGGAGGGCGATCCAGGCGACGATCGTGACGAGAAGCGTGCGGCGCGCACCGAACCGATCAACCAGCCGACCCGCGAAGTAGCTGCCGAAAATCGCCGGCACGGTGAGCACGAGGAACAGCGTCGTCTCCGACCCTTGCTGGAATCCCATCGCCTTCACGGCATAGAGCGCCATGAACGAGACAATGGTGCCGATGGCGTCCTGGTAGAGAAACGACGAGAGGATGAAGGTGAGCGTGCCGGGATGACGTTTCGCGTCGCGGAGCGTGTGCGCGACGTCGGCGAAAGCCGTCCGCCACGCGATCGGTGCGCGATCCTGCCGCGGATGGTGATCTCGGCAGAAGAGGATCAACGGCAGCGAGAAGACGAAGAAGAGGATCGCCGTGGGAACAAAGGTGGAGACGCGTCCCGCGTGCGCGGAAAAGGGAACGATCGAGCGCAGCACTGAGACCACCCCTTCCGGCAGCGGTCCGAACAGTGGGACGGCACCGCTGAAGAATGGAAAGACCAGAAGCAGTCCGACGATGGTCCCGATGTACCCGACCGCGGTCCCAATCCCGGAGAGTCGACCGCGTTCCTCCGGAGGGACGAGGTCCGGCATCATGGCGTTGTAGAAGGGCTGCGCCGCCTGGAAGGCGTAGTTGGCGAGCACGAATGCCGCGAGCACCCATCCGAAGGTGCCGATCGTCGGGTGCCAGCTCGACGGTAGCGTAGTGCCATTGATGATCTCCGCGCCCGCGACAGGAAGCGTGAGTTGGCCGAAGATGCCGATGGCCGCGCAGGCGAGACACGACACGATCGTGAAGCCGACGACCCACGGCTTCCGTCGACGCCGAGCATCCGAGAGCGCGCCGAGCACGGGCACGGACAGCACGACGAGGATCGATGAGATACCATTGCCGAGGGCGTAGACGGTGTTGGACGCCCGCAGGTCGGCGATGAGCCAGACGGAGAAGTACAGTGTCGCGACATTCATCGAGAAGATGGTGTTCGCGAAGTCGTACAGCACCCAGCCAGTCCGTTCCCGCACCGGAGCGCGCTGCGTGATCGGTATGCTGGTCATCGTCCAGCCTCAGGGTATCGCATGTGCATTGCTCCCCGTCGTGTTGACGTGCAGGATCGGAGACCCAAATTACCTCGCATGAACCTCCACCGCCTCCGTCATCGCCTCCGTCATCGCACGACGGTCTGCCGCGCCGCGGTATTGCTGGCTTTCGGGAGCCTGAGCGCGGCGTGCAAACCGGACGCGCCACGAAAGCCCCTCGACAGCGCGACTACAGCACTGACGGCCACGGTGGACTCGGCGGCGCCGGTGCCGGTCTCGAATGGCTGGAACGCAGCCGCAGGGCCCGTGCTGCTCGTCGCCGGGCCGTCTCCCGACGAGGCACTCGTGTTCTTCGGCGCGGCAACTGGCGGCGGAACGTCTCCGCTGGACACCGGCGCGGTCGACCAGGGCACGGCGACGCTGCTCGGTCGCGATGGCACGCGCCTCTCCGGCACCCTCGAGCTTCCGGCGGGCAACGACAACACCGAGTGCCGGGTCTGGCCACTGCGCAAGCTGCACGCGATCGCGGGCAGCGGCACGTGGTCGGTGGGGTTCGTGAGCGGCAACGTGACCGCCGTGCCGCTGGATTCGGTGGATGCGCTGCCCGCGCGTGACAGCATGGCCCTCGCCGCGGAAGCGTCGCGGCTCGCCTCGGCGGTCACTGCGGCCACGTCGCCGGCGTTTCAAGGGCTGCGGTTCACCGCGCATGACGTACGCCGGTTCGAGGTGGCGCCCGGCGTGCAGGCGCTCGCCGCGCAGCTCACGCGGCATGTGAATCAGGAGGCAGATCCAAAGGAGGAGCAGACGCTGCTCATCGCCGAACGCGACAGCGGCGTCACCACCGGCCCGTATCAGCTCGCGTACGCGGAACGATCGAGTGGCAAGGAAGAGGAGGTGAGCACGAGCGAAGTAGTGGCCGCCGTGCGGTTCGCCGCATCGGGACAACCGTCGCTCATCGTGGCGCGCGATGGAAACGAAGGGCTCGCCTACGCCTTGCTCGAGCGTTCCGGTCCTCGACGTTGGAGCGTGAAGTGGACGAGCGGCCTGGCGAAGTGCGCGGAGTGACGCCACTCGCGCGTCAGGAGCGGCTCACGTCACTCGAGCATTACTGACGCCGCTCGAGCGCCTTGCCGAGCGCCCCTGGTGCGCGCGCGCGACCTACAGCACCCGCGAGCGCGGCGAGCGTGAGCAGGTAGGGTGCGACGAGAAAGAGCTGGTAGGGTGCGTTCCACCCCATCGCCTGAAACGCGAACTGCAGCGCACTCGCGGCTCCGAACAGCAGTGCGCCTCCAGCGACGCCGAGTGGTGTCCAGCGTCCCAGCACGACGATGGCGATGGCGATGAACCCTCGGCCCGCCGACATGCCCTCGACGAAGGTTCCGGCCTGTGCAAGCACGAGCGTTCCGCCGGCGAGGCCGCCGAGTGCTCCACCCACGAGTATCGCCAGCACGCGCGCCCGATCCACCGCGATCCCCGCCGCCTCGGCCGCCTCGGGACGCTCCCCGACGGCACGGAGCGCGAGACCCGCGTGTGTTCGCGAGAACCACCACGCTAGAATTGGCGCGACGAGATATGCGACGTAGGTGATCGGCGGCTGGGCGAACAGCGCAGCGCCGATCACGGGGATCGACGAGAGGCCGGGGATCGCGAGCAGCGCGCTCGTCGGAATGCCGAGCGCCGCGCCGGAGCTGCCGAACATCGTGCGATAGAGCGTTCCCGTGGCACCGACGCTCAGCAGGGTGAGCGCGGTGCCCGCGATGATCTGGTCGGTGCGCAGGCCGATCACGCACAGCGCGAAGACCGCGGCCATGAGCAGTCCCGCGCAGATCGCCGCGGCGAAGCCGATTCCGACCGAGCCCGTGGACGCGCCGACGAGCGCACCGAACGCACCTGCGAGGATCGCTCCCTCGAGCCCGATGTTGATGACGCCGGCCCGCTCGACGATCAGCTCGCCGAACGCCGCGAGAGCGAGCGGCACCGCCGTGCGGATCGTGGCAGCGAGGAACGATGCGACGACGTCGCTCATGTATCGCTCATCTGTCGCGCACGTCGAGGAATGTCACGTCAGGTGCGTGCACTTTGCGCAGTCGACGCGCCTGTGCGGCCACGATCGTGAGAATGAGGAGTGCCTCGATGACGGAGACGAGGCTCGACGGCACCCCCGCATCACGCTGCATCGCGCCGGCGCCCGCTTCGAGCCCGCCGAAGAGCACTGCCGTCAACATCACGCGCCACGGATCGAGCCCGGCGAGCAGGGCGACGGCGATCGCCGTGTATCCGTAGCCCGGCGAGATGTTATCGTAGAGCGCGAACGTGACGCCGAGCACCTCGACGCCACCGGCGAGTCCGGCGAGCGCGCCGCTCGCCATGAAGGCACGCGTCGTCGTGCGGACGACGTCGATGCCGCCCGCGCTGGCGGCGGCGCTGGGATTCTCACCGACGGCGATGAGTCGAAAACCCGCGGCGGTGTGCCTGAAGATCCAGCCACCGATCACGGCGAGCGCCATGCCGAGCAGGAGCCCGACGTGCAGTCGCCCCGCGCCCGCGATGCGTGGCAGGTGCAGTGTGTCGAGGATGGTCGGGCTCTGCGGATAGACGCGCGTGGGTTCCTGCAGCGGTCCACGCACCAAATACGAGACGCCGTAGAGCGCCACGAAGTTGAGCATGATCGTGCTGATGACCTCGAGCACACCGAACCGTGCGCGCAGCACGGCCGCGATCGCCGCCCACACCGCGCCAGCCACCGCGGCGGCCAGCAGGGCGAGTCCCACCACGAGGAGCGCTGGGCCGCCCACGCGCGGGACGACGAGCGCGATTGCCGTCGCGGCAGCTGCGCCCGCGAGGAGCTGTCCCTCCGCGCCGATGTTGAACACGCCGGCGCGAAACGCGACCGCGACCGCAAGTCCGGTGAACATGAGCGGGATGGCTCGCACGAGGGTCGCGGAGGTGAACGCGTACCACGATCCCACTGACCCGTACCAGAGTGCATCGAGCCCCGCGCCAACGTGATACCCGCCGGCAACCAGCAGCAGCGCCGAGAGGCCGGCGATGGACGCGAGCAGTACGCTGACGCGGGTCGCCTCGCCGAGCACGGCGCGGAGTCGAGGCTGGCGAGTGAGCATGACGCGCCGCTGGCTCAGGCGAGACCGAGCATCGCGCGCCCGATCGCGTCGCGGTCGAGCGGCGCGTCCCGCACGCTGCCCGCATGCACCACGAGCACCCGCGTCGCGAGCAGCAACACTTCGTCGATGTCGCTCGAGTAGAGGATGATGGCCGCACCACCGGCGCCTGCCTCGCGGAGTCGCGCATGGATGGCCGCCGTCGCGCGTACATCGAGCCCGCGCGTCGGACTCTCAGCGATGATCGCGTGCGATCCCGCCGCCGCATCCGATTGCAGCTCGCGCGCGAGTACGAGCTTCTGCTGGTTGCCACCGGACAGTGTCCGCATCGGTGCGCGTGCATCCGCGGCGCGAACGTCGAAGACGCGCATGAGCCTATCGGTGACGGCCCGTTGCGCGCGCCAGTCGATCGTCCCCGTGCGTGCGCCCGCGCCGCGCAGCGAAACGTTCTCCGCCAGATCGCGTTCGAGAAGGATGGCGTCGTGATACCGGTCCTCGGGGATGAATCCGGCGCGCGAGGGACGCACGAGAACGCCCGAAGATGCGTCCATGCGTCCCGCGAGTACACGCAGCAACTCGCGCTGCCCGCTTCCCTCGATGCCGGCGATGCCGACGATCTCGCCCGCATGGATGGTGAAGCTCGTATCCCGGATGCGGACGACGCCGGCACCGTCGACGACGGTGAGCCCCTGCGCGCGGTAGACGACAGCCCGTTCAGCGGATGCTGCGCGCGCGCCGACTTTGGTCGCCTCCTCGCGGACGTCGCGCGCTTGGTCGACCGTGGCGCCCTCGCCCAGCATCGCCAGCGTGAGCGACTCGCGGGTCACGCCGTCCACTCGGCCCGTCAGCGCGGTGCGTCCGCGGCGTAGCACCGTCACGTCGTCAGCCACGCTCAGCGCCTCGCGCAGCTTGTGCGTGATGAGCACCACGGCGTTTCCCGCGTCGGCGAAGGCGCGGAGCCAGCGTAGCAGCTCCGTCGTCTCGGCCGGCGCGAGCACGGCGGTGGGTTCGTCGAGGATGAGAATGCGTGCATCACGGATCAGCGCCTTCGCGATCTCGACGCGCTGCTGCGCGCCGATCGGGAGCGAGCTCACGGTCGCCGCGGGATCGAGTGCGAAACCAGTGCGTACCGCGAGCTCACGTATCCGCTCGGCGACGCGCGCCGCGCCGAGCATGCCGCGACCACCGAGGGCGACGTTCTCCGCGACGCTCATCACCGGCACCAGCGTGAAGTGCTGATGCACCATCCCGATGCCGTGCGCGATTGCGTCACGCGCGCGCGCGATGTGTGCGGGTGCGCCGTGCACGGCGATGGTGCCGCTGTCCGCGCGCACCAGGCCGTATGCGATGCGCATGAGGGTGGACTTCCCTGCGCCGTTCTCACCGAGCAGCGCGTGTACGGTTCCGCGACGTACCCGTAGCGAGACAGAGGCTAACGCGTCGACGGCGCCGTATCGTTTGGTGATGTTCTCGAGCGCGAGCGCCGGCGTCTCGTCCGCCGGCGTCCGCCTCGCCGGCGCGGCTTCGTGAGTGCGTCGCGCGATCATGGCACGTGCGGCGTCAGAGGCCCGTAGGTGCGGCGACGTAGCTCCACGGTATCCCGAATGTCCGCTCTACCTCTTCACCGAGTGCCCGCACGCCGAATGTCTCGGTGGCGTAGTGACCGGCGTAAAGCACCGCGATTCCCATCTCGGGCGCCTCGACGGCCGTATGATGCGGCCCTTCGCCGACGATCAGCGTGTCGACGCCCGCGGCCGCCGCTTCGCGAAGCGTGTCGCTCGACGCGCCGGCTCCGGTGCAGATGGCCCAACACCGAGTGCGGCGACCGGGGGCGTCGCCCACGGTGACGAGATGCCCGCCTTCACGGGCCGCAAGCGCGGCGGCCTGTGTCACGAGTGCGGCGGTCTCGATGTCCGATTCACCCCGCACCCCCACGCTGATGGACTGAAAGCGCGCGAAGCCCGCGCTCGGAACTAGTCCGAGTTCGCGTGCGAGGAGTGCATTGTTGCCGAGCGTAGGGTGAAGATCGAGCGGGAGATGCGATGCGTACACGGCGATGTCGTGCGCGATGAGGCGCCGCACACGCTCGAACACGCGCCCGCGCAACGGCTGCGCACCTCCCCAGAACAGGCCGTGGTGCACGACGAGGAGGTTGGCACCGCACGCGATCGCCGCGTCGATGGTGCGTAGCGACGCGTCCACCGTCACGGCGCACCGTGTGACCGGGCCCGTGTGCTCCACCTGCACGCCGTTCAGCGCACCTGGATAGTCGGGGATCTCCGCGCTCCGCAGCATCGCATCGAGATGCGCGGCGATGCGCTCGAGCCCGACGCCGGTCGCATGTGTCACGCGCGCGTCATTCCTGTGTCATCCTCGTTTCGGTCGTCAGGATCCAGGGGTCGTCGCATTGAATCGACCGGCGCGCAGCTCGCTGCGCACGGAATCGACACGCTGAAGGGCGGCGGATGGGATGTGCGATTGAAAGGCTGGGTTGACGACGAGCTTCACCACGTCGCTCTCGGAGCCGAGTCGGATGACGCGCGACTTGAAGGTGCGCGACTTCACTTCGCGCGCGACGGTGAGAAACGCGTGCGGGAGATCGATGACCACGCTCGCGATCGTGATCTCGGGAGCGACAGCGTTCTGGTTGGAGTTGGATCCGACGACGAGCGCTTTCTTCGTCTCTCTCGCGGCCTGGAAGACGCCGAGTCCCGCGGCGTCGGCATTCTGAAAGATGACGTCGGCGTTCCGTCCGATCTGCGCGAGCGCCTGCTCTCGGCCCGCGCTCACGTCGTCCCAGTTGCCGATGTAGGAGGTGAGCACCGAGACTCTCGGATTTACCGATTTGGCGCCGCGCGTGAACGCATCGAAGCTCTCCTTCACCGGCGGAAGCTCGGTGCCCCCGATGACACCGATGACATCTGATCTCGTCATCGTGCCCGCAAGCATCCCGGCGAGATAGGACGCGTCGGCGAAGGCGAACTCGATGCCGGCGACATTCGCTCCGACCGCCTCGCTCGAGGTGATGATGTAGACCGACTTTGGGAAGTCGGGGCCCACGCGCTTGGCCGCGTCCTGGAACTCGTAGCCGTGCCCGAACACAAGGTCGTAGCCCTGCGAGCCATACTGCCGGAATTGCTCCTCGAACTCGGCCGGCGTCTTGGTCTGGATATGGCTGATCTTGGCGCCCAAGCTGTCCCGAATGCGCAGCAAGCCCTGATAGGCCCCCCCATTCCAAGCCTGATCGCTGATCGGCCCTGGTGTCAACAGGGCGACGCGGAAGGTGGTGGCGCTGTCAGAAGCCGCCTGCCCCGTTGCACCAGGGGGGCGGTCCCCTCGGCACCCCTCGATCGCGAGGGCTGTCCAAGCGAGTATCACGATCGCCGCTCTCCGCGCGAGTCGACTGTGGACAGCTGTGGAAAACAGATGTATCCCGCGACTTGTTTGCCTTCTAAGCATTTATGTTACTGCTGGTTACGTGATTGTGGACAACTCGCGCACGCATGTGCGTTTCATCGACCTCGTTCAGTCGAAATCGCTTCGCTCACGTCCGACCACGAGGTCCATCACACGCTCGAGGTCATCGGCGCTGTAGAAGGAGATGCGAATGACCCCGCTGTCGTTCCCAGCTACCTGCACTTGAACATCCGTTTGCAGTCGTGTTCTCAGGAGTTGTTCCACTCGCTTCACGTTCGAGTCCGGGTTGGACGCGGCGGTTGCGAGCGACGGTCGCTGGGCGGCAGCGCGCGGCTTCGAGGTCGCCTCCCCGGCCAGCACTCTGGCACGCGCTTCGGTGTCGCGCACGGAGAGCTGACGCGCCACGATCTCGTTCGCGAGCGCGAGCAGTTTCCGCTCATCCTTGATGGGCAGAAGCGCGCGGGCGTGGCCCGCGGTGATCTCACCGCGCTCCACGAGCTGGCGAACATGGAGCGGCAGGGTTAGCACACGCAACAGGTTCGTGATCGTCGTGCGGTCCTTCCCCACAGCGTCGGCGACCTGCTGCTGCGTCAGACCGAATTCATCGATGAGACGCTGATAACCCTCGGCTTCCTCGAGCGGATTGAGGTCGGCCCGCTGGAGATTCTCGACGAGCGCGAGTGTGAGCATCGCCCGGTCGTCGAAGTCTCGGACGACGGCCGGAATCTCGGCCCAGCCGAGTCTCGTCGCGGCACGAAGGCGTCGCTCGCCGGCGACGAGCTCCCACCCCCCGCCCGCGTTGGATCGAACCACGATGGGCTGGAGGAGTCCATTCGCGTGGATGCTCGCCTGGAGCTCCGCGAGCTCTGGCTCGGTAAAATTTCTCCTTGGCTGAAACCGATTTGGATTGACATCAGAAATACGAACCTTCTGGAGATCGGCTATGCTAGCTCTGGTATGTCCCGATGATGGCGCGATAGTATCCCGTTGTTGCTTCGACGTAGCGATGATTGCGCCGAGTCCTCTGCCAAGGCGTCGCGGGTTGTCCGAGCTCATGCTGAAGCCTCCGTAACTCTCGTGTTCGCTTGTTCCGCGTTGGCATGGTGGATCTCGGCTTGCGCCCGCAACTCACGGGTCATCAACTCGTTCGCGACGGCGATATAGGCCTGCGCACCGATGCTCTGTACATCGTACAGCACGATCGGCTTGCCGAAGCTCGGCGCTTCGGCGAGGCGGACATTCCTGGGCACCACCGTGTCGAACACCTGCGTGCCGAAGTACTCGCGAGCATCGGTCGCGACCTGTCGAGAGAGATTCAGGCGGGCATCGTACATCGTCAGCAGTACGCCGGAGATTGTGAGGGCGGGGTTCACGCTGCGCTGAATCAGGTGGACCGTGTTCAACAGCTGACTCAACCCTTCCAATGCGTAGTATTCGCACTGCAACGGGATTAGCAGCGCATCGGCCGCCGCGAGCATGTTGAGCGTGATCAGCCCCAGCGATGGCGGGCAGTCGATCAGGACGAAGTCGTACTCGTCACGGACTGCATGGATCGCGCGCCTCATCCGGTGCTCACGGTCCGGCGCATCCACCAGCTCGACCTCAGCGCCGGCAAGATCCGGAGTGGCCGGCACGACGTCCAGATGCTGGAACTGTACATGGCGCAAGCGAGTGTCGGCGATCCCGGCCTCTCCGATCAGGATATCGTAGGTCGTCCGATCGAACCCTTCGCGCGCTATCCCTGCGCCGCTCGTGGCGTTGCCCTGCGGATCGCCATCGATCAGCAGCGTACGACGTTCCGCCACAGCGAGGCTCGCGGCGAGATTCACGGCAGTCGTCGTCTTCCCGACACCACCCTTCTGGTTTGCGATTGCGATAACGCGTGCCACGTGCCCCTAGCGTTCGGCGTCGTTGATGAGCTCGGACGGCGTTCCCGTCCCCGAGTGCGAAGATTTCCAGACCGTCCAGCGACACCGCTCGAACCGTCTCCCGCAGCCTGCGTTCAGGCTATGAGCTTGGGTGACGGATGCCCAAGGGATCCGACTTGCACCCGTCGAATCGGCGCTGCGTTGATCCTAGGCGAGTGCTACCGCGGTCGAACTCGACTTCCTCATTGCACTATGGGAGACCTAACATCGGTCCCCGCGTTCGCAAGAATGAGAGCGAGCCGTTGGCCGGGAGTCATCCTTTTTGACCAGTGGTCCTGACAATGTAGCCGATGTTGGTTAGTGCACCGTCGAGAATAGTCCGGTGTGCCCGCTGTTTTCCGTGCCACGTGGCACATTCGGCAAGCCTCGTTGACGCTGAGCAAGCTGGTAAATACAGCAAGAGCCCGACATATAGGCGGGCTCTTGTGCACTAGCGATGTTTCCCAGCTGCCGAACCCAACTATTCAAGCACGCGCGCGGGGGAAGCTCGCGGTGCGCGCGAGGAGATCCGCCAGCGCGGTGCCCCAGGCGCCCGCTCCGATCACGGCGGTCTGCATCGAGACGGATAAATCCTTATACTGCGGAACTGGGTGACGGCGAGATCTCATAGCCGCGGCCAATTATGAGGCTACTGAAGCAGCAACCCACTTCCAGCAGATGACGTCAACCGAGATGTGCCACGTGGCACGCGGCTCCGACCGCAACACCCGCGAACACCCGTAAACCGCAAACACCTGCAAACGCCCTAGCACGCCTCGGCGAAACCCAAAGCTTTTCGCTGCTGGACCGATCGAGCGTGCGTCTTTGCAGGAGCAACTCGGGAGCAACTCGGGAGTAACTCGGGAGCAACTCGGGAGCAACGCCCGCTCCTGCTACTGTCGCGGAACGAAGCGCCAGCGAGCGCTGACGAAGACGTTGATGGTCTGTTGGCCGGGATTGATCGGTGTCGCTTCTGCCATCGCCATCTTCGTCCGCTGTGCGACGTCGAACATGGGTCGCGGCGGAATGGTCGGGCCTTGCGTAGAGAGCTCGATCAGCTCTCCGATGGTCCCGCCAGCCGCCTGGGCCATCGCTTCGGCGTCGGCGCGGGCGCCCGCGACCGCGAGCGTAATGGCCTCGCGACGCGGCACGTCGATGGACGAGGCGTAGAAAGACAGTGCATTGATTACGTTCGCGCCGGCGCCGAGCGCGGCGTCGATGATGGCTCCTGCCTGATCGACCCGTTTGGACTCCGCCCGCACCGAATTGGTGATCACATAGCCGGTCACCCTGGGCGAGCCCCCTTCCTTGTCGTACCGCATCTCCGGGTAGGCGGTGTAGCCCTCCGTGGAGAGTTGATCCTTCGTCAGCCCGAGTGCGCCGAGCGCATCGAGCACCGCGCGCGTGCGCCGGGAGTTTTCTGCCGCGGCCGCGGCGGCCGTAGCAGCTCGGGTCTGAACGTTCACGAGCACCGAGACGCGATCAGGGTTCACCTTCGATTCTCCCTGACCGGACGAGAGTAGGGAGCCTGCATAGACCGGTTGCGGGGCGATTGGCGACTGCGCGACAGCGGAGCGTGACGCCACGACCATGCCCGCCGTGGCGAGCGAGGCCGCGAGCGCGACGCAGCGGAACGACGTCAACGATGCGGCAGAAAATCGGACAAGAGCATGCGACATGATGAGCACCTCGATGAAAGTTCGAGCAAAGGGTCTATTTATGATCACTTCGACACTAATTCGCCTCGCCTCCGTGGAGCGTTCGGCGTTGGCGAGGTGCATCTGCCCACGCTGTCTCCACACCAACACGCGCGGCGCGCGCACGAAACGCGGCCGTCACACGGCCATACCTTGGAGACGTCCGTCAACCGCAACCTTGCACATGGACCCTAGCGCACAACATCGGAAAGGCCGTAACGACGTCCTCGCACAACCGGGCCGAACGCTCGCGCGTTACGGCGCTTCGGCGCGCGCCCAATCCGACAGGAGTGAATCGCGAGAGACGCGCCAGAACCGCGGCGCGATTCCCTCGCTGTCAGACGGAGGACGTACGAGAAAGACGGGGCGCGACGGATACCGCGCGAGCAACACAGAGTCGCGCGCGTGTAGATCGCGCGCGAACACGACGTCGTCCCCGTCGGCGACGATGAACGGCAGAAACACGGTGAATCCCGCGCGATCCTCCTGGAGGCGCCGAATGCAACGCGGACCGTAGTACGCGCCGGGGAGCACGCGCTCCGACGAATCGGCGGAAAACCCAGACCGCACGACACGAGACGAATCGGCGAACAGCGGAAACAGCACCGCGCGCGCTTGGGAGTCGCGCCCACCGGTGCGCTCGAGCGAGTCGAGACCACGTTCGAGTGCGCACGCGTCGACCGAGCGATAGAGCGCCTGCGCATCCGGATGCGAGATGCCGACCGCCCAGAGTCGCACCATCAACTGCGCGCCCCAACTCTCGCGCACGAAGACGAGCGCGTTGCGCACCCCCGCGGCGCGCGCAGCACCCTCCAGATCCCAGCGCATCGTCTTCAGACCACCGCGATACTGGTCCGCGCGCATCGGTACGGAGATGAACGCCGCGATCAGCGCGCTGACGACCGATGCGACGACGACAACTCGATACGAGGCGCCGCGGCCCCAGCGCGCGCGCCACTCCGGATACAGACGTGCCGTCCAGAGTGCGAGCGCAGGGAGCAGGCAGACGAAGAAACGCGGGCCGAGATAGAAGCCGTCGTGCCAGTACGCGAAGTACGACACGACGAGCAGCGCCGATCCCGCGAGCAGTACGCGATCGAGCCTGCGCAGGCGCGTCACGAGTACCAGCGCGACGAGCGCTCCGACGAGCGAGGGCACGGGCGTCTCGAAGAGATACGTCTGCAGCCGCAGAAAATAGAGACTCGTCAGCTCGAGCCCACGCGCGGGAGTGTGCACCGCGCCCCACGGTGCCGCGTGAAATCCGATGTCGTGGCTCTTGCCCCAGAGTGCCTGATAGCCGAACAGCAACGGCGAGCCGGTGGTGCGCCAGTTGAACCACAACATCAGGCCCACGGGCACCGCGACACCGACACCCGATGCGAGCAGCGGCGCGATCTCTCGCGAATCTCGAACGGCGCGCCAGACGAGCCACAGCGCGATCGGCACCGCGAACGCCGCCGCATCGAGGGGACGGACCGTCGCCGCGAATCCGAGCCCGGCTCCGCACGCGAGGGCCCAGCGCGTGCGCTTCGTCGTGTCGAGATCCGACGCCGTCGCGCGTTCGAGCGCGAACAGTGCGAACACGGTGCCCAGCAGGGTCGGCACATGGTTCATCTGCGATCCAGACATGAACAACATGTATGGCGCGAACGCGAACAGCAGCGACGCAAGCAGCGATACGCCTGGACGGTCGGCCTCGACTCGCCGAACGAGCGCGGCGAAGCACCACACCGACAGCGCGCCGCACACGGGCATCACGAGCCAGGTGGCACCGATGATCACACCCAACGCAAGCATTGCGGGTCCACCGGGCGGGAACTGCGAGAACACGCGTCCGTTGTGCTCGACCTGGAACAACGCGCTGAAGAGCTCCTGTGCCGAGTCCACCGTGCCGGCGATGCGCCCGCTCGCAAACAGGCGCGCTTGAAAGAGCTGAAGTACTTCGTCGACGAGCAGCGGACGCGCGCTGAAGACGTACCACGCCGAGCCCACGTACACGACGAGCGCGACGAATGCGAGCAGCGCGTTCATCACGCTCGGCCATCTGCCCCACTGGCGGATCACCGGCCCCAGTGCATCGTCGCGCCAGAGCGCCGGCGCCTTGCGCGCGATGATGAGGTAGAGAACTCCCGCGCCCAACGCGATCGCGCTGCCCGACAACCACCCTTCGAGGTCCACGCCGAAGCGTGGCCACTCTCGGCCGCCGTGGATCCAGTTGACGATCGGGAGGAAGCCGAACAGGAGGAGCACCGCCGCCGCCACCAACGCCCACGCGCGACCGGAGCGAGACGGCGGCGGCGTCACCGAGCGTCGCCGGACTGCACGACGCCGGCAGCCGATCGCCGGCGCTTCTCGATCTCGATGAAAAGATTCTGCAGATCGGTGGGGCTCACGCCGGAGAGACCGGCTGCCTGCGCCAGCGTGTGTGGGCGCATGGCCGTGAGCTTTTGGCGCGCCTCCAGGGACAGCGAGCGCATGTCGCCGTATGGGAGCGCGGGGTCCAGCGTGAAAGTGCCCAATCGGCGCATCTTGTCCGCCTGCAATCGCTCGCGCTCGAAGTAGCCGGCATACTTGAGCTCGAGCTCCGTGCTCACGACCGCATCGAGCGGGAGGTCGCCACCGACGCCGACCGCGCGGAAGAGATCGACCAGCGCGACATCCTGGCGCCGCGCTACTTCGGCGATGCGGACGCTGTGCGCGAGCGGAGCACTGCTCGCTGGCTCCAGGACGCATGCCGCCTGCTCCGGCCGGATCGACGTGCCTTCGGCGAGACGGCGCGCTTCGTCCTCCGCGTCGAGCCGACGCGCGATCACGTCGCGCTCGCGTGCGTCGTAGAGATCCATTGCGATCCCGATCGGCGCGAGGCGTCGAAGCGCGTTGTCCTGTCGCACGGTCAACCGAAACTCGGAGCGCGACGTGAACAGCCGGTACGGCTCGTCGACGCCGCGTGTGACGAGGTCGTCGACGAGCACGCCGATGTACGAGGATTCACGCCCGAGCATGAGCGCGGGCTTGCCCAACACGGCCGCCGCAGCGTTCGCGCCGGCGACCAATCCCTGCCCCGCCGCTTCCTCGTATCCGGTGGTCCCGTTGATCTGTCCCGCGAAGTACAGCCCGGGGATGCTGCGCACGCGGAGCGTCGCGTCGAGCTGCGTGGGCGGATAGTAGTCGTACTCGATGGCGTAGCCGGCCCGCGTCATCTCTGCCTGCTCGAGCCCGGGGATCGAATGCAGGATCTCCAGTTGCACAGGTGCCGGCAGCGACGTCGACAATCCGTTGACATAGAGCTCGCTCGTGTCGTGCCCTTCGGGCTCGAGGAAGAGCTGATGTCGTTCGGCGTCGGGAAACTTCACGATCTTGTCCTCGACCGACGGGCAGTAGCGCGGGCCTTTCGACGCGATCGCGCCGCCATACATCGCGGACTCATTGATGTGAGTCGCGATGATCGCCTTTCCCTCGGCGCCGAGAAAGGTGATCCAGCAGGGCAGCTGTGCGGGGTGTCGCATCGCGCCGCTCGAGGAGTGGCGCGGCTCGGACCAGAAGTGCGACCACGAGTAGTCGAACTGCTCGATCTCGCTCTCCTGTCGCTCGAGCGCGTCGTAGTGCACCGAGCGCCCGTCGATGCGGGGTGGGGTTCCCGTCTTGAAGCGCGCCACCTCGAGGCCGGCCAGTTCGAGCTGCTCGGCGAGATGGGTGGCGGAGGTGTCACCCGCGCGCCCACCTGCCATGGACGTAGTGGTGCCGATGTGGATGCGCCCACGAAGAAAGGTGCCGGTCGTGATGACGACGGCGCGCGCCCCGAAGCGGCGTCCCTCGAGGGTCTCCACCCCGACGACCGAATCGCCGTCGAAGAGGAGTGCCGCCACCGTTCCTTGGATCGTGCGGAGCGACGGGTGCGCCTCGAGCAGTGTGCGCACGGCGCGCCGGTAGAGTCCGCGGTCGCACTGCGCGCGCGGCGCCCAGACCGCCGGGCCTTTTCCTCTATTCAGCATGCGGAACTGCAGTGTCGCGAGATCGGTCGCTCGGGCCATGATGCCGCCGAGCGCGTCCACCTCGCGCACGACCGTCCCCTTGGCGACGCCGCCGATGGCCGGATTGCACGACATCTGGCCGATCGTCTCGAGCGCGCTCGTGATGATGGCCGTTCGCGCGCCGCGCCGTGCCGCGGCGACCGCCGCTTCGGTACCCGCATGGCCAGCCCCGACGACGAGGACGTCGAGCTCGGCTTCGAAGGAGCGATTCACCGGGGACATGAATGCAAGATAGCGCGACCGGCCGTCTGCTGGCGGTGTCGACCGGCTCGCGCGGTGGAAGGGAGCGGCGCACCGGAGTAAGTTCGCGCCCACTGCACGCTCACCTCGACCGCGCGGCATCTCACCGGCACCCCTCTTCCGGAGCGACTCGATGTCACTTGCCATCACGCAGGGCGTTCCCACCCTGTTTCTCCGGCGCGCGTCATACGAGCGCGCCGGACTTACCAGAGCGTCGCTCGACGAACGTCTGGGACTGACCGACGCGGAGTTTCGCGTCGACGGAGGCCTCGTCGCGCTCGGTCCGATCTACGATGTCGATGCCTTGGGTGCGCTCGTAGACGACCTCGAGAAGATCGGGCTCGTCTACTACGACGACTACTTCGAGCTCAGTGGAAGCTGGCCCGAGTGGCTGCTGGTACTCGCGAGCGACGCCGCCAGCGGAGGACTTACGAGCGCTTCGTGAGCTCGGGCGTCTGCGCGACCGGACTGAGAGGGCCGCGCCGCAGCATCCCACTCCAACGACACTCGAAGCACCAGCTGGTTCGGAACCAGGGGAGCAGCGTGTTCCACGCACGCGACTGCACGCGCAGCGTCACCGCGTCGCAATTGGGGCAGCGGTCTCCCTCCGGGAGAAGGAAGAAGAAGATCACCGTGGCGGCGACTCCGCGAAGCACGAAGAACCCGACGAAGATCACCGCGAAGATCACTGAATCCGACATACCGCTCCTCCGCAGACGCTCCACAGACGGACCTCGTCGTGGACTCCAACGCCACATGCACGATGCGTACGGCGTGCCAGAAGGGCGAGGCGGTCCGCGCGGCGAGCGAGAACGCTACAACCGCTCCTCCACGATGGCCCAGAGCTCGACAAACGCCACTCCGTCGTCGAGCCGCTCGATACAGACCTCCTCTCCCTCACCGATCGCGCTTCCATCGATGGTGCGCGCGCGCACCGTGCGCTCATCGCCGGCCTCGGAGAGGATGATCGCCCCCTCGCCATCGGCGGGAATGGCGACGGAGACCGCGGCCACGTGGCCCTGCAGCACGTAGCGGGGATCCTCGGGATCGTGCTCGGGCTGCACGCGCGCGGTTGCCACGGCCAGACGAGTCACCAACGCGGCCCAGGCGAGGCCGAGAAGCACCGCGAGCCCGGCTCCCGCCGTGGCGGACAGGCTGGCGTAGCGGGTGAGGAGGTAGCCCGTCACACCGAACATGACGAGGAAGGCGATCGCCGCCGGCTCCGAGCGTCGTAGCGGCATCGCGTCCGCAGGTTGGAGCCGGCGTCGCTCGGCGCCGAAAAACATCACGCGGACGGCTAGCAGCAACCCGGCGATGAACGCGGCGAGAAATACATACATCATGAGGCGCTAGCGACCGAGGTTGGTACGGAAGAAGGCGACAGTGAGCGGCCAGGCCTGGCGAGCCGCGGTGAGGTTGGCGCCGCCCTGGCCGTCCTGCTGCCGCAGGAACCCATGCCCTGCTCCCGGGAAGGTATGGTGCTGGAAGCGCTTGCCCAGTGCCTTCATCGCGGAATCGGTAGGCGGCACCGTCGCGCCCACGCGCGCGTCCGCTCCGCCGTACAGCCCGAGTACGGGGAACTTCACGCCGGCGAGCGTGGGCAATGCGGGCGCGGTGCCGTAGTACACCACCGCAGCACCCTGCCCTGCCGGGCTGGCGACCGCCGAGGCGAATGAGGCAGAACCGCCCCAGCAGAAGCCCACCACCCCATAGCGTTTCTCCGCGGCGGGGAGCGCCATGCCGAATCGGCCGACCGCAGCGAGCTGCCGCTGCACATCATCCGAGACGAGCGAGCGGATGGCCGCCGTGGCGACACCGCCAGCCACGGTGTCCGTGCCGGCCACGGGCGCGACCTTGCCCGTGAGCAGGTCGGGGGCGATGGCGATGAATCCATCGGCCGCGAGTTGATCGGCGACGCCGCGGACCCAGGCGGACAGGCCGAATATCTCGTGGACCACGACGACGACAGGTGCCTTGCTCGAGCGCTCAGGATAGACGATCCAGGCCCTGACGCTGTCCGACGGGCCCGTCTTGATCATGGCGTACTCCCCGTGGCGAGGCGACTTGGCGAGCCTGTCGGCGACGGTGGCCGCACCAGCCGGCAAACCGATATCGACGGCAGGGCCGCCCATAGTTGACGTCGTCGCCATCGAGGTGGCCGCGTGTGCGGCGTGCGATTCGCTTTCGGCGGAACGGCTGGCGCACGCGAGTGACGCGAACGCGGCGAGTGCGACAAGGAATCTGCCGACAGTAGGGGAGGACATCGTAAAGGGCTCCGATGAGAGATGTACGCGCAGGGCGTCTATCGATTAACAATTGCACCGATGTCGCGCCAGTAACACGACGCTACTGGTACAGCGATGCGTATCTAAGCGTTTGCTGACAGCCTCACCTACTGCGTGAGGCTCACCGCGCCCCAAGCTGGCGCGTCAAAAATTCGAGCACTCGCTCCTCCGCGTAGTACCTCGGCGAAAGCGGCGACAAGCCGGAGACGAAGCCCACGTGCCCGCCCCGCGCATGAAACTCCGTCTGCAGACTCGTGTTGCCCGCAGCGATCGCGGCTACCTCGTGCAGCACCTCGGGCGGCAGAAAGGGATCGTCGAACGCACTGAGCAGCAGAGTCGGGCAACGGATTGAGGTCAGAAATCCCAGGGAGCTGGAGCGATCGTAGTAGTCATGGGCGTCTCGAAACCCATGGACCGGCGCGGTCACGGCGTCGTCGAAATCGAAGAGGGTCCGGGCTCGAGCCAGCGCCTGGGCATCGAATAGGCCCGGGTCGCGGTCGAGCTTCGCCTGTGCCTTCGCTCGAAGAGTTCGCAGGAAGTGTCTCGTGTATACGCGCGCGAAGCCGCGTTCGATGAACCGGGATCCGCGCTCGAGGTCGAAGGGCACCGATATCGCGACCGCGCCACGCACCTCGGGCGGAAGGTCCGCCCCACGTTCGCCGAGCCACTTGAGGAGAACGTTGCCGCCGAGCGAGAAGCCCGCCAAGCCGAGCGGTCGCCCAGGATGCTCGAGTACCAGCTGGCGCACGACGAAATCGAGATCGGTCGTCTCTCCCGAGTGGTAAAGGCGCCGAGCCCGCGTCACCTCACCGTTGCAGCTGCGAAAGATCAGTGCATCGGCTGCCCATCCGAACCGATGGGCGTGGGCGAGGGTTCCCTGCAGATAGTGCGAGCGAATCGTGCCCTCGAGCCCATGGAGCAGCAGCAGCCGCGGCGCATCGTCACCCGAGCCGGGCGGTGGAGCGACGCGACGAAGCTCGACTTCGTCGCCGTCGGGCGTGCTCCAGCGTTCGACGCGCGTCTCCACGGCGGCGGGCCGGCGCACGAGCTTTCCCCAGAGTGTACGGAGATGCGCGCCCGGTACCCACCACGCGGGGGTGTAGGTATACTCGCTGAGGCGGCTCACGAGAGAGTGCGAGGTCGAGACACGGCGCGTCCGCGCCTTTCTATTATACCAAGCCCGCGCGCATGGACGTTCAGATCTTCGGCGTGAAAAAGAACGCGGACACGAGAAAGGCGCTCCGCTTCTTCGCCGAACGTCGCATGAAGACGCACTTCGTCGATCTGATGGAGCGGGCGGCGTCGAGAGGAGAGCTGACGCGATTCGCGCAGAAGTTCGGCGTCTCCGCGCTCATCGACGACGAGGCTCGACGCTACGGTGAGCTCGGGTTACGAACGGCTCGGTACGGTGACGAGCGCTGGCTCGAGATCCTCGTGGACGAGCCCCTCATACTGAAGATGCCGCTCGTACGGCATGGGAACGCGCTGACGATCGGCGCGGCGGAGACGACGTGGAAGAGTTGGCTGGCAGTCTGATGGATGTGCTCATTCGCGTGAGCCGGCCGTGACACAGGTCGCCGTGGGTGGCATTGGCGTCGAATTCGGTGCGACGACTCTGTTCAGCGACATCACCTTCACCATCGCCGCCGGTGAGCGGTGGGGGGTGGTGGGCAGGAACGGGACCGGCAAGACGACGCTCTTCAAGCTCCTGACCGGCGACTTGGCGCCCTCTCGCGGCTCCGTATCCCGGCAGACGGGGCTGTCCCTTTCCCTACTCGGACAGCACCGCGACTTCGGTGATGCCGAGACGGTGTGGGCGGCGGCGGCGGGCCCGTTCGCCGCGTTGCTCGCGCTGGAGCATTCGCTCACCGAACAGGCGCATGCGCTCGCGGAAGTGAGCGATGACGCTGCACTGTCGCGCTACGGACGCGATCTGGAGCGGTTCGAGCGAGAGGGAGGCTACACGATCGCACCTCGGGTGGACGCCGTACTCCAGGGGCTCGGCTTCGACCCCACTGTGGCGCGCGAGCAGCCGCTCGGCCAGTTGAGTGGCGGCGAGCGTGGTCGGGTCGGCCTCGCGCGGCAGCTCGTCGCGCCCTCCGACATCCTGCTGCTCGACGAGCCCACCAACCACCTGGATCTCGAGACCACCCGCTGGCTCGAGCAGTACCTGACGGAGATCGACCGGACGATCGTGCTGGTCAGCCACGACCGTGCCTTTCTGGCCGCCGTGGTCGACCACGTGCTGCACTTCGAGGGAGGCACGGCCACCCCCTACGCCAGCGGATACGAGGCGTTCGTCCAGATCCGCCAGGAGCGACGGCTCGCACTGCAGCGCCAGTTCGACAAGCAGCAGAAGACAATTGCCAGCGAGAGTGACTACATCGCGCGCCACCTGGCTGGCCAGAACAGTAAGCAGGCCAAGGGACGCCGGAAGAAGCTCGAGCGCCTGCCCCGCCTCAGCGCGCCGATCGGCGAGGAGGGTGTGATGGCCCTCCGGCTGGACATCGCCGAGCGAGGGGGCGATCAGGTCGCGGTGGCGGAGAAGGTCACCATCGCGGTGCCCGGTCGGACCCTGATCGAGAAGTTCACCGGACGCGTGATGCGCGGCGATCGTCTAGGCATCCTCGGCCCCAACGGTGCGGGAAAATCCACCCTGCTCAAGGCCCTCGTGGGCGAAGAGCCGCCCGCGGCGGGCGAGCTGAAGGTGGGCAACTCGATCCGGGTGGCGTACTACGATCAGCAGCTCGGCCAGGTGCCCCTCGACAAGACGCTCTACGAGGCCATCGCCGAGCAGCGGCCGCAGTGGGAGCGCCGGATGGTCCAGGGCCATCTTGGCCGGTTCGGGTTCTCCGGGGACGAGGTGCAGCGAAAGGCCGCGACCCTTTCCGGTGGAGAGCGGGCGCGCGTCGCGCTGGCGATGCTCATGCTCAGTCGCGCCAACCTGCTCGTGCTCGACGAGCCCACCAACCACCTCGACGTCGAGACGATCGAGGTGCTCGAGGACGCGATCGAGGGCTACGAGGGCACGGTCATACTCGTCAGCCACGACCGCGCCATGCTCCGCGCGCTCGCCACCAAGGTGTGGGTGCTCCACGAGCGGCACGTCACCGAGTTCGACGGAAGCTTCGCGGAGTGGGAGGTGGTGAGCGAGGAGCGGGCGCATGCCGCCTCGGTGCGTGCGTCGGAAGAGGTAGCTCTCCGCCGCATGGACGAGAAGAAGCGCACGGCGCGTCGCGAGGAGCGGCCGGCCACCGGCGATGCTCGTCGTGCGTTGCGCCAGGCGCAGGAGCGTGCCGCGATCGCCGAGCGCGCCGTGGCGGAGCTCGAGAAGGAAGTCACGACGCTGACAGCCACGCTCGACGATCCCGAGCTCTACACGCGTCCCCGTGGTGTAGAAGAAGCACACCGGTTGGGCGCGCGTCTCGACACGCTTCGCACGCGTCTGGACGCGGCGTTGGCAACCTGGGAGCAGGAGACAGCGGCGCTCGAAAAGCTCGAGCGCGCGACCAGCCCCACTCGTTGATGGAGATCGTCCCGTGACGCCGTGGGTCCAGCGCCTAGTGATCGCGAACGTAGTGCTGTTTTTCCTGCAGATGACCCTCCCGGCGACGACGGGTTGGCTGCTCTTCGTTCCGACGGAAGTGTTCACACACCCGTGGACACTGGTCACCTACATGTTCATCCATCAGCCCAAGTCGTTCGGACACATCTTCTTCAACATGATCGGCCTGTACTTCTTTGGCCCGCGCGTGGAGGATCGGATGGGCTCCAACCAGTTCATCACGCTCTATCTGATCAGCGGAGTCTTCGGCGCGCTGCTGTCGCTCGTGCTCGCCCCACGCAGCCCGATTCTCGGCGCCTCCGGCGCTGTGCTGGGCGTTCTGCTGGCGTTTGCACGGTTCTGGCCCCGACAGCAGCTCATGATCTGGGGGATCATTCCTATCGAAGCGCGCTGGCTCGTGCTGATCTATGCGGCGCTCGACCTCTTCGGCGGCTTCGGCGGGCAGCGATCCGGTGTCGCGAACTTCGCCCACCTCGGCGGGTTCGCCGGCGCGTTCCTCTATCTTCTCTTCCTCGAGAAGCGCAAGGGCGCCACGCGATTCAAGAAGCAGGCGACGCCGAAGATCGCCGACCCGGCGCTCAGCAACTGGCGCAGGGTCGACACGAGCAGCATCCACTCGGTGAACAAGGACGAAGTGGACCGCATCCTCGACAAGATCAACGCGTCGGGGATCGGCAGTCTCACGCCGCAGGAGCGACAGTTCCTCTCGAACTTCGTTCCGCCCGACGACCGGAAGCCGACCTGAGAGCCTCGTTCAGAACTCGCCGATGAATCCGATCTCGGGCTCGAGTTCGTGGCCGAGCCGTTCGCGCACCGTGGTCTGTGCGTGCCGGATGAGAGTGATCACGTCGGCCGACGTCGCGTGACCCAGATTGACCATGATGTTCGCATGGATGTGCGAGATCTGGGCGTCGCCGATGCGATGGCCTTTGAGCCCGCACTGGTCGATGAGCCGGCCGGCGCCGATCCCTTCGATCTTCTTGAAGATGGAGCCCGCACTGGGATGCCACTCGAGCCACGGATGGCGAGAGCCGCGCCAGCTCAGGTTCTCCTGCAGAATGCGGTGCATCACCGCGGGGTCCTGGCGCTCGAGCTGAAAGGTGGCGGCGAGCACGACGTCCCGCCGATGATGGAGGATCGTGTCGTCGTACCCAAATTGCATGTAGGTAGCGTCCACCGTGCGGCGCTCGCTCTCCTCGGTGAGCAGCTCAGCCGACCGAAAGACCTCGGCGATGAACATGGTCCGCTCGCGCTCGGGAGCGGGAGACAGGAAATGCAGGTTCTGCCAGATCGCACCGCCAACCGTGCTGGGAATGCCGACGTAATGCTCCAACCCCGACCAGCCCAAACGCACCGCCTCGGGAATGATGTGGGCCATCACGGCCCCGCTCTCCACCCAGAGCAGTCCGTCGTCGTGAAAGGTGAAATGCGACGCCACGTTCCGGATGACGAGACCGCGCACCCCCTTGTCGGAGATCAACACGTTCGCGCCGAGCCCCAGGACGAAATACGGCACCCCCGTGGCGCGCGCGGTGAGGATGGCAGAGGCGAGGGCGTCCGCGGTATCGGCCTCGAAATAAAGATCGGCGGGTCCGCCGATCTTGAAGGTGGTGAAGGGCGCGAGCGGCTCGTGCCGCCTCAGGCGGGGGCCGGCGAGCGCCGCGGCGACGCGCTCCAGCGCGGCAGAATCGATCGTCGCGGCTGGCGCGGCGGGCAAAGCGGAGGGGAGCATGGACATGGGCCAGGGAAAGAAATCATGAGAGTCATACATTCGCCACCGCGCGGAACCGGCGAGACCAGACGCACCAGGCGAGGTGCATGGATCGCCGGCATCTCGCTCACCATGCTCACCATGCTCACCACCGTCGCGAGCACGCCGCTCGGGGCGCAGCGCGCTGAGCTCGAGCGGCGAATCCGACGAGACACGCTGGCGAACGGGCTGGAGATCAGCGTCGTGGAGAACCACGGTGTCCCACTCGCCACGATCGAGGCGGATGTGCGCAACGGCTCGTTCACGCAGTCGGACAGCTACGAAGGGCTCTCGCATCTGTATGAGCACATGTTCTTCAAGGCGAACCTCCAATATCCAATGCCCGAGCAGTTCGTCGCCCGCGCCTCGGAGCTGGGCGCGGTATTCAACGCGACGACGCAGGAAGAGCGGGTCAACTACTACCTGACCGTTCCCTCCGACAGCACGATGCAGGGCATCGCGCTGCTCGCCTCGGCGCTGCGCACGCCGCTCTTCCTGGCGAACGAGCTGGAGCGCGAGCGCTCGGTCGTGATCGGCGAGTACGATCGCGCGGAATCGGATCCCTACTACGCGCTCACGACGGCGACGGGGAAAGCGCTGTGGGGAACGGCGTGGAGCCGGAAGAATCCGCTCGGCGAGCGAGACGTGATCCTCAAGACGACGCCTGAACAGATGCGGACGATCCAGCGGAAGTACTACGTCCCGAACAACACGGCGCTGATCGTGACGGGCGATGTGGACGCGGCTCGTGTCTTCGAGGCGGCGCGGCGGTATCTCGGCGAATGGAAGCGTGCGGCGGACCCGTTCAAGACGGACCCGATCCCCCCGGTGCCACTGCTCGCGAAGAGCGTCGGCGTGGTGGTGGAGCAACCGGTGAACACCGTGCTCGCGGAGCTGCAGTGGGGTGGTCCCGGCGCGCACGCGGACGTGGCGGCGACGTACGCGGCCGACGTGTTCTCCGACGTGCTGAACCAGCCGGGCTCCCGCTTCCAACGCAAGCTCGTGGACAGTGGGCTGTGGCAGTCGCTCGTCGTCAACTACTACACGCTGAACCAGACGGGCCCGATCACGATCGGCGGCGAAGTCGCACCCGACAAGCTGCGCTCGGCGCTCGCCGCGCTGCATCGCGAGCTGGCCGAGGTCGTGAAGCCCGGCTACATCACCATCGACGCGGTCGAGAGCGTGAAGCGGAAGCGCACGGTCGGCACGATGGAGAGCCTGGAGCGTTCCTCGGGGTTCGCGCATCAACTCGGATTCTGGTGGGCCGTCACGGGACTCGACTACTTCCTCGGCTACGTGGACACGATGGGTAAGCAGACCCCAGACGGCCTTCGCGCGTACGCGTCGCGCTACATCGTGGGCAAGCCGCACGTCACGGGAGTGCTGCTCTCACCCGAGACGCGGAAATCGCTCAAGCTGACGGAATCCGAGTTGGCCACGCCGGGTCTCGTGCCATGAGCCTCGCCACTCTCTCGACGCTCCTGCTGGCCGCGGCGCTCCACGCATCGACACACGCACCGACACGCACGCCCACGCGATTGGCGACGGGCGGCCACCGAGCCCCAACGCTCGCCGCGCCCGACACGGCGGTCACGACCAAGTTCGACGTGGCCGGGGTGCAGGTGATCCTCCGGCACAACACGGCCAACGAGGTCATCGCCGCGAATCTCTACCTACTCGGCGGCGCGCGTCAGATGACGGCGGCCAATGCGGGCATCGAAGGATTGCTCCTGTTGGCGAGCGAGCGCGGAACCACGCGCTTCCCCGGGGCGAGCGTGCGGCAGCGCACCGCGACGCTCGGCAGCACGATCTCGATCGAGGCGAACGACGACTGGAGCGCCATCGGGCTGCACGCCATTCGTGGCACGCTGGATTCGACATGGGCCATCCTCGCCGACCGCGTCATGGCGCCGACGCTCGCGCCGGCGGACGTCGAGATCGCGCGCGAGCAGCTTGTCGCCGGCGCCCGGCAGCGGAGCACGCAACCCGACGACGCGGCGACGGAGCTGGCCGACAGCCTGCTCTTCGTGAACCATCCGTACGCGATCCCCGCCACGGGAACGCCCGCCTCGCTCGCGTCGATCACGCCCGCGCAGCTGCGCGCATATCACGCGGAGCAGTTCGTCACGTCGCGCATGCTGCTCGTCGTCGTGGGCAATGTGGAGCGCGCCGACATCGAGCGTCTCGTGCGCGGCACGATCGCGACGCTGCCACGGGGCTCGTACAGGTGGACGCCACCGCCGGCGAGCATGGTCACGGGGCGCGCCGTCGCGATCGACAACCGTCCACTGCCGACGAACTACGTGCTCGGATACGTGGCCGGTCCGGCCGCCACGAGCCGCGACTATGTCGCGTTGCGCGTGGCCACGGCGGTGCTCTCGGGCCGGCTGTTCACCGAGGTGCGCTCGCGCCGGAACCTGAGCTATGCGGTGGAATCTCCCTTCATCGAGCGGGCTTACGCCGTGGCCGGCTTGTACGTCACGACGGTGGATCCTAACGCGGTGCTGCGCATCATGCGCGACGAGCTCACGTCGCTCCAGACGGAGACGGTCGATCCGGACGGCCTGAAGCGACTCGAGCAGCAGTTCATCACCGAATACTTCCTCAAGAACGAAACGAACGCCGATCAGGCGAACGTGCTCGCGCGCGCCGAGGTGTTCGAGGGCGACTATCGGGCGGCGGACCGGTTCATGGCCAACCTGCGCCGCGTAACGCCGGACGACGTCCGGCGCGTGGCGCGGCAGTATCTCAAGGAGTTCCGCTTCGCGTACGTCGGCGACGCGTCCAAGGTGGACCGCTCGCTGCTCTCGCAATTCTGAGCTACGACGCTACGGCGCGGCGCCCTGGCCGAGGCACACGCTGTGATTGCACGGCACGCTCAGCGCCGTGGCGCGCCCACTCTCGTCGTGAGGGTGGCGCGCACACGCTGGAGTGATCCGCCCACCGCGCGCAACGCGACGAGGGCGTGGTAGATCAGATCGGCACACTCCTCGGTTGCGCGCGCCGCGTCGCCGTCGGCGCACGCCGTCACGAGCTCGGCGCTCTCCTCCCCGATCTTCTTGAGGCGCAGGTTGCGATCGTCCAACAGGCGGCGCGTGTAGCTCGGCCTCTCGCCCGACGCCATCGTTTCCGCGCCGGTCTCGCGGGCACGCGCGCCGATCGTCGCGTCGAGCGTGCCGATGGCGTCAGCGGCGAGCGCGGCCTCTCCGAAGCACGAGCGGTCTCCCGTGTGGCACGCGGGCCCCTCCGAGCGCACGCGCGCGAGCACCGCGTCGCCGTCGCAGTCGCCATGCAGCGAGACGACCTGCTGCACGTTGCCGCTCGTCGCGCCCTTGTGCCAGAGCCCTCGCGAGCGCGAGCGATAGTGCATCTCACCGGTGGCGAGCGTGCGCTCGAGCGCCTCACGATCCGCGTGCGCCACCATCAGCACTGTGCCGCTCTCCACATCCTGCGCCACCACGGTGACGAGGCCGCCGCCCTTGGCGAAGTCGAGTTGATCGAGATCCAGCGTGTCGGACAGCATGTCAGGGCGTCGAGTGGGAGGATCGCGCGGTTTGCGCTAGGAACGCGCGGGCTTCGTCGGCGAGCGTCTTGTTGGTGGCGATCGCGCTGCCGCCGAACGCCGTCGCCGCGCCCGACCAGTCGGTGAACACCCCGCCCGCTTCCTCGATGATCGGTTGCAGTGCGGCGGCGTCCCACGGATTCATGATCGGATCACACATCACCTCGGCGCGTCCCGTCGCCACGAGGAGATAGCCGAAGCAGTCGCCCCACGTTCGGCTCACCGACGCCGCCTGCGACAGCGCGGTCCATCCCGCGCGGCGTTCGGGGCGCTCGGTGAAGCGATCGTCGGTGGTGAGCACCGTGGCATCGGACACGGCCGCCACGTTTGAAACCCGACACCGGCTCCCGTTCCACCAGCACCCCGCGCCCGGTGCGGCGGCAATGATCTCGTCCACTGCGGGAAAGTACGCCGCGCCCGCGAGCACTCGTTCGCCCTCGCACAGCGCGACGAGCGATCCCCACAGCGGCGTGCCCCGCACGAACGCCTTCGTGCCGTCGATCGGATCGATGATCCAACGTCGACGAGCACCAGGCCGTTCCTCACCGAGCTCCTCGCCGAGGACGCCGTCGTCCGGGAAGCGCTCGCGCACCCACGCCCGCGCCGCTTCCTCCGCGGCCCGATCGGCGATCGTCACCGGTGAGCCGTCGGCCTTGGTCTCCACGGTGAGCCGCGACCGATAGTGCCTGAGCGCGACCAGACCCGTGATGCGCGCGAGCTCCGCCGCCGGTGCGACGCGTGCGTCGAGCGCGAATGCGGCGGCCTGCACGCGCACCTCCCCAGGTCGACGGATACTCATGCCGCCCGCACCGGCAGATGCGCGGCGCGCATCGCATCCTTGACCGCACGCACCGTTGTCACCCCATCGTGCAGGATGCCCGCGAGCAGCGCGGCGTCGGCGTGCGCATCGGCCAGCACCTCGCACACGTGGGCGGCGTTCCCTGCTCCGCCCGACGCCACCACCGGCACCGGCACCGCATCAGAGACGGCGCGGGTGAGCGCGAGATCGTACCCCGTGCGCGCGCCGTCGCGATCGATACTCGTAAGCAGGATCTCGCCCGCGCCGCGCCGCACGCACTCGACGGCCCACTCGACGGCGTCGAGCGGCGTGGCCTCGCGTCCCCCTTTGACGAACACGCGCCACGTCGTACCGTCGTGCTTTGCGTCGATGCTCGCCACGACGCACTGCGATCCGAAACGCGCCGCGGACTCGGTCAGCGTCTCGGGCCGCGTCACCGCTGCGGAGTTGATGCTCACCTTGTCCGCGCCGGATCGCAGCGCGCGTCCCACGTCATCGGCGGAGCGCACGCCGCCGCCGATCGTCAGCGGCACGAACAACCGCTCCGCCGTGCGACGCGCCACGTCGAGCAGCGTGCCCCGCTCCTCCGCGCTCGCCGAGATGTCGAGGAAGACGATCTCGTCGGCCCCCTCGGCTTCATAGCGCGTCGCGAGCTCCACCGGGTCGCCCACATCGCGCAGCTGCACGAACTGCGTGCCCTTGACCACGCGCCCGCCCTTCACGTCGAGGCACACCACCAGACGCCGCGTCAACATCTACTGCGCTCCCTCGACGCGCAGCGCGACGCCGCCCTTGGTGCTGAACACCGCGCCGGAGTCCACGAACGCATCGCGCACCGCGAAGCCCAGCGACTTGAATGCCGCTTCGACGATGTGATGCCTGTCCGTTCCGCGCAGCACGCGAAAGTGCAGCGTTGCCTTCGCGTTGTCGCTGAACGAGCGCATGAAGTGATCGTACAGCGCGCTCGGCAGCGGCCCGCGATAGAACGGCCGCCCGCCCAGATCGAGCGCGCAGTGCACGAGCGCCTCGTCCATCGGCACGGTCCGGTCGCCGTAACGCGCGGCCGTCGCGGGCAAGAGGCCGGCGACCGCCGCGCCGATGCAGATGGCCACGTCCTCGATGAGATGATGCGGCAGGTCCCCCGTCGCCTGCACCGAGAGGTCGAGCCCACTGTAGCGCGCGAACACGACGAGCATGTGATCGAAGAAGGGCTGGCCGGTCGCGACGGTCGCGCGCCCGTCACCGCGCGTCAGCTCGCAGCGGATCGTGGTCTCTCTCGTCTCACGGACGACGACGGTCATCGCTGGCTCTCACTCGTGTGATTGGTACAAAACATCATGATGCAGCTCATTCGCTGAACTCTCCGGCAACCACGACAGGGTCGAGTGCGCCCGTGTAGAGCGCCATCCCGATCACCGCGCCGGCCACCCCGCGATGCTCGAGCGCGCGCAAATCCTGCATCGACGACACGCCTCCGGAAGCATACACGGGAAAGTTGGATGCCTCGACGACATCTTCCATCAGCGGCAGGTCGGTGCCCTGCAGCTGCCCTTCCTTATGCACCGCCGTCACGAGCAGGCCGGCGAGCGGAAGACCGTTCAGCTCCTCCACTACGTCGAGGATGTCGAACGGCAGCGTATGCGCCCATCCGCGCGTCGTCACCTTTCGCTCGCGTACGTCGCACGCGACGACGAGCTCTCCCGGATGCCGGAGCGCCAGCTCGACGAGCCACTCGCGCTCCTCGAGCGCACGCGTGCCGACGATCGCCAGCGCCGCGCCCGCGGCGAGCAGATCCTCCACGCGATCGTCCGTGCGAACGCCGCCGCCCACCTGCACGGGAACTCCGGCTTCGGCGAGCATGTCGCGAATGAGGGGGAAGTTGGAGCCGTGTCCCGTCGCTGCGTCCAGATCGATCAGATGCAGGCGGCGGAACCCGTAGGTCTCCCAGTTGCGCATGACCTCGATGGGATTGCTCAGGCGGACGCGCTCTTCGGCGTACGAGCCGCCGACGAGCTGCACGCAGGCACCGTCGCGGAGGTCCACGGCGGGAATGGCGATCATCGGTTCTCCATGGTGGCGCGCGCCTCGTCGAGAAAGGCGTGCAGGAAGCGCACGCCGGCCGACGAGCTCTTCTCCGGGTGAAACTGGACACCGACCGCGGACCCGGCCCGGACCGCGGCGGGAAAGCGATCGCCCTCGTGCTCGCTCCACGCGATCACGGTCGATTCGTGCGTCGGCCGACACACGAAGCTGTTCGCGTAGTACGCGATGGGAAGAGGCGCCGCGGCGAACAGCGGGTCGCGAACGCCGTCGAGCGCGTTCCATCCGATCTGCGGCACGCGCACCGCCGACAGCCGCGATACCGTGCCGGGGATGACGCCGAGCCCCGCTCCGCCGCCCTCGTCGCTCGAGTAAAAGAGGAGCTGCATGCCGAGGCAGATGCCGATCGTCGGCAGCCCGCCGACGATCGCGCTCCGCATCTCGGCGCGGCCGGGCGCGAGACGCGCCGCCGCGGCGCCGAACGCGCCCACGCCAGGCAGCACGAGCGCGTCGGTATCGACGGCGCGCGCCGGATTGGTCTCCACACACACCTCCACGTCGGCCTGCTCGAGCGCCTTGGCGAGCGAATGCAGATTCCCCGCTCCGTAGTCGAAGATCGTCACGCGCATGCGAGCGCCTCGTCGAGCGAGCGGAGCACTGTCTCCATCACGTCCCATGGCCCCACTCCAATGCGCAACGCGTGCCCCTCTGACGCCTCGAGCACGGCGAGATCGCGCGGCAGTCCGCTCAGCGCCCGTACCAGCACTCCGCGATCGCGCAGCGCGCGAGCCAGCGCCGGAGCGCGTGGCGTGGGGATGAACAAGAAGTTCGCCGCGGACGGCATCGGCTCCAGCCCACGCGCGCGCAACTCCGCGGCCAGCCGCTCGCGGTGCCGGACGGCCAGCGCGGCATGCCGCGCCACCCATCCCAGCGCGTCGGGCCCCTCCCCGAGCGCGGCGAGCGCCGCGGCCTCGGCGAGCGCGTTCACCTTGAACGGTCCGCGCGCGCGCGCCACGACATTGACGACCGCCTCGCTCCCCACGCCATAGCCGACACGCAGCCCCGCCAGCCCGAACGCCTTGGAGAAGGTGCGTGTCACCAGCACGCGCTCATGCGTCGACGCGAGCTCGATGAAGGTGTGCGGCGAGAACTCGGCATAGGCTTCATCGATGATCACGAGCCCCGCCGCGTTCGCCGCCACGTACTCCACCGTCTCGCGCGACAGCGCCGTCGACGTCGGGTTGTTGGGCGTGCAGAGATACGTGATCCTGGCGCGGCGGTCCACCAACTGCTGCGGATCGGCGTCGAAGCCCTCCGTCATCGCGAGCGATACGGGCACCATCCCGTTCAACCGCCCGAAGATCGGGATCATCGCGAAGGTCGGTGCGGCGAAGACGATCTCGTCCCTCGCGTTGCCGAACGCACGCATCGTGGCATCCAGCACGTCATCCGACCCGCAGCCCGTGACGACGCCGACCCCGCTCACACCCGAGAGCCCGACGTAGCGCAGCACGGCGTCGCGCAGCGGGGTCGAGTACAGCGAGGGATACCGGCTCGGGTGCGTCGATGGCGCGCCGGAAAGCGCGCGCAGCGCTGCGGGTGGCGTACCCCAGAGGTTGATGTTGTCGCTCACGTCCACCGCGCACGGTGTGACGTCCGGCGCATAGAGCGGCAGCGCGCTCACCGCCGCGCGGGCCAGTCCTTCGGTGTCGCAATCAACGGTGATCATCTCGCCGCTCCAGGTGCCCCGGTTGCTCCCGCCGCATCAGGTGATCCCGCGATGCTCGTGCGCCACGCTCGCGCCGCGCTCGCGTGACCCGGGAGCTGCTCCGCATCGGCGAACACGCCGACGTCATCTGCCAACCGCGCCGCCGCCTCAGGTGTGACGCGCTGGTAGGTGGTCCACCGGACGAAGTCGAGCGTCGAGAGCCCCGAGTACGAGCGGGCCAGCCCACCCGTGGGAAGCACGTGGTTCGCCCCGGTCATGTAGTCCCCGAACGCCACGGACGCGGTTGGCCCGACGAACACGGTTCCCGCGTTGCGGAGGCGCGCGAGCGTGCCGTCGAGCGGCCCGACGTCCAGCAGCAGATGCTCCGCCGCATACGCGTTCGCGAACGCGACGCCGTCCCCGAGCGACGCCGCCCACAGCACCGCACCCTGGCTCGCCAGCGCCGCTCGGCTGATCTCGGCGCGCGGCTGCGCGGGGAGCTGCGCCGCGAGCTCCGTGATGATCGCGCGCGCGGACCGCTCGGTCGTCGTCACGGCGACGACCGCCGAGAGCGGGTCGTGCTCCGCCTGCGCGAGCATCTCTCTGGCGACGAGCGCCGGGTCGGCATTGTCGTCGCACAGCACCAGCAGCTCGCTCGGCCCAGCCGGCGAGTCGATCGCCACGACGCTCGACACCTGCAGCTTCGCCTCCGCCACATATGCGTTGCCCGGACCGACGATCCGATCGACACGCGGCACACTCGCCGTGCCATACGCCATCGCCGCGATCGCACCCGCGCCACCCAGCGCGAACACGCGGTCCGCCCCAGCCAGCGCCGCGGCGGCCAGCACTACGCTTGAGGGCAGCCCCGTCTCACGTGAGGGCGGCGAGCAGAGCACGATCTCGCCGACGCCGGCGACGCGCGCGGGCACGGTGCCCATCAACACGCTGCTGGGATATGCGGCCCGCCCGCCCGGCGCGTACACGCCCACGCGACCGAGTGGATCCGGACGTCGTCCCACGATGATTCCCGGCTCGCTCTCCGTCTCCTGTGCCACGGGCCGAAACGCGCGATGCACCCGTCCGATGTTCTCCGCCGATCGCTCGAGCGCACCGCGCAGTGACGGCGCGAGCGCGTCGAGCGCGACGCGGCAGCGCGCGCGCGAGATCTCGAGTCGCTCGAGCGCGACACCATCGAGCTCCTGCGCGAGCGCGCGGAGCGCCACGTCGCCGTCGCGCTGCACCCGGGCGACGATTGCCGCCGTGCGCTCACGGATCGCCGCATCGTGCGACGAGGTGCGCTCGAGGAGCGCCCGGCGATCCGCGTCGCTGAGCGAGGCGAGCGCGCCAGACCAGCGCAGCATCGTGCCCGCCGAGCCGTCGATGGAGACGCTCACGACATCAGCCTCTCGATACGCGTCACGAGGATCCCTTCGGCGCCGAGCGCCTTGAGGTCGGCGATGGTGCGATAGATCGTCGCCGCGTCGACCACGGCGTGCACGGCCACGAAGCGCCCTCCGTTCATGATGTCGATGATCGTCGGCCCGTTCAGGCCCGGCACGACCTGTTTCACCTCCTCGAGGCGGTCGCGAGGCACGTTCGCCATCACATAGCGTTTGCCGCGCGCCGCCAGCACGCTGCCTAGAGCAGCCGTGAGCTCGTCGAGTGCACGCGCGCGCGCGGCGTCGGCCCGCGTGCCCGGCGCGGCAATGAGCCGGGCCGTCGACTCGAGCACGGTCGCGATCTCCCGCAGCCCGTTCACGCGCAGCGTTGAGCCGGTCGACACGAGATCCACGATGACGTCGGCGATCCCGATATGTGGAGCGATCTCCGCGGCCCCGGACACCGGCACGACCTCGATGCGCTGCCCACGGGCGGCGAAGAAGGCCGCCGTGATGCGTGGAAAGACCGTCGCCACCCGCATGCCGTCGACGACCTGCTCGATCTGCGTGATGCCGCTGTCTTCCTTGGCGGCAACGGCAAGCCGGCAACGGCCGAAGGTGAGATCGGCCAGATCGTCCAGTGCACGCCCAGACTCCCGGATCAGATCCGCGCCGGTGACCCCCGCGTCCGCCGCTCCGTCGGCGACGAACTCCGGAATGTCCTGCGCTCGAACGAACAGTGCCTGGAACTCGCCCCCGAGAGAGGCGGTGAGGGCGCGCGGGCCGGCGGCGCGGATCTCGAGCCCCGCGTCGGTGAACAGTTCGCGGGCCTCGTCCGAGAGGCGGCCTTTGTTGGGAAGAGCGATACGGAGCATGGGCGGCCTGACGGCCTCGAGAGAGGACACCGATCGACGACCGGCGTAAAAAAAGCCCGTCCAGAAGGGACGGGCCGCGAGTCGACCGGCAGCGAGATCGGGCGGAAACAGTCTCCGGTTACCCCCGCACGCGCGCGTCGCCTCGGCCCGTCGGGCCATGGTGATGGTGCACGTGGTGGTGGGGCCGGGCGCTCGACATGGACGGCAACCTAACGGCAACCCGGGCCTCGGTCAACGTAGCGGCGCGGGCTGTGCACGCTGGAGCTCGGCGCAGGAATCGAAAGCGCCGGTGGCGAATTGCTTTATAAAGAGCTTGTGAATAAATTCACAATACGTCGCGGGGCCCCGCGAACGTAGAGCAACCACGATCTGGTCCTATTGGAGGCCTTCAGAAATGCGGTTCCACGGTATTGCACTCCTCGCGGGCGCGGCCATCCTCGGCGCCTGCGGCGGCGAGAAGCAGCCCGCTGCTGATAGCAGTGCGGCAATGACCCCGGCTCCGGCCACCCCTGGCGCGGACACCTCCGCAGCCGCCATGTCTGGCGCAGCCGCGCCCGCACCTGCCGCTGGCGCCGCTGGTGCTGCCACGGCCGCTCCCGCGACCGGCAAGACCCACGAAGTGAAGATGAGCGGCGATGCGACGGGCTACAAGTTCGAGCCCGCCAACATCACCGTGAAGCAGGGCGACGCGATCAAGTTCATCATGGTCTCCGGCGGCCCACACAACGTCACCTTCCAGAACGTCGCCGACGCTGCCGTGCGCGCGCAGCTCGACGCGAACATGCCCGGTCAGAAGATGGGCGAGGCGTCAGGTCCCATGGTCATGACGCCGAACGAGGCGTACGTTGTCTCCTTCGCCAAGGTCCCGGCTGGCAAGTACGACTACATCTGCACGCCGCATGCGGCCATGAACATGAAGGGCGTCGTCACGGTTCAGTAGTGCACTAGCAGGCAATCGAGCTTGGCACTCGGAACGGGGCGGATGCAGATGCATCCGCCCCGTTCTGCGCGGGAGGGATCCTCAGTTCTGAACGCCGTCCGGCGCATCGCGCATCGCCTGCACTGGATCGACCCGCTACGGCTCTGGTGCACGACGTGCATCCACAGATCGCGTACGGGCATGCGTTGCGAGTCCATTCCAGTGAGGCGATCATCCCCGGTACGAGTCCGCGCCGCCGCCCTACGCGGCAGCGAGCGAAACCCCTGACGACGTCGCGTGCCACCTGGATCGCCGCGCGCGCGAGGAACGCGCTCCGCCGCCCGGTGCTCATCGGCGTGGTCAGCACCGTCACGTTCATGGCGTCGCTCGTGGCACTGGTCGTCGTTCCGCAGCAGGCGCGGCGCGCGGCGGCCCAGCTGCGCCCCTCGACATCGGCGCGTCCCGACACCGAGCCGACGATGGCCGCCCTCATGGAAGCGAATCGGCAGGCCGTCGTTGCCGACTCCGCGGTCATCGCCGCTCGCCTGGAGCTCGCGCGGCTCACCGCCGCCACCGACGCAGCCAATGCCGCCGACACGATGCCCACGGCCGATCCGTTGAGCAACATGATTCGCCAACGCCGCGATTCGATCACCGGGGAGGCAGCACAGCTTGGACGCCTGATCGCCCGCGCCGAGAATGCGCCCCTCCTCGGTGCATATCGGGCACTCGCCGAGGCGCGCGCGATGCGGGGCAACGCCGGCGCGAAGCAGCTCCTGGATTCGCTCGTCGAGATCGAGCGGGAGCGCGAGGGCTACAACGCCGTCGGCGGCGTGGATCCCGTGTTCGTGGCGCTCACGGCCCGGGCGAACGAGCTTGGACGCGCCATCGAAGCGTTGGCGATCGCTCGCCGCACCGAGCTGCGTCGCGAGATCGTCAGCCTCGCGCCTCTGCCCTCTGCGATACCGGATGGCGCCGCGGCGCGCCCACTTCCCGATACGGTGGAACGCCTCAGGACGCAGGAGGCCGCGCGCGCCGCACTCGCCGGCGTGGCCAATCGTCTCGCACGCGAGCGACTCGAGCTCACGAAGCTCGATGAACGAGAGGAGCGAGCCCGCGAACTGGCGAACCTCGGCGCCTCACCGCCAGCCATGCTCGCCGCGGCGCTCATCTTCGGCCTCGTGGTGGGCTTCGGGTTCGCGCTCATCGACGAGGTCCGCCACCCGCGCATCTCCGACGCATACGAGGTGGAGCGTGCGACGGGCATCCGCGTGCTCGGTGTCGTCAGCCCTCTGCCCCCGTCGCCGGAACGTGGCCGCAGATCGGCCGATCGCGCCGCCCCTCCCTACCTCGACCCGGGAGCGGACGGGCATCAGCTCATCTATCTGCACATCGCCACGGCCGGTGCGAACGTCATCATGCTGACGGTCACCGGAGACAACCCGGCCGTCTCGGCCGTCGTGGCGATCAACTTCGCCGCCATTGCCGCCGACGAGGCGCGGAGCGCGCTGTTGATCGATACGGATCCGGTGGCATCCACGGTAGCCGCCGCACTGCGCCTGCGAGCAAGCGAGGGACTGAGCGGCCTGGTACGCGAGAGGCTGAGCTGGCCGGAGGCGATTCGCCCAGCGAAGATCGGCCGAGAGAGCGCGATCGACGTGGTGGCGAGTGGCGCGGACGCGCCACCGCTCAAGGAAGTGAGCGCATTGCTCGAGCGAGACGCCAGCCGGCTGGCGCGCCGGTACGACGCGATCGTCCTCGTGAGCGCCGTGGAGCAGGTGCGAAAGGGGCTGCCGAGCGCCTTGCCGATCTCCGACGTCATCTACTGTGTACGTGCCGGGCAAACATCGATCGCGCAGCTCAAGCGAGCACTAGACGAGATCGAGAACACGGGCGGCCGAGTGCGGGGAATCGTGCTGTGGAACGCGCCGGACCCAATCCTCTCCGAGATCAGACCAGCGGAGCTCGAAGCCGAAGAGGCCCGAGTCGCGGTCTGACGGACGCGGTAACCCGTGCGTCGGTGGCGGAAAATCGCGCACCGGTTCGATATCACAACGTCCCTTTTCCAAGGGGATGTGTGCGCAAATCTCATGGGGTCCTGGGGATGTATTCCAGTTTTCGGCAACAGTAACAAGACACTTTAGAGACATTATCGGTCAGTATCGGGTTCATGTCCACGCGCCATCGTGAACTCAGTGCCGGAAAGTCTCCTTGATCAAAAGATTTTCTGGCAAGCACCCAAATCCGTTAGCCTTGGAGAATGCCGTTCATGTGGGCCGATTCCCTGCTCGTCATTGAGCGAGCTCATCTGCTGCGCTTCATGGTGTGGGGCGGGGCCAGCCTTCTGCTTGGTGCGACATTGTTCTTGGCGCTTCGTGCCCGGCGGGAGCACTCCTCGTTCTTGTCCTGGTTCGCGCTGATGACTGCGAGCTGGGGCGCCGTGGACCTGGGACTCGCACTCTGGGCCATGAGCACCCTCGCCCTTCGTGATCTGGCGGGCGCCACGCGACTCGACCGATTCCTCTGGCTCAACATCGGCCTCGACGCCGGCTACGTGATGGTCGGCTTCACGCTACTGGTGGTCGGGTGGCGACTCGCGCGCCGAGCGGGGGCAATGGGCGCCGGAATCGCGATCATCGTGCAGGGCGCAGCGCTGACCGGGCTCGATCTCGCGCTCGCCATGCAGATCTCGCGCTGAGCAGCCGGCGTCTTCCGTTGCCGGCGATCGCGACTCAACTCCACCTTCCGGATGCATGGTCAGAGTGGGCGCGGTATCTTTAGGCTCGCCTCCCCTCTCGTTACAGCATCTCCCGCCGTCCTGCGTGATGCCACTCCGCGGCTATTCCGATCGCATCAACCACGCTTTCGCCTTTGCCGCGAAGCACCACGATCGCCAGGTGCGCAAAGGTACGCGTCTCCCGTATCTCACGCATCCGGCGAACGTCGCCGTGATCCTGACACGATACGGTCAGGACGAACAGACGGTGGTGTCCGGCATCCTGCACGACGTGATCGAAGACTGTGTGCGCGACGGTTACACGCGCGACATGCTAGAGCAGCGCATCGGCGACAAGTTCGGAGAGGAGGTACTCGACACCGTGCTCGCGGTCACGCACCGCCAGGTAGATGAAGAAGGCGTCGAGCTCTCGAGCGAGGAGCGCAAGGACGATTATCTGGCCCGTCTCGCCGCGGCGTCAGAGCGCGCGCGCTGGGTGTGCGCCGCGGACAAGATCCACAACGGCAGCGCGATCCTCGCGGACCTGAATCGGACGCTTGATCCCGACACCGTGTGGTCTCGATTCAATGTGGGACGCGTGGGCACCGTCCGATGGTATCGCCGCGTCTACGACCGCCTTCGCGAGTTGGGTTACGACGCGCCGATCATGGAAGAGCTGCGCGAGGTAGCCGAGGAGCTGGAGCGCTGCGGCGGTCCTACATCGACGCCGGCCCGCTGATCCGACGGCGCCCACGAGTTTCCATGCGCGCCGAGAAAGACGCGCTCCGCGCGCCCGTGGGTCAGCTAGCGGTGCTCGCCAGTGACGGCGCACTCGCGGGGGGATAGGTTCGCGCGACGTACTCCTCGAGGATCGCGAGGAACTCCGGTACGATGTGATCGCCCCTCAGCGTCGTGAGCAGTCGACCGTCGACGTAAACGGGAGCCTTGGGCTCCTCGGAGGTGCCCGGGAGCGAGATGCCGAGGTTCGCGTGTTTGGATTCACCCGGTCCGTTCACCACGCATCCCATCACTGCGACGTGCATCGTCTCCACACCGGGCCGGCTCTGTCGCCAGACGGGCATCTGCTCGCGTAGATAGGTCTGGATGTCCTCCGCCATGTGTTGGAAAAAGGTCGATGTCGTGCGTCCGCATCCGGGGCACGCGGTGACCTGCGGCGCGAAGCTGCGCAGTCCGAGCGACTGGAGGATCTGTTGCGCGACCAGGACCTCCTCTGAACGGTCGCCATTCGGCTTCGGGGTGAGGGACACGCGGATTGTGTCGCCGATCCCTTTGGTGAGGAGAATCGACAGTGCCGCCGCGCTGGCCACCTGCCCCTTCATTCCCATACCGGCCTCGGTGAGCCCGAGATGGAGCGGGTAGTCGCACCGTGCAGCCAGTCGCTCATACACGTCGACCAGATCAGGCACCTGCGAGACCTTCGCCGAGATCAGGATGCGATCGTGCCCCAGCCCGACCTCCTCGGCCAGCTCTGCCGATCGAAGCGCCGAGGCGAGCATAGCCTCGATGTAGACGTCCTTCGCAGTGCTCGGCAGCGGCGCCCGCGCGTTCTCGTCCATCATCTGGGTGAGGAGGTCCTGATCGAGCGAGCCCCAGTTCACTCCGATGCGCACCGGTTTTCCATGCTCCACGGCGATCCGCACGATGGTGCGGAAGTTCTCGTCGCGCCGCTTGCCGCCGACGTTGCCCGGATTGATGCGGTACTTCGCCAGCGCGCGCGCGCAGGCGGGAAAGCGTGCGAGCAGCAGGTGGCCGTTGTAGTGAAAATCGCCGATGATCGGCACGGTCACGCCGGCGTCGGCGAGTCGGGTAGCTATTTCGGGGACTGCGGCTGCCGCCTCCTCGTTGTTCACCGTGATGCGAACGAGCTGCGAGCCCGCCTCGGCAAGCGCCGCAACCTGGAGGGCCGTGCCCGCGGCATCCGCCGTGTCCGTGTTCGTCATCGACTGTACGACGATCGGATGCGCCGAACCGACGGAGACGGTGCCGACGAGCGTGGTGACGGTGGGTCTACGAGTGGCGAAGGACACGTGGCGGCGCGGGAACGAGTCAGGGGGAATGAGAAATCTAAGGGGAGCGCCCCCTACATGGGGCACGGAAACGGCGTAACTTCCGCACAGATGCATCACTTACCTCCGTGCTCCGGCGAGGACGCTCGATGATCGACGAACCAAAGGACGACGAGGCGCCACAGGACGTCCCGAACGAACGGGGCCGCCGCCCTCGTCGACGCAAATGGCCGTGGATCCTCGTGGGACTGGTCGTGGTGCTTCCGGCGCTGCTGGCCGCCGCCTGGACGGCGATCGCGCTCAACTTCACGTACTCCGCCGACGGCCATCGGTCAGGGTACATCCAGAAGCTCTCTCACAAGGGATGGATCTGCAAAACGTGGGAGGGCGAGCTCGCCATGGTGAACGTGCCAGGCGCCGCCCAGGAGCGTTTCACCTTCACCGTGCGGTCGGACAGCCTGGCGCAGGCCATGACGAGGGTGATGGGCTCGCGAGTGTCCATCACCTACGAGCAGCACAAGGGCCTACCCACCTCCTGCTTTGGCGATACGGAGTATTTCGTCACCGCGATCGCACCAGCCGCTCCGTAATCCTGTTCGGCCGGCACGCTGCCCGCCCGCCGCGGTCCGCTCCATGGCGCGGGAGAGCGCTCCGCCCCCGCTATTGACCGTTCTTTTTGTCGCGGCTACGTTTGCGCTCGCTGGACCCCTCTCGAGTGGCCCAGCACCGTTCGTTGCGACGGGACACGGGTGCACCACCCGCCGCACTGGCTATTGTCGGGGTACGGCACGTTCCGCTCCCTAGACAATCAGTTCTCTCAGGAGTCGGGACATGCGTACGACCGGCAAGGTGAAGTGGTTCAACGACGCAAAGGGGTTCGGATTCATCACCCCCGATAGCGGCGAGAAAGACTGTTTCGTGCACTACAGCGCGATCCAGGGAAACGGATTCAAGTCGTTGGCCGAAGGCGATGCGGTGGAGTTCGACATCGTTCAGGGAGCCAAGGGCCCGGCGGCGGAGAACGTTTCCAAGGCGTGAGTCTCAGCGATCGGCTGATTGCAACGCAGCGCGGGGTGCCTGAGATCAGGCACCCCGCGCTGCGTATGCGCCCCAATTCGCCCGTGACCACGTCGTTCGATCAACCGGCCAGCGAGGTACGCCCTGAAGCCCCTCTGGACGGAGGCCGCCCGCGCCGAGGCCTCGGCGCAGATTCGAGCGCGTCCTCAAGCCTCACGCGAAGGTCGCCTTCGAGCGCTTCGCGGTTGACCGTGATCGAGAGCCAAACGTCCCGAGTGGTGTCGCTGGCGGCGGGCCGGAGCAGCTCGGCGGCCAGCGTCACAGCGTCTCGCACTCCACAGCCAAGTCGATCGTGAAGCGCGCGGATCAGTCCGATGCGTACCAACGCCGGCCACGTGATCCCACGCGGTATCCCACGCCGTTGATGCGAGACCTCGGGGATGACGTGCTGGGACAAAAGATTGTCCGTCCACTTCTGTGGTGCCCGAATCGCAAGTGACGCAATGGCAATTGTATAGAAGCGCACAAATTATTCCTATTATTTTAGTAGGAATATCGCAGTCAGCGAATTTAGAATTGGACTAATAATCTAGGAATATTATGTAAGAAGTCAATCAAAGTGACCGTGATCGTGAGTTGAGCATTGTGGCAGCAGCTCGTAACTCGATAATTCGTCGCGCCTGGCTGCATCAGGCACGCCTTTCGTAAGACGACTGCACATGTCAGTTCTACCAACAAAAGGAGGCTTCGATGCTGCGATCGCTCTCTGCCGTCTTGCTAGGCGGCGCACTCTTGTTCACACCCTCGGCGCACCTCGGTGCCCAGGCGGCACTGAGCGTCTCCGGCGGACTGGCGGCGCCGGTCAGCGATCTGGGTGACTTCGCGGACCTGGGCTACAACGTCGCGGCCGGACTGAACTTCGGCGGCACACGAGTCCCGATCGGACTCCGGTTTGAAGGCGCGCTCAATGGGTTCGGCGTCAAGGACCGCGACGAAGAGGTACGCATCCTCAACGCGACGGCCAACGCGATCGTGAACTTCAGTCAGAAATCCGACAGTCCGTATCTCATCGGCGGCCTGGGGCTCTACAACAGCAAGTACGCCAGTTTTCCATCGGAGAACGCTCTCGGGGTCAACATCGGTGGCGGGCTGCGATTTCCACTCGCTGGACTCAGCACTTTCTTCGAAGCGCGGTACCACGCCATGCTCGGCAATCGAGACCGCGATGCGAACCTGCAGTTCATCCCGATCACGTTCGGTATCGTCTTTTGATCCACGCACGGGGAGACCTGCGGAGTACGACGGCAGCGAGACGCCCTCTCACGGGAGCGCCTCGCTATCAATCCGCACTCAGCGCCGAGGCCTGGCGCGCCGAGTAGGCGTGGCACGAACAGGATCCTCCGGCCACTCGTGCTTCGGGTAGCGGCCACGCAGCTCACGTCGCACCTCGAAGTACGACGTGCGCCAGAACCCAGCAAGATCACGTGTCACCTGCACCGGACGATATGCCGGCGACAGAAGATGGAGCGTGAGCGGAACTCGACCGTCCGCGATAGTGGGTGTGGCGCTGAGTCCGAATAACTCCTGTAGCCGGACGGGGAGCGCGGGCGCGGACGGGTCGGAGTAATCGATCCGGATCCGTGATCCGCTCGGCACCTCGATGTACGAAGGCGCGAGCTCCTCCAGCGCCGAGCGCTGCTCCCAGCGAAGCATCGATAGCAGAGCGGCGGCGAGATCGACACCATCCACCTGCACCTTGCGACGCATTCCGACGAGGCGCGGAAGCAGCCACTGACCCGCCGACGCGGAGAGCGCGCGCTCGCTCACATCGGGCCACTCGGACGAGAGCGCGTGAAGAAACGCGAGCCGGTCGCGCACGCGACTCGCCTCCGTGTTCCACCGCAGCGCAAGGGAGTCCTCTCCGACGATGCCGCCAAGCAGCGCGCTGGCAATCGCCTCGTCGCTCACGTCGAGCAGTGGTATCTCACGCAGCACGATCGCGCCGAGCCGCTCGCGACGCACGGCGGAGATCGCGCCCGCCGCCTCGTTCCACGCGACCACGTCCTCAGACTCCACCTGATCGCCGACGAGGCGATCCAGCTCCGCACGATCCAGCGGCGCCGCGAGCAGGATGCGTGCGTGCGGTCGCTGGCCGTCCAGCTCCGCGACGGCCAGAAATGGGGCCCGGGTCAGCGCGCCACCAGCGTCGAGCACTGCGCCCTGGCCGCTCCGCAGCAGATATCGCCCATCCCCGCCCTCGCGCCGCCGTGCGATGCGATCCGGGAACGCCAGCGCCATCACCGCTCCGCAGTCCGCCTCGGCTACCTCGGCCGAGGAGGGAACGGCGAGCGTGGACCGCCACGCGCGATACTGCTCCCGCGCACGACGAAGCGTGTCACGATCCACGTCAGCGGTGTGGCGAGCATCGGAGGTCGATGCAACGAGCGCGACGCGAAGTCGGAGATCGGGATCTCCGGGTGCGGGCCCGCGACGAATGATGTCACGCTCGTCGAGCACCGCGGCGACGGCGCACGCCGTGGGCGCCACCTCGAGCTCGCGTGCTCGGAGCAGCATGTGCGCGACTCGTGGATGCGTCGCCAGTCGTGCCATCGCGCGCCCGTGCGGAGTAATGCGCAGAGCAACGTCGATGGCACCGAGCTGCGCGAGCAGCTCGCGTGCGTGTGCGAGCGCCGGTGCAGGGGGGGCGTCGAGCCATCGCAGCGCCGTCGGCTCGATGATCCCTGCCAATGCGAGATCGAGCGCCAGGGGTGCGAGGTCGGCATCCAGAATCTCGGGCCGACCATGCTCGAGCAGGCCGAGGTGCTCCTCCGCCGCCCACAGGCGATAGCAGATTCCCGGCGCCGTGCGACCGGCGCGCCCACAGCGCTGTTCGGCTGACGAGCGTGAGACCCGCACCGTCTCGAGCCGGGACATGCCGGTGCGCGGAGAGAACGAAGGCACACGCGACAGACCGCCGTCGATGACGATGCGCACACCTTCGATCGTGAGGCTCGTTTCGGCGATCGAGGTCGCGAGCACGACCTTTCGCCGCCCTGGCGGCGGAGGCGCGAGCGCGGCGTCCTGCGCGTCCACCGGCAGCGCGCCGAACAGGGGAAGCACGCGCACGTCGTCGGGCAGCGCGGCCGCCGCGAGCTGGCTAGCCGTCCGTCTGATCTCGCTAGCACCGGGGAGAAAGGCCAACACGCTTCCCTCGTCGCTCGCGAGCGCGTGCCGGATCGCCGAGGCCATCGCGACGTCGAAGTACTGATCGGGCCTGCGCATCCGATGACGCACCTCCACCGGAAACACGCGGCCCTCGCTCTTCACCACTGGTGCGTCGCCAAGGATGCGGGCCACTGCCGCACCGTCGAGCGTCGCCGACATGACGAGGATGCGCAGATCGGAGCGCAGCAGCGCCTGCGTCTCCAGCGTCAACGCGAGCCCGAGGTCCGCGTGCAGGCTGCGCTCGTGAAACTCGTCGAAGATCACGAGGCCGACGCCGTCGAGCGCCGCGTCGCCGTGCAGCATCCGCGTGAGAATGCCTTCGGTGACCACCTCGATCCTGGTCCGACGACCGACGCGCGACTCTCCGCGCACGCGGAAGCCCACCGTCTCGCCGGGCGCTTCACCGAGCGACGCCGCCATCCAGCGCGCCGCCGCGCGCGTTGCGAGGCGGCGAGGCTCGAGCATCAGCATGCGCCGGCCGCGCAGCCACGGCGCGTCGAGCAGCGCCAGCGGAACGCGCGTCGTCTTGCCCGCGCCCGGCGCCGCCTGGAGCACCACATTGGACGTACGCGCGAGCGCCTCGCGGAGCGGCGCCAGTACGTCGTCGATCGGGAGGGGCAGGGGAGGCGGGCCGGCGCGAGCCATACCGCAATCTAGCGGACGCATTGCATCGCTCATCGACGCGCGCATCTTTCACGCACGACCACCGGCGTCGCACGCAGCACTCCACGTCACCGCAGAACGCCCCGCCGCATTGCCAGCATTGCCCAACGCCGCCACGCACTGCCGTGACAGCCGATGACCAAATTCGGCATGTTCCGGGACTCCGATCTCGCCACGGATTGCGATCAGTGCGGCGGTCGCGTGGATCTGCTCAAGGGCGGGGCCTGCGTGCGCTGCCGTCGGATTCTCTGCTTCGCGCATCTGCACGGCTCGTTCTTCCGGCGGCTCGCCACCGATCTCGGCGCGGCAACGATCTGCGTGCAATGTCGCGCCGGCGGGCGATGAGCGCGGATCGAGCTTCGACGTCGCCTCGCGATGCCGCTCCCGATCTTCGGCGGCACTGCTACCTTTGAACATGGCCCGAACTTGGCGCGCGATCTTCCCCTTTCGATCACTGACATGATCGGTCGGTTTCTGTCAGTCCGGTCGTCGATCCTCGTTGCACTGATCGCGGCGACCGCGAGCGCGGCCAGCGGACAAGCGACCTCCAAGAGCGCCGAGCGCGCCTCCTCAGCGACACGGCCGCGGCCGCGCACCATCGCCTCCGCGCTCGCTCTCAACTCGACCGATACCATTGTCACGATCACGGGCCGAGCGACGGTCAATTCCGGTCAGCTGCAGTCGACCATCCTCGACATCGCCGTTCAGGATACCACCGGCGGCGTGCGCGTCTTCTCCAAGACGCTCAAGGCGCCGATACGGGCTGGAGACAGCATCATCGCGTCCGGTACGATCAGAAGTTATCGGGGCGACCGGGAGCTCGCCGCGAATTCGATCGCGATCGTGCCTGGTCCGCGACGGATCATCGAGCCGCGCGACGTCACGATCGACCCACAGGTGATGAGTCGGTATCCGGGCCAGCTCGTGCGCGCCCGCGGTCGTGTGGCGGCATTCGGCGGTAGCGAGGGCGGACAGTGGCTACGGTTGCGCGACCCGGCGAACGTCGCCGGCGAGACAGTCACAGTCTGGGTGCCGGCGAACCACGGCGCACCGATTGGACTCTCCAACGTGCAGCCCGACGACAGCCTCACGGTCTCGGGAATCGTCACGTCGTATCAGGACAACCCCGACGACAAGGTGGTCTGGCAGCTGGTCCCGCGGAACGCCGACGACGTCATCCTCTCGGCGACGCACAGCGGCTGGCCCGACTGGCTGCTCTGGGCGGCGCTCGCCGGAGTCGCGACGATCGTCGTGGCACTCGTGGCAGCGCGGCTGAACTCGCGTCGACAGTTGCGCGCATTTCACGAGACCGATGCACGCTATCAGCAGCTGCTCGCCCTTTCGCCCGAGGGGGTGCTCGTGCACGCGGCGGGGCGAATCCTCTTCACCAACCCCGCGGCGGCGGAGCTCCTCGGTGTTGCGAACGAGCAGGCGCTGGTGGGCCGTGCCATCGCCGATTTCGCCAATGCCGATACTCGCGACGCGCTCGAAGGCCGAAGAGTGGACGAGGATGGCGGTCGCGTGCCTCGCGTGCGCGGACAGCTGGTGACGTCGAGCGGCGCGCTGCTCGATGTAGAGATCATGTCGAGTCCCTGCGTCTACAACGACCAACCCGCGGTCGTGGTGCTCGCGCGCGACATCACGGCGCAGCTGCGCTACGAACGCCACCTGCACACGATGGCGCTCATCGACGAACTGACAGGCCTGCACAACCGCCGAGGCTTCAGCCTGTTCGCCGAGCAGGAGCTCGCGCGCGCGCGGCGCAACGGACGGATCCCCATGCTGATCTTCGCCGACCTCGATGATCTCAAGTTGATCAACGACGTACACGGTCACGCGAGCGGCGACACCGCGATCCGTCTCGTCGGCACGTCACTCAAGAGCATCCTGCGCGAGACGGACATCGTCGCGCGCTGGAGCGGCGACGAGTTCGTCGCGTTGCTGAGCGATGGCGACCTTGGCGCCGCGCAGAACATTCGCGAACGGCTCGATGCGGCGATCGCGGCGCACACGCCGCCGGACCTTCCGTTCAGCGTCACCGCGAGCGTGGGCACGAGCACGCTGGAACCGCTGCTCGCCCTGCGCGACGCGATCGACCGGGCCGATGCGGAGCTGTACACCCAGAAGAAGCGCGCCCGCCAGCATGGGCGCCGGACAACCAAGGAGCTCGAGGAGATCATCGACGTCGCGTCCGAACACGAGTAGGTTGCCGGTGTACGAGCGCGTGCGCACGACGGACGCTCCGCGCACCAGAAGACGGATCAGGAGAAGAGCGATGACTGCAGAGACCTCGTTGAATCGGCGTGACTGGATGCTGCGCGCCGCCGGCATGCTGTTCGGCGGCGCGGCACTGACGGGAGTGTTCCCCGGACTCACCGCCGCCGCGTCGACGGCGGCAACGATCACCGTGTACAAGGATCCGAGCTGTGGATGCTGCACCAAGTGGGTGGCGCATCTGAAGGCCAATGGTCTCGCGACCGAGGTGCACGACCGCTCCGACATGGATGCCCTGAAGGACAGCCTCGGTGTTCCGAAGGCGCTGCGCTCCTGCCACACGGCGGTCGCCGGGAAGTTCGTGATTGAAGGGCACGTGCCCGCGAGCGATCTCAAGCGACTGTTGGCGTCCGCGCCGCGGAAAGTGCTCGGGCTCGCGGTGCCGGACATGCCCACAGGATCGCCGGGCATGGAGATGGGGGGCCGCGCTGATCGCTATGCCGTGATCGCCTTCGCCGCCGACGGAACGACGCGTCCATTCGCGCACCACTGAGCCGAGCGATGCCGACGACGCTCGGGCTCCGCACGGTCATCTATCACGTGCCCGATCTCGCACGGGCCAAGGAGTGGTACGGCGAGGCCTTCGGTGTGGCTCCGTATTTCGACGAGCCCTTCTACGTGGGCTTCGCCGTTGGCGGATACGAGCTCGGTCTCGATCCGGATTGCACGCGCGCTGCGTCGGGGCGGGGCGGCGCCGAGTCGTACTGGGGAGTCGCCGACGTCGACGCCGCGGTCGCGCACTTCGCGGCATGCGGTGCACGAATCGAGGATCCAGTGCGCGAAGTGGGTGACGGCATTCGCGTTGCGCTCGTAGCCGATCCGTTCGGCAACGTCATCGGCTTGATCGAGAATCCGCATTTCAAACCGGAATCAGCGGTCTGACACGATGGCGCCGCTCGGCCAACGTGACGCCGCTGAATCGAAATGAGAGTTGGCCCGAGTCCTTCGAAGCGATTGATGCTTGCTTCGCGACGCGACGTGCAAGAGATTCGCCAGAGCTCATTCTGACGCGCTGCGCGCGCTGCGCGATGCATTCGAGATCGGTTCGATGGAGCGACGCTACCGCGAGAACGAGATAGGTGAGTGGGGGCATATCGATGCCCTGCTCGGCGACATGTCGTGCCCATTCGTGAGAACGATGCGCGTCGCAATCGGGCGGACGCGTGAGCTCCACCGCTCTTCGAGCCCGATCGGAAGCCGGTGATCGTTCCGACTTTCCGGCGCGACACGGTCGAGGTGCCGTCCGGGCGGTACCCGGCCGTGTCGTGCGTTCTTCTCGTCCACTCCTGCGGCGCATCACGCATCGGCGACGATCCCGCGTGCCAAGCGCGGACGGTCCGCTTCTCGCACCATGCGCCCTCGGGACCTTCCAGGAGCGCGAGCATGGAGGCGACTGAGCTTCGGCAACAGCTGTGCGCTGCGATCACGCGCCGATCGATCGTGATGTTCGAGTACGACGACCTGATTCGCGTCGTGGAACCTCACCGGTTCGGGATCAACAGTGCCGGTCACGAAATGCTGAGCGGGTGGCTGCGCGCAGGCTACAGCCGCTCGGATCCAGCGGGCGGATGGCGCAACTACCTCCTCGGCGACGTGAGCGCGTTACAGGTGCTCGACGCCCCGTTCGCCGGCACCCGACCGGGCTACACCGCCCACGACCCACGGATGCGCGAGGTCTTTTGCCAGCTGATTCCCGCGGCGGCGGATGCGCCGGCCGAAGGGCCGTTCATCGTGCGGGAGCCCGAGATGCCGAGAGCGGACAGAGCGCCGCAGCGATCGGGCGAGATACACGATCCACCCAACGCGCCGCCGTAGCAGCGGGCCAGGGCACCACACCAGCCGCTACAGCACCACGTTGGTCAACACGACGTTCGTCGAGCGTGGCGTCGGAGGTGGCGCAAGCGTCGCTTCAGCGGCCTCGATCTGCGCGCGGACAGCCACGGGCCCCGTGCCGCCCTCCACCTCGCGCTGCAGCACGGAACGCTCGGCACTGAGCGCGTCGTACACATCGTCGCCGAACGCTGGATGCGCCGCCGCGAACGACGCGAACGGAAGGGCCTGCATTTCCTGACCGGTCGACTCGCTCTCGCGTACCAGCTTTCCGACCGCGCCGTGCGCCTCGCGAAACGTCGCCCCCTTTCGCACGAGGTAGTCGGCCAGATCTGTCGCCATCATCGTGCTGGAGAGCGCCGCGCGCATCCGCTCGGGGCGGAACGTGCACTCGGCCAGCGCCCCCGCGACTGCGGGGAGCACGAGCAGCAGCGTGTCGGTCGCGTCGAACAGCACGCGCTTGTCGTCCTGCAGATCCTTGTTGTAGCTCGTGGGCAGTCCCTTCAACGTCGCGAGCAGTGTGGTGAGGTTGCCGAGCATCCGGGCTGCGGATCCCCGCGCCAGTTCGAGCGCGTCAGGGTTCCGCTTCTGCGGCATCATGCTCGAACCCGACGTGTAACCCTCGCCGAACTGCACGAAGCCGAACTCGCTCGAGCCGTAGATGATGAAGTCCTCGGCGAGCCGCGACAGATGCGTGCCGATCATCGTCGCGGCGAAGAGGACCTCGGCGATGAAGTCTCGGTCGCTCACCGCGTCGATCGAATTTGGCGAGAGCGCATCGAAGCCGAGCGTCCCCTGGATCAGGATGCGCGAGATGGGATACGCGCAGCCCGCCACGGCGCCGGAGCCAAGCGGAAGCACGGCGGCAGAGTGGTGCGCCGCGCGCAGTCGGGCGCGGTCTCGCTCGAGCGGCCAGAAGTGTGAGAGGAGCCAGTGCGCCCCCGACACCGGGATGGCGCGCTGCAGATGCGTGTACGACGGCATCAGCGCCGTCTCCAGCGTGCGCGCCTGCTCGATCATCGTGCGCTGCAGCATGCGCAGCGCACCATCGAGCTGCTGGCAGACGTCGATCGTCCAGAGGCGAGTCGCGGTCGCGACCTGATCGTTGCGACTGCGACCCGTGTGCAGCTTGGATGCGACGTCACCCACCTCCTCGTGGAGGAGGCGATCGATGAGCGTGTGCACGTCCTCGTCGGACGGCTGCGGCTTTTCGCCCGCTTCCAGGCGAGCTCCCACGCCATCGAGCCCGCGCTCGATCGCTTTGCTCTCATCGAGCGTGAGCACGCCCGCGCCCCAGAGCGCCATCGCCCACGCCTTGGAGAGGCGGATGTCGTACGGCCACAGGCGAAAGTCGACGCCGATGGAGTTGTTGAGCGCGTCGAACTCCGGGGTGGGGCCTGCGCCGAACCGTCCTCCCCAGAGCTTGTGCGTCTTCTTCTCGATCTGGGTAACGGGCGGCGCGCCCGGATCGGCGGTGGACATCGTCGGCGTCTCCCAGTGCGACGTCAGACGCCCGCGAGCACGTCGGTCGGGACGACACTGCCCTCGGGCGCCGATCCGTTGCCCGCAGCGGAGCCGGTGGAACCACCGGCGCCCGCCGCGAGCTCACGATCCTTGATCGCACGCACGCGTGCCGGAAGGGCGAAGAGCCGGATGAAGCCAGCCGCGTCACTCTGCTGGTAGACGTCATCTTCACCGAAGGTGACGAAGCGCTCGTCGTAGAGCGCGTAGATGCTCTGGCGCCCGACGACGCTCACCGAGCCTTTGTAGAGGCGCAGTGTGACAGTGCCGGTGATGCGCTGCTGCGTGACGTTGACAAAGGCGTCGTACGCCTCGCGCTCCGTCGTCCACCAGCGGCCCTCGTACACCAGGTCCGCGTACCGAGGCGCGATGAGATCCTTGGCCGACAGCGTGCGCCGGTCCAGGATGAGCTGCTCAAGCTCCGAGTGCGCGGCGTACAACAGCGTGCCACCCGGGGTCTCGTATACGCCGCGCGACTTCATGCCGACCATCCGGTCCTCGACCAGATCGATGCGACCGACGCCGTGCCGTCCGCCGATAGCGTTCAATGCGCCGACGAGTGCGGCAGGGCCGAAGGTCGTGCCGTTCACCGTGACCGGCGTGCCGTGTTCGAAACCAACCACCACGTCCTCCGGCGCATCGGGCGCCTGCGTGGGGTCGGTCGTGAGCATGAACATGTCGGCCTTGGGCGCCGAGTTCGGATCCTCGAGGTTGCCGCCCTCATGGCTGAGATGCCAGAGATTGGCGTCGCGCGAATAGATCTTCTCCTTCGTGGCGGCGATCGGGATGCCGCGCGAGGTGGCGTAGTCGATCGCGTCCTCTCGGCTGCGGATGTCCCACTCGCGCCACGGCGCGATGACGGGCAACTCGGGCGCGAGCGTGGCAAACGTCATCTCGAAGCGGACCTGGTCGTTGCCCTTGCCGGTGCACCCGTGCGCGAGGGCGTCGGCGCCGACGCGGCGCGCGATCTCGACCTGACGCTTGGCGATGAGCGGGCGGGCCATGGCCGTGCCGAGGAGATACTTGCGATTGTAGATTGCGCCGGCGCGCAGGGTCGGGAAGATGAAGTCGCGGACGAACTCCTCGCGGAGGTCCTCGATGTAGCACTCCTCGGCGCCCGAGGCGAGCGCCTTGTCGCGCACTCCGCGCAGCTCCTCACTGCCCTGGCCGATGTCGGCGGCGACACAGATCACGCGCGCATCGTAGTGCTCGCGCAGCCAGGGAACGATGATCGAGGTGTCGAGGCCACCGGAGTAGGCGAGGACGATGGTACGCGGCATGACAGCTCCTGAGTAGGTATTATGCAGTGCTACTGCATATTTACACAGAAACTGAACCCTGGTCAAGGCGGGAGGTTCCGCGTGGTCCAGGCGCGGCTCGTACCCGACTAAGCCCGGTCAGCGCGCTCCTGCCAGTTCGAGCAGACGCTCGGTGAGCGCGAGACGCGCCGCGACCGAACGGGTGACGATGAGGATGGTGTCGTCGCCGGCGATCGTACCGAGCACCTCCGGAAACTCCTCCTGATCTATCGCCTCGGCGATCGGCTGTGCTCCACTGGCCACGGTATGGAGAACTACCAGCTCGCCGACACCGTCCACCTTGGAGAACAATTGCGGTAACAATTTGAGCAGTAAAGGTTTATCATCTTCGGGGATCAACGATTCCGGCAGCACGTAGCGCACGCCGGCCGACTCGGAGATCCGAGCCAGGTGGAGGTCGCGCAAGTCTCGCGACAGTGTCGCCTGAGTGACCTCCATTCCCCTGCCTAGCAACAACTGTCGCAACTCCTCCTGGCTACCAACGACGTGGCTGGTGATCAGATCAAGAATGGCCGCCTGCCGTATTCGCTTCTTCGTCATTGTATCTCCCTGAGGATCGGGGATTCTATCACCCCGGGCACGCGCCGGAAAGACCATTGACCGAGCGGTTATGCATGATTATGCATTATAATGTGAATACCATTCCTGTGGGTGTGCTCGGCGCCAGCGGATACGCTGGACGCGAGCTGTGCGCATTTCTCCTGCACCATCCGCGGTTCGCACTCGCCTTCGCCACGGCGAACGAACAGCGGGGCCAGACTGTGCGCCTCGCCGGAAAGACGCTGACGTTCGAAGGGCCGGACGACGCGGCCCTCGACCGGGCTGCGCTCGTGTTCTGCGCGCTCCCGCACGGCGCCTCGCGGCCGTGGGTCGAGCGCGCGCGCGGGGCCGGTGCGCGCGTCGTCGACCTCTCGAGCGACCTGCGTCCCGGGCATGGCGGGGGGCCGGCCGTCTATGGCATGCCTGAGCTGTGCTCGGGCGCGTGGGGCGGGCCGCTCCGCGAGTGCATCAGAACCGCGGACATCGTCGCGAACCCAGGCTGCTACCCGACTTCGATCCTGCTCGCGCTCGCGCCACTGTTCGCCGCGGGGCTGATCGTCCCCGGTGCCACGGTGATCGCCAATTCGGCGAGTGGTGTGACCGGAGCGGGGAACTCGCCCAAACGTGAGCTGCTCTTCGCCGAGGTCACGGAGGACTACCGCGCCTATGGCGTGGGGAACACGCACCGGCATCTCACGGAGATGACGGCTACGCTCGACACGCTGGGCGCCGACGCGGATCTCGTGTTCACGCCGCACCTGCTGCCCATCGCGCGCGGCATCCTGTCCACGATCACGATCCCCCTCACCGCCCCACTCGCGGATCCGCTGGCCGTTTTTCATGCCGCGTACGACACCGAGCCGTTCATCGAAGTGGTGGCGCAGCAGCCTGCGCTGCGCGACGTGGTGCGCCGGAACGTCGTTCGCCTCACCGCAACGATGGTCGCCGGCACACGCACGCCGACCCTGCTCGTCACGTCCGCGATCGACAATCTGGTGAAGGGTGCCGCAGGACAGGCGCTACAGAACGCAAACCTGATGTTCGGCCTCGACGAGACGCTGGGTCTGCCCGCATGACGCTCTCCACGACGCGCGTCATCAAGGTCGGCGGGCGCCCGCAGCTCGATCCGTCGCTCATCGCGGCGCTCGCTGCCGCCACACGCGCCGCGCCGGGCTCGCTCGTCGTCGTGCACGGCGGCGGCGACGAGGTCAGCACGCTGCAGCGCCTCTACGGCGTCGAATCGCGGTTCAGCGGCGGACGGCGGGTGACGAGCTTGCTCGATCTCGAGATCATTCGCATGGCACTCTCGGGATCGGCGAACAAGCGCCTGGTCGCCATGCTCAACGCCGCCGGCGTCGCTGCCGTCGGACTCTCGGGTGAGGACGGCGCGCTGCTCACTGCGGACCCGCTCGACCCGGATGTGTATGGCCATGTCGGCACGCCGGCGGCGGTGAACGCCGGCCTGCTCCGCCTCCTTTCGGGAAACGGCTACCTTCCCGTGCTGTCGCCGGTGAGCCAGTCCACCGATCCGACGATGGGCACGACGCTCAACGTGAACGGCGACGATGCGGCCGCGGCGATCGCCATCGCGATGGGCGCCATCGAGCTCCTTTTGGTGTCCGACGTCGAGGGGGTGATGCTCGGGCACGCGTCGCTCTCCGCGCTGGGGCCGGACGACGCGCAACGCCTGATCGACGACGGCACGGCACGCGGGGGCATGGCGGCGAAGCTGCAGGCGGCACTGTCCGCGCTCGACGGCGGCGTGCCGCGCGTGCGAATCTCTGACATCGCCGCGATCGAGGCGCTGGATCGCGGCACCGTGTTGACTCGCGTGGGGAGCACCTGCGCATGACCGCTTCGACCGTGAATCCAATGACCGACGCCACGACCACTGAGCAGACTGCCGCCACGACGCCATCGAACGCCTCGGCGGCGGGCCGGACGCCGGAGGTGATCGAGAGCGCGATCCTCGGCACCTACAAACGCGCGCCGGTGGAGCTGGTGCGTGGCAGCGGCGTGTATCTCTATGACACGGAGGGCAAGTCGTACCTCGATTTCGGCAGCGGCATCGCCGTGAACTCGCTGGGATATGACGACGCGGGACTCAAGGTGGCCATGCACGCGGCCGCGGAGGGACTGATCCACACTTCCAACCTCTACCACACCGCCCCGGGCGAGCGGCTGGCGGCGGCACTGGTCGCGCGCTCCTTCGCGTCGAAGGTCTTCTTCTGCAACTCCGGCGCGGAGGCGAATGAAGGCGCGTTCAAGTTCGCGCGCCGGTGGGCCCGCACGCAGGGCGACGCCAAGCACGAGATCATCGCGCTGCGCGGCTCGTTCCACGGGCGACTGTTCGGCACGCTCGCGGCCACCGATCGGCCAGCGTATCGGCTGCCCTTCCGCCCGCTCGCGCCGGGCATCTCCATCTTCGAGCGTGATCTCAAGGAGCTCGACGCGGCGCTGAGCGAAGACACCGTGGCGGCGCTGATCGTCGAGCCGATCCAGGGTGAGAGCGGCATCCGCGTGATGGACCACGGCTTCATGCGCGAACTGCGTGAGGTCACCAAGGCCCGCAACATCGCCCTCATCCTGGACGAGATCCAGTGCGGCCTCGGCCGCACCGGGTCACTGTTCGCCTACGAGCAGATCGGAATCGAGCCCGACATGGTGACACTCGCCAAGCCGATGGCCGGGGGCCTGCCGATGGGCGCGGTGCTGATGACCGACGCGATCGCCGGCGCGATGCAGTACGGCGATCACGGCACGACGTTCGGCGGTGGGCCCTTCGTGGCATCCGTCGCGCTGCACGTGCTCGATCGTCTCTCGGATCCGACGCTCCTCGCGCACGTCCGCGAGACCGGCGCCTGGTTTGGCCGCGAGCTCGGCGAGATCGCACATCGCACGAGCCGCATCCGCCAGGTGCGTGGCACGGGCTTCATCTGGGGGATCGACGTGATGGGCACCGCCGCACACGTCGTGAGCGAGGCGCTGACGAACGGACTGCTCGTGCTCACGGCGGGCGAGTACACCGTGCGCCTGCTCCCTCCCCTGGTGGCCACCAAGGAGGAGCTCGGGCGCGGGCTGCAGATCCTCGAAGAGGTGCTGTGATGGCACCTGACTTGTTCGTCCGTCGAGCGCGTCCGCAGGACGCGGTGGCGATCTCGCGGTTGAACAACTCGTTTGCCAACGAAGGGCAGATGCTGATCCGCACGCCCGAGACGATCGCGCTCGCGATCGACGACTACCTCGTCGTGCAGGGGCCGCGCGGCGAGCTACTGGCGTGCGGCGCGCTGAAGGAATATTCCCCGAGCGTGGCGGAGATCGCGGCGATCGCCGTCTCACGCGAGGCGCATGGGCGCGGGCTCGGACGCACGATCGTCAGATCAGTCGAGGACTTGGCGCGCATGCGCGGCATCTTCGACGTCTTCGCGCTCACTCTGCAACCCGACTTCTTCGCCGCCATCGGCTATCAGCGCGTCGACCGAGCCCGCTACCCGGAGAAGATCCGGCGCGACTGCCTCGGCTGCATGCGCCGTTTCGCGTGCAACGAGATCTGCTTCGCGAAAAACCTGATGGTCGAGGACGTCGGCCGGGCGGCGTAGCGCGGCGCGCGTTGTGGAGCGGGACAACGTCCCGGCCCTGTCGCGCGTACCCGATGAGCCATCGGCCCGCCGTTCCGACTCCATCGAGGATCAGTGATCGTTCGCAACATCGCGCCACGTCTCGCCGCCATTCTCCCGTTCCTGTTGGCTTTCCTCGCCATTTGCCCGAAGCTCGTCCGTGCCCAGTCTGCGGAACGCGCGTTCGCCTTGTTCCTCGACTGCCGAGAGATGCAGTGCGAGCCGGACTTCTACCGTGCGGAGATCGCGTTCGTCGATCACGTGCGCGACCGAACTGCGGCCGACGTCCATCTGCTGATCACCAGGCAACCCACGGGCGGCGGCGGCGACGCTTACACGCTCGCCTACTACGGACAACTCCGCTTCGAAGGGGTGAGCGACACGCTCACGCTGGCGATGCCACAGGGCTCGACGGAGGACGAGCAGCGACGCGCGCTGGTACGCACCATCCGCCTTGGACTCGCGCGCTACCTGGCGCGGACTCCCACGGGGGCGCGTACCGCCCTCACGCTCACTCCCACGACGACGACCACCGCGCCGCGCGCCGCACGCGACCCGTGGAACGCGTGGGTCTTCCAGGTCGGCACGCAGATGCAAGCCCAGCGGGAGCGCAGCTCATCCGAGACCGAGCTCGATTTCGACCTCCGCGCGGACCGCGTCACGGAGCGGTGGAAGTCTCGCTTCCGGCTCGGCGAGGACTACAACGACGAGTCGTTCGAGATCGACGGGGAACGAGTCACGAGCGTGCGTCGAGACTTCGGTGGAAGCCTGCTCCAGGTGCGGAGCCTGGGGCCGCACTGGTCCGTCGGCGGTCGGGTCGGTGCTTCGTCGTCCACTTTCCGCAACCAGAGGCTCGGCGCGCAACTCGCTCCGGCCGTCGAGTACGACGTGTATCCGTACGAAGAGTCGACCAGGCGGCAGCTCTACATCCAGTATGCGGTCGGCGTACGCCACTTTCAGTATGAGGACACCACCGTCTACTTCAAGACTCGGGAGACCCTCCCCTTCGAATCGGTCCACATCTCGTTCGAGCAGAAGCAGACGTGGGGCTCGTTGGAAGCGCAGATAAACGGCTATCATTTCCTGCACGACCTCGGGAAGAGTCGCATCAACTTCAACGCCGGGGCGAGCATCCGGATCGTCAAAGGGCTCGAGTTCGAGTTTTCCGGCAAGTACTCCGTCATCCACGACCAGCTGTATCTCCCGAAAGGCGATCTCACGCGCGAGGAGGTGCTGCTGCGCCAGACGCAGCTGGCAACCGGCTATCGTGCGAACCTGTACGCAGGATTGAGCTACACCTTCGGATCGGTGTTCAACAATGTCGTCAATCCGCGATTCAGCATCGGCAACGACTTCTGACGACCGGCCGGCGCACAGGATGCGAGCGATGTCGCGAAACCACCGTCTGCGCCGAACATAGATTTCGGCACACACAGCGCCGCCGGCCCGAGAGAAGTCTGAGCCGACGGATCCCGCCACCCCTCCGAGCCGCGGATGTCGATTCGTCGTCACTGGTCTTTCGCCATCGCCACGCTGGCCGGCACGCTCACCCTGTCGTCCGGCCGCCCGGCCCGCGCGCTCGCGCAGAGTGCCGCGCCGCGTCCCACACTCGTGGTGTTCCTCACCGTCGATCAAATGCGGCCGGACTACTTCGATCGGTGGGCCGGTCAGCTCACCGGCGGGCTCGCGCGGCTGTCGAAGCAGGGCGCATTCTTCACGAACGCATATCAAGACCACGCGGTCACCGAGACGGCACCCGGCCACTCCGTCACGATGTCGGGCCGATTCCCGCGCTCGACGGGCATCTTGCGAAACGCGGTGGGCGTCGAGGATCCACAGGCGCCGCTCATCACCTCGCGCGATCCGGGCGCGTCGCCCTTCCGGTTCCGTGGCTCGACGCTCATCGACTGGATGCGGCTGAGCGATGCGCGGTCGCGCGCCCTGTCCATCTCGCGCAAAGATCGCGGCGCCATCCTGCCGCTCGGTCGCGCCAAGCAGAGCGTGTTCTGGTACGCGACGTCGAATGGCGAGTTCACGACGAGCCGGTATTACGCAGACACGCTGCCGACCTGGATTCGCCGCGTGAACGCGCGCCGCGTCCCGCAGCGGCTCGCCGGCCAATCGTGGACGCTGCTGCTCCCGGTCAGCCAGTACGCGGAGCCCGACAGCGTCGCGCAGGAGTACGCGGGGCACGAATTCACATTCCCACACCTCTTCCCGTCCGATACCGTCGGCTCGTCGGCGGCGCTGACCTCGACGCCGTGGATGGACCGCCTCACGCTGGACGTCGCGCTCGAAGGGCTGCAGGCACTGAACCTGGGCCGCGGCACGCAGACGGATCTGCTGGCGGTCTCCCTGTCGGCCACGGACTACATCGGGCACCGTTACGGTCCGGACTCGCGCGAGCAGCACGACAACATCCTTCGCCTCGACCGCTCGCTCGGCGCATTCATCGACTCGCTGTACCGCCTGCGTGACTCGAGTACGATCGTGTTCGCCTTGACGGCGGATCACGGCGTCACCTCGTTCCCGGAGCTGGTCGCGCAGCGCGCACGACGCGCCGCACTGCCTCGCTACGATCTCGGCCCCCCGGCCGAGGCGCTGCGCTCGATGCTGCGACAGGTCGGGGTCGACTCGGCAGCCGTGAGCTTCGACGGGACGCTGGTCATCGTGAACCGGGCCGCGTTCGCGCGCGCGCACGTCAACCCCGACCCGCTGCTCGCCCGCTTCGCCGACGCGCTGCGCCGCCGTCCAGGGGTCGCGCGTGTGGATCACATGCGAGACCTCGCGCGACGCGACACGGTGCGGGACGCCGTGTCGCGCCGGTGGCAGCACATGATCCCTCCCGATGCACCGGTCGAATATGTGGTGACGCCGGTGCAGGGCGCCTATCCTGCGGGAGCGACGATCGCCGAGCACGGCTCCCCGTACGACGACGACGCGCACGTGCCGGTGATCTTCTACGGTCCGGGCATCCGCGCCGGACGAGTCACGGAGCGCGCGCTCGTGGCGGACATGGCGCCCACGCTCGCTCGCATCATCGGCGTCACGCCGATCGAACGCCTCGACGGCCGGGTGCTCCAGCGCGCATTGCCGGGCGCCGCGCCACGCTGACGCGAATGACCGACCGGCGCAAGCTCCGAGGCTTCACCGGTCTGCAGCACGCCTTCGATGAAGTGCGCTTCGGCGCGGAGCGCACGCTCAATCTGCGCGCCTCACTGCCTACGGGAGCGGAAGCCGCCAAGCGACTGGACGCGTGGCTGCGTCAACATCAGGTACAGAAGTCGGACGAGTTGCTCGTCATCACTGGCCGCGGCAACAACAGCGAGGACGGCGTGTCCGTCGTGCGCGAGGCGACCATCCGCGTCTTTCACGAGCTCCGCCGCAAGGGCGTCGTGCGGGAGTTCGTCGAACACACGCCGGGCTCGTTCGTCGTCACCCTCGCGCCCATGGCGGCGATGCTCGAGGCGGGAAAGCGTCGACGCGAACAGGCGGCCCCACCGCCCCCGGCGTCGCCGCCCACATTGGCCTTGCTCGATGACGGAACGCGCGGCCTCCTTCGTGTGCTCGCCGAACGCTCGCTCGACGCACTGGGGATCCGCGAGCGGGGGCCGTTCGTCGAGAGCGAGATGCTGCGACTCTTCGGGATGCTCGCGTCCAGCGCAGGCGATGGCGCAGACCGGGAGCGACGGTTTCGCGCGGCCATCGAGAGCGCGATGCGAGAGCTCGACTGAATCCTCCCACCCCCACTCCCGGACCGGGCATGGCACATCACTCGCTCGTCTCATACGCGCGGGTCACCCTCGCGATCGCGGCACTCGGGACGGCGGTCGTGGGCGCACCACTCGCGCCGCTTGGACGACTCGCGGCGCAGGAGGGCACGGTGGTCGCGATGCCCGGCTACGGCACCGCCGCCGCGGCCGCGCAGCGCGCGCTCGAGCTGACCGCGATCAACCGTCCCACGGCGGCGGCGTCGCGCGTGCACTCCGCCGTGCTCTCCGCCGAAACCCATGTCGCCGGCTCGCCTGCACAGGAGCGCACGCGCGACTACGTGATCCAGCAGATGCGCGCGATGGGGCTGGAGACGGAGGTGCGCAGCTATCAGGTGTTCCTGCCATATCCGACCTCGGTGAAGCTCTGGCGCATCGCGCCGACGGAGAAGGCACTATCGCTCGCCGAGCCGCCGGTCACCGGCGATCCCGCCTCGCGCGGACCGCAGTATCCCACCGTGAACGGTTACAGCGGCATCGGCGACGTCACCGGCGACGTGGTCTTCGTGAACTACGGCCTGATCGAAGACTACGCGCGCCTCGATTCCCTGGGCGTGTCCGTTCGCGGACGCATTGCCGTGGCGCGCTACGGCCGCTCGTTTCGCGGTATCAAGGCGCGTGAGGCGGAGCGCCACGGCGCTGTCGCACTGTTGATCTACAGCGATCCCCAGGGCGATGGCTACGTCCGCGGCGACGTTTACCCCGAAGGTCCGATGCGCAATCGGGACGGCGTGCAGCGCGGCAGCATCTTCAACGGCGCCGGCGATCCCGCGACGCCCGGCTACGCCAGCACTCGCACCGCACCGCGCCTGCCCATCGACCGGATGGACATTCCCCGTATTCCCACCGTGCCGATCTCGTACGCGAACGCGAGCGAGCTACTCGAGGGACTTCGCGGACGCGATGTCCCCAGCACGTGGCAGGGCGGACTCCCATTTCGCTATCACGTCGGCCCCGGACCGGTCCGCGCTCGCCTCGAGGTGACGGACGATCGCGCGACGCACGGCACGAAGGTGATCCACAACACATTCGGCATCGTTCGCGGAGCGGAATATCCCGACGAGCTCGTGATCATCGGCGGGCATCGCGACGCGTGGGGTCCGGGAGCCGCCGACAACGTGAGCGGAACGGTGAGCGTGCTCGAGGCCGCGCGGGCGGTCGCCGATGCCCTGAAGTCGGGGCATCGTCCACGGCGGACGATCGTATTCGCGACGTGGGACGCGGAAGAATGGGGATTGATCGGATCCACCGAGTACGTCGAGGAGGACTCGCTCCGTCTCATGCGCGGCGGCGTCGCCTACCTCAATCAGGATGTCGCCGCCGAAGGATCGCGGTTCAGCGCCGGCGGCTCTCCATCGCTTCGCGCCACGCTGCGCGACGTGGCGCAGCAGGTACCCGATCCGAGCGGCGAGGGCAGCGTGTATGCGAAGTGGCAGCGCGCGAATCAGCTCGGCGACACGACGCCGCCGGCCATGGGCGATCCGGGTGGCGGATCGGACTTCGCCGGCTTCTACAATCATCTTGGCATCCCGATCGCCGATTGGGGATTCGGGAGCGAATCGGGCGTGTATCACTCGCAGTACGACGACTTCGCCTGGATGTCGCGCTTTGGCGATCCCACCTTCGCCTACCACGCGACAGCGGCGCGCATCGGCGCCGCGATGGCGCTCCGCCTCGCGAACGCGGAGATCCTGCCGTTCGACTACGTGGAGTTCGCGCGCACGATGCAGCGCTACGTGCCCGCGATCGATCGCACGCTCGCGCTGAAGGGATGGAGTGCGTCCACGCAGGCGCTGCGCGGCGCGATCAGTCGGATGGAGGGCGGGGCAGCGAGCTTCGCGCGTGCGCGCGACCTCGCGTTGGCCGGCACCACGTCTCGGGCACAGCGCGCCGCAACGAATGCGGCCCTCCGCAGCGTGGAGCGCGCGTTGACGCGACCCGCTGGCCTCCGCACACGACCATGGTATCGCAACCTGATCTACGTCGCCGATGAGGACAACGGCTATGCGAACATGGTCTTTCCGTCGGTGAATGAAGCCGTCCGGGCAAACGACCAGCATCTGACCAGCGACGAACTGGCCGATCTCGCTCGTCGATTCGATGCAGCCACGCGAGCGCTCGCCAACGCGCAGGCCGCACTCACGCGGTAGGTGTACGAAGAGCGTGTGAACGCGCATATTGCACGCTCACGCCACGCGTGCTCCGGTTGAGCTCGCGCGGACACGCGGCCTGTGTATTGCGTGCCGCGATTCTGTCGCGGGACGGGAGGCCATGGTGGTGACCAGGGACGAAGGGACAGGAGTGGCTATCGCACGTCTGTCCGAAACCGAGTGGATCGCACTACAGGGCTACGCCGCTCGCGCGACGTGGCCCGCAGGCTTTCAGATCTACGAGCGTGGCGCAAACGCTGACGGCACGTTCATCGTCGTGCGCGGGCGTGTCGTGCTGCGCAGTCGTGTCCGCGCAGGCCGCGGGTTCGTCCCGTGGGTCGCCACGCCCGGAGAAACGTTTGGTGCCGAAGGCCTCTCGCCCAACGGCCAGTACGCCACCGATGCGCGCGCCGACGAAGAGACGGAGACGCTCTTCCTGAGCTCCTCCAATCTGCGCGCCCTGGTCCGCGAGCAGCCCAACCGTGCCCTCGCCATCATCGGTCAGATCATGGCCGAGCGCACCGCGTTGCTGGACAAGCTGCGGGAGCTCACCACCCTCTCCGTCGAACAGCGCCTCGTCGCCGCGCTGCGCCGCATGGCGACGCACGACAGCTTCCTCCGTGAAGATGGCCGGATCGAACTGGGCAGCTCGCGCTATCGGCTGCTCTGTGAGCTCGTCGGTGCGACGCGCGAGTCGGTGTCGCTCGTGCTCGGACGGCTCACTGGCGAAGGATTGGTCGAGCGCTCGGGCAGCACGCTGTACATCACACCCTCGCAGCGTCTCTTCGATCGGCTCGATCGGACGAGCGACGACGTGCTCCTCGTAGCTGCCCTGTCCGACGCCACGCCGACGGCGCCGCTGCAATAGCATCGGTCGTCGTTGCGACAGATGCGGCTGATGCCGTAGTCGACGATCGCTCCCGCGCTCGTCACGGGCGATGGTCACGAACCGGACGTCCTCTCGCGGGCTATATTCTCGAACTCGCCCGCGAGATGGTATGTCGAGCCCCGCACCACCCCTCACCGCCGACGAGCTGCAGCGCTATCAGCGGCACCTCATCATCCCCGAGCTGGGCGAGGAAGGGCAGCGCCGCCTCAAGGAAGCACGCGTACTGGTCGTCGGTGCAGGCGGGCTCGGCTCACCTGTGGCGCTCTATCTCGCCGCTGCCGGCATCGGTCGCTTGGGTGTGGTCGACGGCGACGTCGTGGAGCTCAGCAACCTCCAGCGACAGATCCTCCACGGCACGAGCGACGTCGGTCGCGCGAAAGTGGCCTCGGCGGAAGCCCGCGTGCGCGAGCTCAACCCGAACGTGCACGTCTGCGCATACGAGGAGCGACTGACGAGCACCAACGCGATGGCGCTGCTCGCCGACCACGACGTGATTGTGGACGGCAGCGACAACTTTCAGACCCGCTACCTCGTCAACGACGCCTGCGTGTTGTTGGGCAAACCGAACGTGTATGGCAGCGTGCTTCGGTTCGAGGGGCAGGCGTCCATTTTCTCGTACGGCGACGGACCGTGCTATCGGTGCCTGTTTCGCGAGCCGCCACCCCCCGGCCTCGTGTCGAACTGTGCGGAAGGGGGTGTGCTCGGCGTGCTCCCGGGGCTCGTCGGCGTCATCCAGGCGGCGGAGACGATCAAGCTGCTCACGGGCGTCGGGGAGACGCTGGTCGGGCGACTCCTCCTCGTGGATGCGCTGCGGATGCGCTTCCGCACCATCGAGCTGGCGCGCGATCCGGAGTGCCGCGCCTGCGGCACGCGTGAGATCGATGCACTCATCGACTACGAGGCGTTCTGCGGTGCCGACGCGATCGACGGCGACGACACCACCGTCTCACCTGAGCGAGGCGGTGACGACGACATCACGCCGCTCGCCCTCGCGGCTCGCGTTCGCGAGGGCGCGGGGCCATCGTTGATCGATGTGCGCGAACCGTACGAATGGACCATCTCGCGCCTTCCAGGCGCCCAGTTGATTCCTCTCGACGCACTGCCGCAGGCGTTGCCTTCGCTCGACCCGAACGTCGAGCATGTGGTGTACTGTCATCACGGAATGCGGAGTGCCGCCGCCGCCGACTGGTTGCGCGACCACGGCTTCGCGAGAGTTCGAAATCTCACCGGCGGAATCGATCGCTGGAGTCTCGACGTGGATCCGACGGTGCGCCGCTATTGAGCACGCTCGCGAACGAGTCATCCTGATGGTCGGTGCCCTCGCCGCCGCGCTCGTCGCGCTCGCCGGCTACGTGGCGCTGCGAACGGGCGTGGCCCGCCGCGCGGAGCGCTCGTATGCTGTGCGCCGGCCACCAGGGGACGATGGCGTCGTACCAGGCGCCGAGGGCTTCACGCTGCCCGGAACGAACGGCCGGGCGCTGCTCATGCTGCATGGATCCGGCGACACGCCGCAGACGCTTCGCTATCTCGCCGCTCGGCTGCACGACGAGGGATTCACCGTGCGCGTGCCGCTGCTCCCTGGCCACGGGCGCGGCCTGCGCGACTTCGCGACGGTGAGCGCCCACGCATATCTGCGAACCGCGGAGGAAGAGCTCGACCGACTGCGCGCGACATCCGGGTGGGTCGGGATCGTCGGCCTGTCGATGGGGGGCGCGATTGCCGTGCGGCTCGCCGCGAGGTGCGAAGACGTCCGCGCGTTGGTGTTGCTCGCGCCGTATCTGACTCCGACACGATCCGTGGCAATCGTGGGGCGCGTATGGCCCTTCTGGTCGTTCGTGCTTCCGTATCTCGGCGGACGCGGTGGAACGGAGTCCATCCACGATCCCGTCGCCCGCGACGAGAGCTACGCCTATGGAGTGTTTCCGCCGCGCGCCGTACATGCGCTCGTGGAGACAGCGGCGGCGGCTCGCCGCGCGCTTCCCGCGATCACCGCACCGACCCTCGTCGTGAATTCGCGTGAGGACAATCGGATCCCGCGAGCGCTGGCCGAGACGGCGTCAGCGACGCTTCGCGCGCCCACGGAGCGTCACTGGTTGACGGGGTGTGGGCACGTGATCACGGTGGACTACTGCCGTGATGCCGTAGCGGCGTTGGTACTCGACTTCATCGCGCGCCACGCCGATTGAACCAAGCCGGCGTGGCGCGCGGAGCCGAACAGGTCAGCCCGAGACTCGCTCCACGATGTTCTCGCCGAGCCCCTTCACTGCGTCCACTCCCGACGACATCGCCGACTGCGCCTGCTCTACGACGCCAGACGCCACGCGCTTCACGCGGTCCATCGTCGAGACGGACTTGCGGCGGCCGCCCCCCTTCTTCGCCGAGGACTTCTTCGCCGGGGATTTCTTGGCGGTCGACCGCTTCACGCCACCACGCTTCGCCGTCGACCGCTTGGACGAAGCCTTCTTCGCGCCGGCCCGCTTGGCTCCGCGACGCACGACCGCCGACTTCTTCGCGGCCTTCTTCGCGGCCTTCTTGGCGGACTTCTTCGCGCCGCCCTTCTTCGCGGCGGCCTTCTTGGCGCTGGACTTCTTCGCGCCACCGCGCGCCGACTTCTTACCAGCGCTTCGCTTGCTTCCGCCCTTTTTCTTCATTGCCATCGCTGCGTCTCCTCTGCCGGTTGGTGGCTCTCGGTGCTGCGCGAATCGGGGACTTCTGCGCAAAATTCGGGCGCATCATTGCGTCCGGTGCTCCTGCTGTCACGCTTGGAATACTACAGCGTTTGTCTCTGCGCGCGAGCGACGTACGGCATGTCGCCGGCGATGCGCGTTGGTGAACGTACACTCGGGCACAGCGTCACGGGCCGCTGACTCGATACGCATCGCACCAGAACATGGAGCATCGCGTCGCGCTCTGCCAGCCGCACCGCCGATGAAGATGCTGACGTCGGCTGCGAACGCCGTCGCCTGATGGTGCCTGCTCACGTCCCGCGGCGCCCGCGCCGCCGCACGATTGCCCGCCGCCGCGCACGCGCGCGCCACTGCGTCTGCCGCCGCCGAACCTCCTTTCTTCCACGCATCCCGGCCGATGCGACGACGCTCTCGCACTGGATCGACAAGCGCTGAGCCGAGATCACGACGCCGCACTGCGCACGGTCGGCGATCTCTTCTCCGCCGCCGACGTCTTCCGTCTCCGCCTCGAGCTCACCCCGGGGTCGGGAGGTGGACATCGCACGAAGTTGAGCGGGCCTCATTCTCCACGTCTTCGAAGACGAGGCGCATTCGCGAACACCCGGTGCGGCCTGCTGTTCGGGCGCGTCTCTCTTTGTTGCCTCATGCGGGAGCGCAGGCTGGTCTCCGCCGTCGGCCGCCCGACAGCATCCGAGAGAGAAGAACGGCCATCTCGGCGCGTCAGGGCCAGTGCGGCTTGTTCGAGTACAGGGTGCCGAACACTGCCCGCAGCACGTCGTTCGGCTGAGCTGTCCGCGCGACGACGTCGATCGAGTCGCTCAATCGGACCAGGCGTGAGAAGTCGCGGTACCGGGCGTACGAGCGGAAGAACCCCGACGGCCCGGGCCGCGTGATTCGTCCCAGCAGAATGTCGGGCACGCCCAGCTGAGCGAAGGCGTAGAAGGCGTTCAACGTGCGAAAGCGCGGCAGGTCGCTCTCGATGATTCCGCGTGGAAGCAAGCCGTGCTTGCCCCACTGCACATCGACGGCGGGTGTGCCCCGCCCACGCCAGTCCGCATGGAGCGTCTTGCCATGCCAGTATGTCCAGATGTCGGTAGGCGCGCCGCTAGCCTCGTAGCCGATCCAAACGATCTCTTCGTCGGTTGGAACCGTGTGCGGTATCCACGCGCCGTGCACGTCGTCGTGCCAGAGCAGATGGTACGCGATGATCCGCTTGGTGGGGTGAACCACGGCCACCACACGATCGAGCGGGAACCACTCGTCGCGCTGGAGGTACAAGAGAGGCGCGAGTATACGCGCCAGCCTAGCGGAACTGTCCGCTTCGGACAGGGCACCGGGCACGGCTATTGGCCGAGGCGGAATGTGTGCCCTCGGTCCGCAGGCGCACAGCATTCCGAGCCCGATGGAGAGGGCACCGCGCAAGTTCCTTCGCAAGACGATGCCCCACTGTGCTTTAGGCACTTTGAGGGTTACTATTCATCCGGGCGGCCCGGCGCCTCGTCAACCGGGTGGATCGAAAACATTCTGGAGGGCCAATGCGCAAGCCGCGCCCGGCTACGTATAACCCAGTGCAAGCGCTCCATTTGATCGCAAACGACCGGAACGGCTCGCCATTGAGCTGTCCGTCTTGCTCTGGGCAGATAGAACGAACTCCTGACGATTGCCCGCCCCCGCCTCGCTCGCAGGTCACCCTGCAGTGTCGCGAGTGCGGACGTGTGGCACGCTACATCGCAGGTGCCGCCTAGCGTCCACTCTCGGAACGACCGTCGTACGTTGTGTCATTCACCCGTGAAACGGGGCCGAAACCGGCCCCGTTTTCGCGTTTTCCGACTGGCGTGCGCGGCCGCAAACCCGCATGTGCACAAAACTTGCCCGATTTCTCGAGTACGTCCCGCCCCGAGAGCCGACCATCGGCTCGACGGGGCATCACAGGGATCACGTGGGACGAGCGGCGACCGGCGATCGGTCACACCCCTCGCGCGCGCGATCAGGCTGCACAGCTCTGGTAAGAGGTACGGTTCATGGCTCGCATCAACGGTACGGTGAAGTGGTTCAACGACGCGAAGGGCTTCGGCTTCATCTCGCGCGAGGGAGGTCCTGACGTCTTCGTGCACTTCAGCGCCATTCAGGGGAATGGATTCAAGTCGCTGGCCGAGGGCGACAAAGTCGAGTTCGAGATCGTGCAGGGGCAGAAAGGACCGCAGGCCGCCGACGTGACCAAGCCCGGCTGATTCACTTCCGGGCGCTCGGCCGCTCACAGTCCCCGCGCTCGCTCGACCCGTACGAACGCCCGGGCTGACGCTCCCGGGCGTTCGTGCATCTGCATCGTACGCAGGCAAGCGCTCGCTCGCGACCGAGCGGAATTGCTTGGTCGAGATGTGGACAGAGGGATGGGCATCGCTCTTGCGCCCTGATCCGGCCGTGCCGATCTCGGGTACCGCGCGTTCCGCGCCGATGAACGCCACTTTGAGCCGCGAGCTTCCGCGCGGCGCCGGAATGAATGTTCGAGCCCGCGTCGAGCGAATTACAGCAGCTGTGGGTGCGCAGGCATTTGCCTGGCGTGACGATCGAAGGCGTGATCCTGCTGCGCAGGGTCACGGGAGCGCTCGGCGATGACGCCACGTACGCGCGTCGCCGACTACAGCGATGTCGAGTCGCAGCTGCGCGCCATCGAGCGTAACGACGACGATGGAGAGCTCGACCTCGGCCGCGGGAAGCGGCTACGCGTGTCCAGCTTGAGCAAGCCGTTCTTCCCGGACGTCGGCGTGACGAAGGGCGGGCTGATGCGCTACTACACGCGCGTCGCCCCCTGGCTGTTGCCGGAGATGGAGGGCCGCGCGCTGGTGCTCAAGCGCTATCCCAACGGGGTGGCGGGTCCGATGTTCTTTCAGCAGAACGCCGGAGAGCACGTGCCCGACGACGTGCGCGTCGCCACGCTTGACACGGTAGAAAAAGGCGCCAAGCCGCGCGTGGTCGGCGGCGATTTGCTGACGCTGCTCTACACCGTGCAGCTCGGCGCCATTGAAGTGCATCCATGGCTCTCACGCGTCGTCGACGTGGACGCGCCGGATCGGTGCCTGATCGATCTCGATCCGGGCGACGACGTGCCCTTCGACGCCGTCGTGGCGCTGGCCCGGGAGGTGGCGCACATCGCTGAAGGGTGCGGATTGCCGGTGGGACTCAAGACCTCGGGCGCGAGCGGAATGCACATCGTGATCCCGCTGCCGCCGCGCACGACGTACGAGAACTCGGCGGCGCTCGCGTTGCGGCTCGCGAACGCGGTGGTCGCGGCGAATCCCGACGTGGCCACCGTGGAGCGCAGTGTGAAGGCGCGCCCGAAGAAGAGCATCTACGTGGACGCGCTGCAGAACGCGCGAGGCAAGAGCATGGCCGCACCGTACAGCGTGCGCGCCAACGCAGCGGCATCCGTGTCGGCGCCGCTGCGTGCGCGCGAGCTCACGAGCCGGCTGCGCATCGAGGCGTTCACCGTGGCCACCATGCCTGCGCGCCTCGCGCGTGCGGGCGATCTCTGGGAAGACGCGATCGCCACGCGCCCCACCGCGCGAGCGATCGCGCGGGCGATGACGGCGCTGGAGGACGCGTCATTGACGTCATTGCCGCGACGCGGCGGCGGAGCACGCACTCGAGCAGGAGAATCACATGCTGGATCAACAGCAGGACGCCGGATACGCACCCGCTGACGGACGTTCGCACACCGCGGCCTATCGTCGCCCGATGGCGGGCGGAGGATACGTGGACGTGGAGATGGACGTGGAAATGCTCACGGGACGCGGGACCGGGGACGCGACCGTACACGTACGCGGGCGGGTGATTCTGGAGCGGCGCGCGGATCGCGCTCGCCGCGCCGGGCATCAGCCTCCCGTCGTCGCCGAGATGGTGAGCGACGACACCGACGACCTGATGGCCGATCTCTTCCGCCTCGCAAGCGACAACGCCGCGCTGGCGCGAAGTCTCATGAAGTGGGAGTCGGCGCGGATGCGCGCCGGCTGAGCATCACCCGCCGGCGGCGCGGAGGGGCATCTCGATCTGTCGCTCCTCGCCGGGCCGCTCTCCGGTCGCCGATGCCGCACTTTCGCCACGTGCCGCGCTCGGGCGGGCACCAAGCAGATGCAGGGTCTGATGATAGAAGTGCAGTGTTTGGACGGGAGCGCGAAGGCTCTCCGTCCCCGCGCGCGCAATGGCGTACCCCTCTTCGCGCACGCGCCGCGGCAGTGCTCGCGCCAATGGATGGCGAAGCAAGCGCCGGATCTCCGTTCCATTCCGCGCGAGCAGCGCTGCGCAGAGGCTGTCCAGATAGTCGAGCATGGATGCTCCGGCATTTGAACCTAAATAACATATTGCTACTAATGTGCCAGAAAGCAAGCCCCGGCACCGTCACGTTTTCGTCTAGTCTCGACCGCGGTCAGCCTTCAGTAAAGAGGTCGAAGCGCACCCCACGGCGGGCGCCTCGGCGCCTTCGGGGGGCGTAGCGGAAAAGCTGCGCCGGCCGCCCCCGACCCTCGCTCCGCCACTCGTCGGTGGGCTCCACGAGATAGCTGGCCTGCAGGGCGCGCCGGAAACTGGCCTTGTGAAGGCGCCGGCTCAGCAGAAGCTCATAGATGCCCTGCAGATCGCTCAGGGTGAAGCTCGGCGGGAGCAGCCGGAAGGCGAGCGGGGACTGATCGACACGTTGCCGGACGACGGTCGTGGCCCGGTCGACGATGGCGCGATGCCGGGGCGAGAGCGCGGGCAGGGCGGAGAGGGCGAACCACTCGGCTCCGGCCACGAGCGCCCCCTCGACCGGCGGCGTGAGGGCGACGAGGCCGACCGACACGTCGGCGTCGCCAGGATGGCGCCGCGTGTCCGCGAACGAGCCCACCTGCTCCAGGAGGGCGGGCGCCGCGCCGAGCGCCGATTCGGTGATGCGCGTGGCGGCATCCTCGAGCCCTTCGCCGGACAGGAGGGAATCCCAGGGGAGAGACCACCGTTCGCGTCCGCCGGGCGGGGTGCGCACGAGCAGCGCCGCGAGGGAATCGACCTGCGGGGAGAGCACCACGACATCCACCGCAAGCGTCGCCTTTCGGACGACGGACTTCACGGGGTGAGAGGGGCGCTCGCGCATGACGCGCGAATTAGTAACACTTCGTCACTAATGTCAAGAGCGCCTCGGCACGATCAGCCGATTTGGTAGCTAGATGTTTCGAAATTCCTCGGCGGGACCCGAAGCGTGATATACGGCCTTCGGACGATGGCGTCAACGGACGATGTGGCCGAACCGAGTGTGCTCGTCGCTTCGTCGCGCCGATTGGCACCGGTTGCGCAAAAGGCGGGCGGAAATCGCGCGAGCGAAGCAACGCGCCGAGGCGCGCCGCCCACCATGCACGTGCGCAGCGTCACCTCGATGCGCGCGCTACGGCGTCAGCGGCGGCGTCGCGCTGGCGGGGAGCACATCGCGCCGCAAGCCAGCGCCATATGCACCGACTGACGGGATGGTGATTGGAAGCTGCCCGGTGATCGGCGCGAATCCGAGCAGTGCGCGAGCAGCGGCGCGCTGCACCACGGGCGAGCCGCCCCATGCGACGAGATACGTGGACGACGACGGCAGCTCGGCGGCGAGATACGGATTGCTGAACGTCGCCAGCACCACGCGCGCTCCGGCGCTCCGCAGGCCGGTGAGCAGGTCGGCCATCCCTTCCGGCGCCGCGAGCCGCGATGTCGATGAGCTCGCGCCGAAGTACGACGACACGATCACGATGTCGGCGCCCTGCGCTGCGCGGAGCGCGTTCTCGACGAGCGCCGGCACCAGCCGAGGCTGCGGAGTGGCGAGGTACGCCTGCGCGCGCGCGGGCTGCCCTGCCACGGGCTGGCCCTGCGCGGCCGCTGCCGTCGCGTCGAACACCTGCTCCGTGGTGAGCGCCACCGCGCGAAGTGCGGGAAACACACGCGTGAGCTCCGCATTGAACGTCGCACCAGCACCGAGATCGGTCCGCGGCGCGATCGTGATGCTCACGACGCGCGAGGTACCCGGCAGCCGCCCGAACGGCACGAGCGACAGCGAGTCCTTCACCAGCGTGATCGCGCGCTGCGCCGCCGTGCGCGCCGCGGCGAGGTTGGCGCTGTCGCCGACGATGGCGCGCATCGCCTGCACGTCCGTGAGCCGCTGTCGCGCCAGTCCCATCTCGTGCTTGGCGATCAAGAGCTTGCGAACAGACTCGTTGATGCGCGATTCCGGAAACAGCCCGCGCCGCACGCCGTCCACGACCGCGTCGATCGCACCGGCCATGTCGGTCGGCATCAAGAGCACATCGGCGCCCGCCATTACGGCGCGCTGCGTCACCTCAGCCATCGACATCTTGCCGAGCACGCCGTTCATGTCGAGCGCGTCGGTGACGACGAGACCGCGGAACCCCATCTTCCCGCGCAGCAGGTCGGTCATGATCCTCGGGTTCAGCGTCGCCGGCAGCGACGACGTGTCGAGTCCGGGAAGCACTCCGTGGAACGTCATGATCCCGCGCACGCCCGCCTTGACCGCGGCGCGGAACGGGGCGAGTTCGACGCTGTCGAGCCGCGCCGCCGACGCATTGACCCGTGACAGCTCGAGATGGGAGTTCTGCTCCGTGTCGCCGTGTCCGGGGAAGTGCTTTCCCGTGGCGAGCATCCCGTTGTCCTGAATTCCGCGAACGAATGCGGCGCCGAGCTGCGCGACGAGCTGCGGGTTCTCTCCGAACGACCGCAGGCTGATGACGGGGTTCTTCGGATTGTTGTTGACGTCCAACACCGGCGCGAAGGCCATGTGGATGCCGAGTGCGCGGCCTTCGCGCGCGGTAACGCGTCCCATCTCGTAGGCGAACGTGGTGTCGCGCGTCGCGCCGATACCCATCTGGTACGGGTAGTAGGTGGCGCCTCCGAGATCGATGGCGTTCGGCAGGAAATACCCGCCGCGCGCGCGAAACGCGGCGCCCGTCTCGAGATCGGCACCGACGAGCAACGGTAAAGCGCTCGCCTGCTGAAGCATGTTGAGCTTGACGGCAATCTCCGTGGGTGAACCGAGGGAGATGATGATGCCGCCGATGTGCTGGTCGCGCACGAGCCGCTCGACGCGCCGATACGTCGGATCGTCCGCGGCGGTGTAGTCGCCCAACACCCAGGGCCATACCATCTGCGCGGCTCTGTCGCGCAGCGAGAGCGTCGCGAGCACGGAATCGGCCCATGCGGCATCGCTGGTGGCAAGGCTGGTGGCAAGGCTGGTGGCACCGGCGGCGGGAGGGCCGGTGCCGGAGGTACCGATCGTCGTGGCGCATCCGGCCACGACACCAGCGACGACGACGCCAAAAAGCAGGGAGCGGGCCGCCTGGCCTACCATGCGATGGTGCCCTTCTTCGTCGTGTCCACGTCCTCTTCCCCGCCGCTCTTGAACAGGAACGCCTCCATGTTCTTCGTAAGGAAGCTCCGCGCTTGCGGGTCCATGACGTTCAGCCCGTAGTGATTGATCAGCATGGTCTGCTGCTTGAGCCAGAGTCCCCAGCATTCCTGGCAGAGCTCGGCGACGACTCGCGCGCCGATGGCGCCGGGGAAGGGGGGACGCTCGAACCCGGCGCGCGTCTGGCCGCAGCGCGCGCAAGTGACGGTGCTAGGCATGTGACCTCGAGAGAGAAGTGCGACTGACCAAATCTATACCGAAATCGCCGTTAGTCGGTCCACGGTTCATCGGTACTTCGGCCAGCAGCAGCTGGAAACAGAAAGGCACACCGGCGCTTGCTGGTGTGCCTTCCGTTCACCGGTAAACCGATGAACCGTCAGACCGCCGCCGTCAGGCCGCGGCGTCCACCGCGTTCTCGTCGTGGCGCAGTGCCGCCGAGCCGTAGTTCCGCGCATACTCGACCTTGGCGAGTCCGAAGAGCTGCAGCGTGCGGATGTAAGCCCAGCCGATGTCGAACTCAAACCACTTCGCCTTGAACTTGGCGCTCTTGGGATCCGCGTGATGGTTGTTGTGGAGCTCCTCGCCGCCGAGCCAGATCGCGATGGGCGAGATGTTCCGGCTCTCGTCCTTCACCTCGAAGTTGCGGTAGCCGAGCGCGTGGCCGATGCCGTTGATGACGCCGGCCGCCCAGAGGGGGATCCAGATCATCTGCACGCCCCACACAGCGGGGCCGACGAAGAAGCCGAACAAATAGATGTCCACGGCGAGCATGACGAGGATGCCGGTCCAGTTGAGCGGCGTCAGGAGATGACGCTCGATCCAGTCGTTGGGCGTCCCCTTGCCGTACTTGTCGAGCATGCCGGGCTGGCGTGCCGCCTTGCGATAATAGAACGCGCCCTTGAGCAGAATCTCTCGAAGACTCTCGACGAGCGGGCTATGCGGATCGCCTTCACGGTCGGCGAACGCGTGATGCTTCCGGTGAACAGCGACCCATTCTTTCGTCACGATGGCCGTGGTGAGCCAGAGCCAGATGCGCATCGGCAGCGCGGCGATGGCGTGCAGCCGCACTCCGCGATGCGTCTGCGCGCGGTGCAGGAACAACGTGACGCAGACGTTCGTGAGATGTCCCGCGACCACAACGAAGAGCACCGGGATCCACCACCGGGTCGCCCACGCGCCAAACTCAGGCATTGCTGACTCCACTGACTTGTAAGCACCAACTCCAGAGCGGCGTCGCGAGAAAGAGCGCCGTCTGGACGGGGACAAATGGCTCCGGTGCCTCTCGAGAGACATCCGGAGCCGGTACGAGCATCACGCGCAACCTTCAATCTAACGGGCGACGAGCCGCAGAGCCATCGGGCAACCTCGGACAGCCATCCACCAGGCCCAGCTGGCCGCTGACGCTTCGCGCATTCGCCCGATACGCGCTACGGCAGCGGGCGCCCGCCGATGTCGCCGCTCAAGCCGCCCGCGGTCGCCGCAGGCGCTGGGGGCCCCGTGACAGGCGTGCCCCACGCATCGTTCGTGGTATTCCAATCGGGGACGACGCCCTCCGGCCACAGCCGCGCGCCGATGACCGGTCCCTTCACAGCGAGCACTGCCTCGTGTCGTTCGCTGCGCGCCCAGATCTCCACCGGCAACGAGACGTCCTGGGTGGTGTTGTCATTGAAGAGCAGCCGGAGACGAACGGGGAAGGGCACTGATGTGTTCCTGCGCAGCGCGACGACCGCGTAATTCTGTCCCTCCTGCTGGCGCATCGACACGTTGTCGATCCCGATGTCGAGCACGTCGGTCGAGTACCAGAAGGAGCGCCAGTACCACCCGAGATCCAGACCAGAGACGTTCTCCACGGTGCGGAAGAAATCGGCCGGCGACGGATGTTTGAACGCCCACCGCTGTGTGTACTCGCGAAAGGCGCGATCGAAGGTGGTGCGTCCGACGACGTTGTCGCGCAGGGCGAGGAGCACCATGCCGGGCTTCCGATAGCCGAGCGCTCCGAGCGCGCGCGCGTCGATGCGATCGGGGGGCGTCATGAGCGGCGAGTCGATCTGATGCTCGACGGCAGCCCGCCAGTTGGCGAGGTACGCGGGGTGAGCGCTGGTCCCGGGCGCGCGCCGTTCATTGGCGAAGGCGTTGATGTAGGTGTTGAAGCCCTCGTCCTGCCACGCGTATCGCCGCTCGTTGGAGCCGACGATCATCGGGAACCACTGGTGCCCGTGCTCGTGATTGAGCGTACCGAAGATGGACCTGGGATCGCCGGCCGCGTTACCGTAGTGCACCATCGCGAACATCGGATACTCCATGCCGCCCACCGGCCCGGCGACCGACGTCGCCTGCGGGTAGGGATATTTGAAGAAGAGCTCCGAATAGTTCTTGATCGTCCACGCCGTCTGCTCCGCGCCCTGCTCCCACGCCTTTCCCGCCTTGGCGATCTGGTAGTAGGCCTGGGCGAGCACGCCGTTCGCGTTGGTTGCGTCCCAGCGGAAATCCGGCGCGCCGGCCCACGCGGCGTCGCGCACGTTCTGCGCGCGGAAGCGCCAGGTTCTGGTGCCCGCGGTCGGAGTGCCTTGCGCCTCGTCGTTTGTGATGATGGGGACGACGGCGTCCGAACGCGCCGCGCGCGCGAGGCGCTCGCGCTGCGCCGCGGTGAGGACGTCCGCGGGGTTCTGCAGCACGCCGCTGCCGGCGATGGTGTACCCGGCGGGCGCCGTGACGCTGTAGTCGATGTCGCCGTACTCCAGGTAGAACTCGCCCTGTCCGAAGTAGGGATCGGTGTTCCAGCCACGGATGTCATCATAGACGGCCATGCGAGGATACCATTGGGCGATCTCGTAGAGCGTACCATCGCGCCCCATGCGGTCGGAGCCATGCTCGGGGACGCGGAATGCGTAGCTGATCGTGATGGTGAGCTTGCCGCCCTTCGGTCCGAGCGGTTGATCGAGATCGATCCGCCCCATCGTGTCGTCCACGTGAAGCGCGGCGGACCGGCCGTTCACCTGCAGGCCGCTGATGTCGTATCCGCCCTGGAACCCGCGCACGCCCCAGCGCGAATCGGCGGGAAAGAGCGTGGAGCCCTTGCTGCCAGGACGATAGAGATTCTGGTCGAGCTGCAGCCAGAGGTAGCGCAGCGAGTCCGAAGAGTTATTGGTGTAGCGGATTGTGACCGATCCGCTCACGCGCTGCTGTGTGGTGTCGAGCGTGACGGCGATGGTGTAGTCGGCCCGCTGCTGCCAGTAGTCGGGTCCCGGCGCTCCCGAGGCCGAACGCACCGAGTTGGGTCCGGGCCACTCCATCCGGTCGATGCGCCCGATGGGATCATCGAAGGTGGTGCGTACAACGCGCGGCGAAGCAGCATCGCCACTGGCGCGGGCGAGTCCGCTCCCGGGGCCGGCCGTCGCGCGCGCCAGAGTGTCGATGCGTACGGGGGTCAATACCTGAGGGCGCTGTGCGGCGCACGCCGCGGAGGCCATGAGGACGAGCAGAGTGGATCGCTTCACGAAGGAGTCGGGTTGAGGACCAACGTCGGGCGGACGGCACTCGGTAGGACACCCCTCACGCGGCGGCCCCTGCCTGGAGAAAAGCAGCGGAGCGTGCAATCGCAACGGAAGTGCCGTGCGCGTGGGCACCCTTGCCCAATTGGGCCGACCTCCGTAGCCTCACTCGAACATGCCAGAACGCACCGCCGATCTACGCACGCACCGCGCGGCCGCCGCCGCCGAACTGCAAGCACCAGCCAAGCCGGCCGGCTCCACCGCTCGAGAGGCCACGCGCGCGACGACGGCCGGCACTCGGCGGTTTGCCGAGCGCATCGGCGCTCACCGCGAGGAGTTCCATCGCACCCTGCCGCGCCGGCTCACAGTCAGCGCGCTCGGTCTGGGTACCTACTTGGGTGACTGCACCGACGACGAGGATCACGCGTACGCGTCCACCGTGCGCGCGGCCATCGCCGACGGGGTGAACATCATCGACACGGCGAGCAACTATCGTTGCCAGCGATCAGAGCGCGCGGTGGGCCGCGCGGTGGAAGAGCTGATCGCATCGGGCGAGGGGCGTCGCGACGAGCTGGTGATCTGCTCCAAGGGCGGCTATGTCGCGCTCGACGGCGAGCCGCCCGCGTCGCGAGAGCAGTACGACACGTGGCTGGAGACCACCCTCATCGCGCCCGGCGTCGTCGCGCGCGACGAGCTCGTACGGGCCGGCCACTCGATCGCCCCTGTCTTCCTCGCTCATCAGTTGGCCCAGAGCCGCGCCAACCTGCGCCTGCGCACGATCGACGTGTACTACGTGCACAACCCGGAAGAGCAGTTGCTCGCCCTGGACCGCGCGGCCTTCCGCGACCGGATCCGCGCCGCCTTCACGATGCTCGAAGAGCGCGCCGAGCGGGGCGACATCGTCGGCTACGGATGCGCGACGTGGGTGGGCCTGCGCGTTGGCCCGGAGCACCGCCAGCATGTGACGCTGGCCGAACTCGTGGCGATCGCGCGCGAGATCGCCGGCGCGACGCATCACTTCAGGGCCGTGCAACTCCCGGTGAGCCTGGCGATGCCCGAGGCGGCGCGGGTGGCCACGCAGCCCCTGGGCCGCAAGCTCGTCACGCTGCTCGAGGCGGCGGACGCGCTGGGCGTCGGCGTGGTCGCGAGCGCGCCGCTCATGCAGGGCCGGTTGACGAGCGGCCTGCCCGACGAGGTGCGCCAGCTGTTCCCGGAGTGCTCGACCGACGCGCAGCGCGCGCTGCGGTTCGCGTCGTCACTGCCGGGCGTGGCGACGGTGCTGGCGGGGATGCGCCGGCCAGCACATCTGACGGAGAACCTCGCAGCGTGGTGCGCGCCGACCTGACGACGGAACGCACGAAAGAGCCCGCCCGCATCGTCGTCGATGCTCGCCGCTACGGCACCCAGTCGGCGATGAACAGGTTCGTCTCGGTCGGGTTCAGGTCATGGCGGTTCGAGGCCCAGACCAGGGAACGTCCATCAGGGCTGAACATCGGGAACCCGTCGAAGGTGGCCTCGGTCGTCACCTGCTCCAGGCCCGTGCCGTCCAGATTGATCAGGAAGAGGTCGAAGTTCCCGCTCCGCGGCTGCTTGTAGTTGGAGGAGAAGATGATCCGTGTGCCGCCGGGCGCCCATGAAGGACCGAAGTTGGCGCCGCCGAGCTGCGTGATCTGCCGCTGGTTGGTACCGTCGGCGTTCATGAGCCAGAGCTCCATCCGGTTGGGCCGCACGAGCCGGTCGCGGAGTAGCGCCTGATAGCTCGTGAGCGCGCTGTCCGTCGGGTGCCAGGCGCGATACACGATCTGCTTGCCGTCGGGCGACCACCACGGACCGCCGTCGTAGCCGGGCGTCGTCGTGAGCCGGCGTACATCGGAGCCGTCCACGTTCATCGTGTAGATGTCGAGATCTCCGTCCTTGAGCGACGTGAAGACGATCCGCTTGCCGTCGGGTGAGACGACCGCTTCGGCGGTGTAGAGGCCATTGTTCGTGAGCCGGCGCAGGTCGGTGCCGTCCGGCTTCGCGGTGTAGATGTCGAACGGATCCAGGCGCCACACGTAGCCCTTGGACGGATCGGGCCTCGCCGGGCACTCCTGCTGCAGCGCATGCGACGATCCGAACAGGATGCGTTGGTCGTTGGCGTAGAAGAAGCCGCAGGTCGTCTTGCCGGTGCCCGTCGAGACTCGACGGAGCCCGCTGCCGTCGACGTTCATCACGTACTGCTGATCGCAGCTCCGTCCGTCGCGTGTGCTTTGGAAGACGAGCTGGCGACCGTTGGCGCTGAAGTACGCTTCGGCGTTCTCGCCGCCGTTGGTGAGCTGGCGCAGGTTACGCAGGTGAAGCTCACCGGGCGCGGACGACATGGTGCGCGCCGGAGTCGCCGTCCGGGCCGGCTGCGCGCACGAGAGAGCGACGGGCGACGCGAGAACGAGGGCGACGACGCGGGATAGGGTTCGCATGGGGAGCTAATGTAAAACGGGCGCCTGCAAAGGGCGCCCGTTCGAACAATCGCCCATCGCTGCCGAGCTTACGGCATCTTCTCCGCCGGGGTCACGCTCAGGTGCGAGGCCGCGGCCAGCGTGAACAGATCCTTCTGCGACTGGCCCTTCTCCATCACCTCGAGCGCCCTGCGAAGCGGAGCGTCGAACGGCAGGTCGCGGCGCTTGGCCGTCGAGTCGCCGCCGACGAGGCGTGCCACCCGCTGCTCGAGCAGGCGGTCGATGTAGCGCCCCGCCGCGTCGTACTGCGCGCGATCGAGGACGACGCCCTTCGCCGCCAGGCGGCGGAAGAACTCGTCGCGCCACTGCGGCTGCGGCTTGAACGCTTTGGACGCGCCGCGCGACAGCTCGAGCGCATAGTCGGCGAGGGTGACGTAGACGTCCTGGGTCTTCGGCGCGAACGCCTTGGTGAGCGTCTGCTCGACGGTGCTGAGCGTGTCGTCGCGCACGAGAATGTCGGGGGAGACGCCGCCACCGCCGTAGACGATGCGTCCCGCATCCGAGCGGTACGCGGGACGCGCCTTCTTCTTCGCCTCCGTCTCCAGCGAATCGGGCTGTGCCTCGACGAACTTGCCGTTCTCGAACTTGCGCTCGCGCTGGATGCTGCGACCACTCGGCGTGAACCACTTGGCCGTCGTGATCTTGAGCGCATAGCCGCCGTCGAGCGGGTACAGCGTCTGTACGAGGCCCTTGCCGAAGCTCGTCGCGCCGACGACAAGCGCGCGGTCGTGATCCTGGAGTGCACCGGCGACGATCTCGCTGGCTGACGCGCTGCCCTCGTCCGTGAGGACGGTGAGCGGCAGGGTGGGGAACACCGCGTTGCCCGACGTGGTGAAGCGCTGCGGCTCGGCGACGCGCGACCGAACGCTGACGATCTCCTGTCCGTCCTTGAGGAACAGGTTCGACATCGCGATGCTCTGGTCGAGGATGCCGCCTGGGTTGCCGCGCAGATCCAGGATGACGCCCTTGACGCCTTCCTTGGCCAGGCCGGCAACGGCGCGCTGGACCTCCTCGCTCGCCGTTTCGTTGAAGCGCTGCACCGGGACGTAGCCGATCCTGTTGTCCAGGACGATGGCGTACGGCACGGCCGGGATGTGGATCAGCTGGCGCGTGAAGGTGCTGGTGATCAGCTCGGGCACTCCCGGGCGCAGGAACTTGACTACGACCTTTGTGCCCGGCACGCCGATGAGGTACTCCGACACCTGCTGCGTCTTCCACCCCTTGGTGGACAGGGTGTCGACGAAGGCAATCCGGTCGCCCTCGCGAACGCCGCCGGCCTCTGCCGGCGTGTGCGGGAACACTTTGCTGATCGTGATCGCGCCCTGCTGATCCTCGATCTGCATGCCGATGCCGGCGTACTTCCCATTGGTCTGCTGCGAGAAGCTGGCGAGCTCCTTGGGCGAGAAGAGTTCGCTGTACGGATCGTTCAGCTCCTTCACGACGCCCCTGGCCGCCTTCTCGTACAGGGCGGCCGAGCCGACGCTGTCAACGAACCGCTGCGACACGAGGGAGAAGACCTGATCGAGCAGGCGCGCGCCGTCGGCCTGGGCGCGATCCTGTGCGAGGAAGCCACCCGCAACGACGGGCAGCACAATGAGGGCGGCG
>JBDSDB010000146.1:0-15313 GCA_039920785.1 Gemmatimonadaceae bacterium
GGACCTTCTGATCGGCGAGGAAGATCGAGCCCGGCTGCGTGCCCCAGCGCGCGATGCCGGGATGCGCATCGGCATGGGCGTAGCGCGCCCCGGCGAGCGCGGTGACTTCCTGCGCCAGGGCGTCCTCAACCGCTCGCAAGCCCAGCGGAATGAGGTCTTGAATCATCGCCAGCATCAGGGTGCCGTCGTTCAGCGGGATCGTCAACTGCGCGGGCCTGGTGTCGCACGACGGCTGGCTCTTGGTCGGCTGTTTCGATACTCTTGGCATGGGTGGTGTCCTCGGGGTGAGAGCGCAGATCCTTGGCGGGATTGAACGCTCGAATATCGAGGCACCACCTGTTTTTTCAACTAGCCTTGGGACACACCCCTACTCGGATACCAAGTACCCGCTACTGGTGTTGCCGTTACAACCCCATGTACGCCCGTACCCTTGGCTCGATCCTCTCCGGCGACCAGAAGGGCGACCAGACCAGGTTGATCGTCACCTTCCCCACGCCCGGCAGTGCCTTCAGTTGACGCTCCGCGTCGCCCATGATCTCCGGGCCGCTCGGGCAGCCCGGCGAGGTCAGTGACATGTCGACTTCGACGTCGTTCCCGGTGACGCGAACGTCGTAGACCAGGCCCAGGTCCACGATGTTCAGGTTCAGGTCCGGGTCCTTCACCTTGCGAAGCGCGAGCTTGGCCTGCTCGAGGCTGAACTCGGAGAATGCCTCGCCGCTGCCGGGAATAGTTGCCGGTGGCGTGGGTGTGGTAGCTCCATCGGCGCGGGGCGGCGTTTCGGAGACCGCGGTGGACGCGGTGGGGGCGTCGAGATCGTTGGCGTTGCTGGACATGTGGCACTCCGTGCGGGACGATTGGAGTATCACCAGCGCACGGCCCTCCCGCAACGACGAACGCCCGCGCGAGGCGGGCGTCGAGGTGAACTCCCGATGGCGGCGTACCGCTAGCGGCGCACCCTCTTCTTCGTGGTAGCGGCCTTGCTCTTGGTCAGAGCGGACTTGCTCCCGGACGTCGAGCGACTCTTGCTGACCGACGACTTGGAGCGGGTCGAACGCGAGGACTTCGCACTCGCCTTGGACTTGGAGACCGACCGTGAGGAGCGTGCCGCCCGCGCCGAGCTCTTGCCACGCCGGCCCTTGGCCGAGCGCGACCTGGCGGACCGCTCGGGACGATTCCAGCCCACCGCGCGATCGGCGCGGAATGAGCGGGGCATGCTGAGCATGCCTTCGCGCGAATCCGTGACCGCGAGTGCGGCGGCGTCGGCGAGGTCGGCGCGTATGTCGCTGATCACCTTGGCCGGTCGGCGCGCCTTGGCGGCGTGCACACGGTTGGTGAGCAGGACGACGAACATCTCGCGATCCGGATCGATCCAGAGCGATGTACCCGTGAAGCCGGTGTGTCCGTACGCGTTCGGTCCCATGTACGTCCCACAGCCGCCGTGACCGGCGCAGGTGTCCCAACCCAGGGCCCGCGTGCCCGCAGAGCGTCTGGTGAAGAGCGCAACGGTGGAATCGGCGACGATGCGCGTGCCGTTGTAGCTCCCACGGTTGAGGAGCATCTGGGCAAAGATCGACAGATCGCTCGCGGTGCTGAACAGGCCCGCATGACCGGCGACGCCGCCGAGCGCGTAGGCGTTCTCGTCGTGCACCTCTCCGCGCAGCGGATAGCCGCGAGGTGGGGTGAGCTCGGTGGGAGCGATGCGGCCGCGCAGCGAGGCGTCGGGACGGAAACGCGTGTCCGCCATGCCGAGCGGCGTGAAGACGCGCTCGTCGAGGAACTTGTCGAGCGACTGGCCCGACACGGCCTCGATGACGAAGCCGAGCATGTCGGCGCCGAGATCGGAGTACTCGTAGAACTTGCCGGGCGCGGCGAAAAGGTTTGTCGAGATGACCGCGGCGCGCGCCTCTTCGGGCGTGTGCGCGATGCGCCAGAGATCGCGACCGGCCGGCAGGCCAGAGCGGTGCTCGAGGAGCAGGCGGATCGTGACGGCTTCCTTTCCGCCCCCGTTGAACTCGGGGATGTACTTCACGACGGGATCGTCGAGGCGGATCTTGCCCTCGTCAAACAGGATCATCGCCGCGGTGGTGGTGCCGATCACCTTTGTCAGCGAGGCGAGATCATAGATGGTGCGCTCGGCGACCACCGATCCGGCGTCTCCCGTCCAACCGAGCCTGCCGAAGCCCTTCTCCCACACCGCTGCGCCCTTCCGGCCGACGACGACTGCCGCGCCGGGGTAGCCGCCAGCTCTGATTCCACGCTCCACGACGCGATCGATCGTGGCGAGCCGGGCGGCGGACATGCCCACCGCGCTCGGTGCCTTCACCGGCAGCCCATCTCCCACGGGAGTATGGACCGCTGGGGTCAGCGGATGGATGAGGCTGGCGGCGGCGAACAGCAGGCTGAACAACGGAGGCTTCCTGGGGACTTGAAGTCCAACCACGGGGCTGCGAGAGAGCGCAGCCGGGGAAAGCAGATAAATGAAGGGCGACTACCGGGCACAGGTGGAAAAAGCATGCCCAGCTCTAGATGATACCGTGTGAGATGGCGCACAGTTCCGCGCGTGGCGGTGCGCAGTCGGCAGTATGTGTGCTCATCGTTCGACGAGCAAGAGCGATTTTTAGTCACGATTGACGTTGGGCCCGCTGTAGGGCGGCCTGCGACATACGTTTACGGAGCTCGGCGCATATGTTTCTGGTGCGGGTCGGGACGCCGCAATGACGGCATCCGAACCCGTTCTGCCCGCGAGAAGTCCGATTGCATGTTGGCTGACGCCGAACCCGACGGCGGACCGTAGGGGCTCCTGCGCCACACTCCTGCGGCGGCACCGCCACTCGCAAAGGGCACCCGGTCGCCTCGGCAACCATTCCTTCGCCCCCCGTGACCAATCCCGTGGACGTCATGGAGAATGAGCAACTCACCGTACAGCGAGCCCTCGCGGGCGATCAAGCGGCCATGCGGGCCCTGTGGACCCGCCATGCGCCGCACATCGACGTCGTCGTGCGCAGGCTGGTGGGGCACGATCTCGATCTCGCCGCGGACGTCGCACAGGAGGTCTGGATCCAGATCTTCCGGGCGTTGCCGAGCTTTCGAGGCGACGCGCAGTTCGGGACCTGGGCCCACCGCATCGCGGTGAACCGGACACTGAACGCGTTGCGTCGCACGAAGCGAATGGCGGCGGTGGAGGTGGACGTGGAGGATGATACGTCGTCGGTGGAACCCGAGGCGGAACGCGCTCTGCTCGCCGCATCCATCGAGGAGGCCGCGGCCAAGCTGTCGCCCGGGGCGCGCACGGTCTTCCTGCTCCACGACGTGGAGGGCTACACTCACGAAGAGATCGCCGTCGAGCTGGGGATCACCGCGGGCGGCTCCAAGTCCCAACTCTTCAAGGCACGCGCGAAGCTGCGCATCTTGCTCGCACACATGATCGATGGACCATCGAACACGAAGCACACGACCACGAGTGAACATGTCGCACCTGCCTACTGACCGACTCGCCGCACTGGGAGACGAGGAGCCGACGCCCGCCGAGGCGGCGCACCTCGTCTCGTGTGCGGAATGCTCGCGAGAGCGCACGGCGTACGACACGCTGGTGGCGATGGCGCGCCTGGAGCGCAACACGATCGCGCTGCCGCTCACGCGCTGGGACTCGATCGCCCGAGCGCTGACGGCCGAGCAGACGCCCGCACCGACGCGCATACTCGCGCTCGAGCAACCGCCGAGTCGGTCGGTCACGCGCCGCGTCGCGCGATTCCCGCTGCAGGCGGCGGCCGGCCTGCTGCTGGTCGCCGGCGGGATGATCGCCGGCAGAGCGAGCGTCGGAGAGGGTCTGCTGCCGGTCTCCCCCACTGCGGACGCGTCATCGCCAGCGGCGAGCGATGCGGCGGCAGTGAACGCGTCGATGACGGGAACGGGTTCCACGACGTTCGCGTCGATCGAGGAAGCGAGACAGGCACAGATGCGGTCGGAAGCGATCTATCAGCAGGCGGCGGCATTCCTCGCGCAGCACGACACGACGGGCGCGGGCGACGGCAGCCCGGTGGTGTACCGCTCGCGGCTCGCCGCACTCGATCAGATGGGTTTCACCCTGCGTGAGGCGATGCGCCAAGCGCCGCACGATCCGGTGATCAACGGCTACTACCTCACTACGCTCGGACAACGCGAAGCCACAATCCGGCAGCTCAACACCGTGCTGCCGGCCAGCCTTCGCACGAACAGCTTTTGACGGTGAACACGCGTCATGTCAACACAGAAGATTCGGTGACGCCCTCGCGCGCGATCGCGCGGTCGATCGTCATCACGTCGCTCGTGCTCGTCGCGAGCGCGGCGCCGGCCATCGCCCCGCTCGCGGCGCAGCGTCCCGACACGCGCCGGGCGCCGCGCGCTGCGACCGGTGATTCCATCGAGATGCAGCTGCGGCGCATAGAGCGTGCGGCCGACTCGCTCGGACGCCTGTTCGACGACGAGGACCTGAGCGCGGCGGAGCGCCGCCGCATCGGCTCGGAGCTGGACCGCATCATCGCGCAGTACCAGCTGCAGAGCATTCGTCTGGCACAGCTGAGTGCGGAGAACCAGACGCGGTCGTTCGTGCGAGTGCAGGTGGGACCGATCACCGGCGCCACTCTGGGGAACGGCATGGAGAACGCCCTCACCGAGTCCATCACTCGCGAGGCGATGCCGGCCGGCTGGATCGGGATCGTACTCGATCGCGCGGCAACGGAATCGCGCGTCGAGCGCGGAGAGCTGATCATGCACTACTTCTCCTATCCGCTCATCACGACGGTGGAGCCGAGCTCTCCGGCGCAGCGCGCGGGACTCGTGCCGAACGACACGCTGCTGGCGTACAACGGGCTCGACGTGCGCGACGAGGATATCTCGATGACACGCCTGCTCAAGCCCAACACCAGTCTGACGGTTCGCATCCGCCGAGATGGCCGCGTGCGCGAGCTGCCCGTGTCGGTGATCGAGACGCCGGCACGCATCAAGCAGCGTCGCGACGACGAGATCCGGAACGCGCGGACCACCTGGGTACTGAACGATCTGCCGAGCATGACCTTCTTCCCGCGCCGGCCACCGCCAGCGCCGGGATCGGTGGGAGTGCCGCGCGCGCCCCGTCCGGGCGTCCCGCAGAGCGTATCAATCACGCCGCCGTTTCCGCCCCCGTTGCCGCCCACCTTCGCGTTTACGCAGAGCGGCGTGGCGGGTGCGCAGATGGTGACGGTGACGGAGGCGCTCGGCAAGACGCTCGGCATCCAGTCCGGCGTGCTCGTTGCCGATGCACCCGCTGGCTCGCTGGCGGCCGAGTCGGGGTTGCGCGATGGCGACGTCATCGTGAAGGTCGAGCGTCAGCCGGTGCGCAGCGTTACCGAGCTGTGGGAGCGGATCCAGCAGGCGTTCAACAGTGGAGAGCGTTCGGTGGAGCTTGAGACGGTGCGCGAGAAACGCGCGCGCAAGGTGACGCTGCGCTGGAACCGCTGACCGGCGGCGGCTGAGCGCCGTTTGACTCAGCCGGCGAGCTCCTGCTTCTCGAGCTTACGCGCGTCGGGCACGAGTGACTTGTGGATCGCCAGCGCGGCGATCGCCCCCTCCGCCGCCGCGGCGATCGCGAGCTGGGGTCCCGGGGTGATGTCGCCGGCGGCGAAGCAGTTGCGCACCGACGTGTGATTGGAGTCGTCCACCACGATGTGGCCATCGGCATCGCGCTCGCATCCGAGCTCCGCGCCGAGATCGTCGGCCGGGTACTGGCCGATGGCGAAGAAGATCTTGTCGGTGTCGAGCGCCATTCCGCTCTCGAAGCTGATCGCGTGCACGTGCGAGCCGCTGTGATCGACGCACTTGATGGGAAACTCGATCACCGGGATGTTCAGCGCGTCCAGCTTGTCGCAATACTCGGCGCGGTCGAAGTTGGCCGGCTCGCCGTTTGTGCAGATGATGATGTCGCGCGTCCATGTGGTGAGGTTGAGCGCCATGCCGACCGCTTTGCGCCCCGAGCCGATGACGACGACCTTCTTGTCGATGCACTCAGGTCCATCGCAATCGGGGCAGACGTGCGCGTCGCTGCCGTACACGCTCCCGAGACCGGGCACGTCGGGCCAGACGTCCTTGAATCCGATGGCGAGCAGCAGGCGGCGTGCTTCGATCACCGTCCCGTCGGCGAGGGCCAGCTCGAACCGCTCAGTGTCGGCGTGCGTGACTCGTTCGCACACCGCATCCACGAGCTCGACGCCGTTTTCGCGCGCTTCGTCGCGTCCCATGCCGCGCAGCACCGAGGGGCGAATGTCCGGATGCCCGAGGAATCCGTTGACGCCGCGCGTCTCCCAGTTGCGCGGATCGCCCGAATCCACCAACACGACACGATGGAGGTAACGCGCGAGCCAGATACTCGCGCTCAGGCCGGCCGGTCCACCGCCGACGACGGCGACGTCGAACTGGCCTGCGCTCGGGTCCACCGCGCGCGACGCGGCTCCGTTCTCCTTCTCCGTCCCTCCCACTCGACCTCCATGACCGTGCGATATGGGGCGATCGGCGAGGCAAGAAGGGTTCCGGCCGCTCCGCGCTCGAGCGCGACTACCGCAGGGAGCCCGGCGGCAGCAGGTAGAGCAACCGGAGCGTAGCGCGATCGGACGCGGAGATGGTGCTCGTGGCCGACTCACGATACATCACGCTCGTGGCGTCGCTCGAGTGGTTGAGGCCGAGCGCGTGGCCGATCTCGTGACGGAGGATGCCGGCCACGGTGCGGTTGGAGAGCAGCCGGCCCGTGCTGTCGTGATTCGCCACATCGATGCGCGCGACGGCGATGAAGAATCGAGCGGTCTGAATGCGCTCAGTGACGCCGATGCGCTGGCCCTCCGACGGCGGAAAGCGATCCTTCCAGCGGATCGTGATGTCGGCCGAGGCGGAGTCGTAGATGAAGGCGAAGCGTACGCGGAAGCCCGCTTCGCTCCATTCGCCGAACGCGTTGCGTGCGAGGTCGGGATAGCTGGGATCCCAACCAGCGACGTCGGAGGTAGGCTCGACGTAGACGCGGAGCGCCGTGGTGAGCTTCTCGCGCCACCGATAGAGGGCGCTGTCCTGTGCGGCGATGATCTCGTCGATGTAGCTGCCGGACTTCAGGTTGTCGATGCGTCGGCGCAGCTCGTCGGGCGGGGTCTCCTGCTCGCGACCGGCCGGTACGACGCTGCGACGCACGGCGCCCTGCACGATGCCCTCTCTGAAGAGCAGGGTGTCGTGCGCGACGGAGTCTCGCTCGATGCGCGCGTGGCGCAACCTCGAGCTTCGCGCAGTGCTGATGACGACGAATGCCGCGAGTGCGACGACGAGCGCGGCTGGAATCAGCTCGGCGCGACGGCGAACTAGCGGATGCCTCCCGGCGGGAGTGTGTAGAGCAGGCGCACCGTGGCGCGATCGGCCGGGGAGAGCGCACGCACCCGGACACGCGCCGCCATGATGCTCGTCGCGTCTTCGGTGTGATCGAGGCCGAGGAGGTGTCCCACCTCGTGGAGAGCCATCGCCTTCATGGCGTCCGCATCGAGCGACCGGCCGCTGCGGTGATGGACGGCGAGGACGATGTCGGCGTCGATGATCCACCAGTCGTCATCGCGCGCCCACTTGGTGCGACCGCTGATCGGTTCCTCGAAGTGGTCGACGAAGGAGACGTGGACATCGGCGGTGGCGGAGTCGCTGGTGAACGCGAAGCGCACGGGGAGGTGCAGGGCGTCCCACGACAGGAAGGCGTCACGCACGCGGGTCGCGTACTCATCGCGCCAATCGGGGATGTCGGAGTTGGGCTCGATCCAGACGGTGAGCGGCACGCCGCGCAGATCCGGCCAGCGGGCGAGCGCACTGTCGCGCTCCGCCAGCATCTCATCGATATAGGTGCCTTCGCTCCGCTCGGCGAGCTGCCTGCGCACGGACGCGCGAGCGACGGCCGCCGCGGCTTTCGGCGTCAGCTCTCGCGCGACCAATCCGCCGCTGGCGACGCTCGTCAGGGTGGCCGGGGGGCGCACGATGGACGACATCGGCAACAGGGCGAGCAGGATCGCGGCGGTGACGGACGTGAGTCGAACGAATCGTGACGGCATCGGTTGCGACGTCGCGGGGGCGCCGGGGAGGCGCGCGAGGATTTCTGGATGGCACCTTCCGCGGAGAAGCCGGGGACGCTTCTGGGGACTGCCGCGGAGACGCGGGGAGGTAGGCATGACGCGCACGGGCAGCGGGGGCAGGAAGCGCTTGTCGCCACCGTCGCGGGTTAACGCCGTGTTCGTCAACCAGACGAGCGGAAGGGCGAAAACGGCACGGCCGGTCGCGGTCCTCCTTCTTACCCAATGATAGGGAGAATGTGACGGACGTCACGAACGAAGATGAGAGCATCTCCTGGTTGCTGAGACGTCAGTTTCCGTTGCGCCCACTCGGGTCCGAAGTGCAAAACATACACAAATTGAACGACAAACAGCCAAGAATGATTGTCGGAACAGAGCAAATGCCATCACAGATTTGTAAATCTGACAAAACTCGTTGACAGAACGCGCCGCGTAACCCATCGTTCAGTCGAGGGAGGCGTACTGAGCGGATGCTCGGGGCCACTTCATCTGAAAGAGCGTGAGCGACGGAGGTTCCAGGCGCGGCGAGTCTCCGTCGAGACGCCGATCAACGACGGGAGGCCGGGCATGCGGGTGCGCGTCGGGTGTGAATTCCAGTTCGAGAGCCCGCATGCCGTGACCACGGTGATGTTGGTCGGCACGCGCGCGGATGGCGCCCATCATACGATCTACGAGTCGCGTTGGGCGGAGCCGACGCTCGAGATCCGGGACTTCCGCGACGCGTTCGGGAACGGCTGCTGGAGGCTGGAGTTTCCCAAGGGTCAGACGACCGTCCGCTACGACGCGGTGGTCGACGTGGATGACGAGCCCGATCCGCGGGAGCCTGGGGCCATGCTCGTTCCACCGGCCCGGCTCCCGGATAACGTGCTTGGCTTCACGCTCCCGAGCCGATACGTGGACTCGGACCAGGTGGCGAACGAGGCGTGGGATCTGTTCGGCGACACCCCCGCCACGTGGGAGCGCGTCCAGGCCGTCTGCGACTGGGTGCACGCGAACGTGCGCTACGACCCCAGCGCGATCGTGCCGCACGGCACGGCGCGCCAACTGCTCGATCGACGGGCCGGCGTCTGCCGCGACTTCGCTCTCTTGGTCACGGCGTTCTGCCGCGCGCTGAATATCCCGGCGCGCTACACCTTCGGGTATCTGCCCGACATCGCCGTCGACGCACCGGACACCCCGATGGACTTCCACGCCTGGAGCGAGGTGTTCATCGATGGGCGGTGGTACACGTTCGACGCGCGGCACAACATGCCGCGCGTGGGACGCGTCGTCGTGGGATTCGGCCGCGACGCGGCGGATGTGGCGCTCACGACTTCGTACGGCGCGCTGAACCTGCTGAAGATGCAGGTGTGGGCCGAGGAGGTGGCGGCGGCCATGCCCCTGGAGGAGCCGCCGAGCCTCAAGGGACCGCTCCTGCCGGAGCGTCCGGCGCACATGACGCACGAACAGCTGCTCGGAGTGGTGAGATGAGTGGAGCGGCGGTGGAGCCGAGCCTCGTGCTGCGCGCACCACCGGCGTGGGACCGGCTCGCCCGCGCCGCATTCAAGGTGAGACAGCAGTACCGCTACGTCTATCCGTCGCCGATCCAGGATCTGAGGCAGCGCCTGATGATGCTACCCCCGGAAGCGCACGGCGGGCAGCAGCTGCTGCAGCGCGACCTGCGCGTCGAGGGCGCCGACGAGGTGCGCATCCTCTCGCAGACCGACCGGTTCGGCAACCTCGTGTACCACGTCTCGAGCGCGTCGGTGCGCGAGGCGGTGGAGTTCACGGCCGAGTTCACCGTGCGCCGGAACGCCACGACGGGACCGTTGCGCGTCGCGACCGACGGCATCGCGGAACTCTATCTGACACGGACCGCGCTGACGGCATCGTGCACGCGCATCCGCGAAGCGGCGCGCGCGCTCGAGGGAGAGATCGACGCCACGCCGATCGGCGAGCTCGCGGACGGAGTGCTGCCCGATGGTGTCGGCACGCTCGGCGAGGCAGAAGTACGCCAGTGGGCGGCGGCGCGGTGCGGCGCGGAGTGGGCCGCGCGCGCGATCACCTATCAGTTCGGTGCGACCGGCGTGCAGACGCCTGCGGCGATGGCGCTGCATCTCGGACGCGGCGTGTGTCAGGACTACGCGCATCTGGCGATCGCCATCCTGCGCGAGATGCGTGTGCCGGTGCGCTACGTCTCGGGGCATCTGCTCGGCGAGGGGGCGCCGCACGCCTGGATCGAGATGCTGCTTCCTGATCCGGACGACCCGGAGCGGCTGCGCGTCCTGGCGTACGACCCGACGCACCGCATCGTTCCAGGCCTCAACTACATCACGGTGGCGGTGGGTCGCGACTACAGCGACATCGCGCCGACGAGTGGCACCTTCCAGGGCGCGAGCGGGCACTTCACGGCGCGGAAGAACGCGTGGATCGTGGAGCTCGCATGAGCGCGCGTCCACTCGAGTCGCTGCACTTCTCGCCGAGCGCCGCATCGCGCTCGGCGCTCGAGTCATACGATCTCGGCAGATTCTGGGACGAAGTGTTCGAGGCACCGGGCGTGCCGCGCCCGCCGTACGAGGCACTGTCGAGGCGCCTGGCGACGTTGAGCGTGGAGGAGGTGGATGCGCGCCGCCGCGCGGCGGATCTCTCCTTCCGTGTCGGCGGGATCACCTTCGCGGTGAACCAGGGCGCGGAGGGAATGGAGAAGATCATGCCATTCGATCTCGTGCCGCGCGTGATCATGCCGGACGAATGGGACCGGATCTCGCGCGGACTCGAGCAGCGCATCCGCGCGCTGAACATCTTTCTCGACGACATCTACCACGGCCAGCGCATTCTGCGCGCCGGCATCGTGCCGGCGGAGCTGGTGCTCGGCGCACGAGGCTACCGGCGCGAGCTGCGCGGAGTGGACGTCCCCCTCGGCGTGTACACGCACGTGATGGGAAGCGATCTCGTACGCGATGCGAGCGGCGAGCTGTTCGTGCTGGAGGACAACCTGCGCACGCCGTCGGGCGTGTCGTACGTGCTGGAGAATCGCCGCGTGCTGGAGCGCGTGTGGCCGCAAATCTTCCAGGACTACGACGTGCGGCCGGTCGAGGGCTACCCGCAGGATCTGCTCGAGGTCCTGCAGTCCATCGCGCCGCCGACGGCGGAGGAGCCGGTCATCGTGGTGCTCACGCCCGGCGTCTACAACTCGGCGTATTTCGAGCACTGCGCGCTGGCCAAGGCGATGGGCGTGGAGCTCGTGCAGGGATCCGACCTGTTCGTCGACGACGGCGCGGTGTTCATGCGCACGACGCGAGGGCGCCAGCGGGTGGACGTCATCTATCGGCGCGTGGACGACGACTATCTCGATCCGCTCGCGTTCCGCACCGACTCGATGCTCGGCGTCCCCGGTCTGCTGGCGTGCTACCGGCTGGGCCGCGTCAGCGTCGCGAACGCGATCGGGACTGGAGTGGCGGACGACAAGGCGGTGTATGCGCTCGTGCCGGACATCATCAAGTACTACCTGGGTGAGGAGCCCCTACTGCACAACGTGCCGACGTACCTGCCCGTGCGCGACGACGACCGACGCTACGTACTGGATCACATGGGGGAGTTGGTGGTCAAGGCGGTGAACGAAAGCGGGGGATACGGCATGCTGATCGGTCCGCACGCGTCGCGCGCCGAGCTCGCGGAGTTCCGCGCGCGGATCGTCGCCAACCCGCGCAACTACATCGCGCAGCCGACGCTGGCGCTGTCGCGGCATCCGTGCTGGGTGGACGATCACCTCGAGGGCCGGCACGTGGATCTTCGCCCATTCGTGCTGTTCGGGCGCGAGGTGCGCATCACGCCGGGCGGACTCACGCGCGTGGCGCTGCGATCGGGTTCGCTCGTCGTGAACTCGTCGCAGGGTGGTGGCGGGAAGGACACATGGGTGCTCGCGCGGGAGCGTGCATGATGCTCTGCCGAGTCGCGGAGGACGTGCTCTGGATGAGCCGGTACGTGGAGCGGTCGCTGGCGGTGGGGCGGCTGATCGAGGTGAGCCAGCATCTGGAGTTCGACGAGGACGATGATCCGGAGCTGCGCGCGGCGCGATGGGCGCCGCTGCTCGCGCAGCGCCCGCACGATGCCCCGCTGCCGGCGATGCTCGCCGAGGTCACGGTGGAGCGCGAGGCGGCGCGGACGGTGCGGCAGTGGCTCGTCTTCCACAAGGACAATCCGCGGTCGATCGTGGCGTGCATCGATCGCGCGCGCTCGGCGGCGCGGCAGGTGCGCGAGCGGATCTCGAGCGAGATGTGGGAGACACTCAACTCGCTGCACCTCTTCCTCAGCAACCCTGCGTTACCGGAGATCGCCGAGCGGAACCCGCACGCGTTCTTCCAACGCATCAGGAACGAGGCGCAGCTCATCCAGGGACTTGCCGACGCGACGCTGGCGCACGACGAGTGCTGGCGGTTCGTGCGGCTCGGCACCTTCCTGGAGCGGGCCGACAACGTGGCACACGTGCTCGCATTGCAGGCGCACCTGCTCCGCGACGACGGTGCCGCCGAGCTGGACATGGTGCGCTGGATCGGCGTACTGCGCTCGTGCGGCGCGGCGGAGGGCTACGCGAGGTACTACTCGCTGCGCGTGGAGCCGGCGCGCGTCGTGGAGTTCCTGCTGCTCAACGCGCAGTTCCCGCAGAGTGTGCGCTTCAGCCTGCGGCAGGCGTGGGACGCGCTGCGTGCGCTCAACTCCGACCACACCATCCCGGAAGGGCCGCGCTACGCGGGCAGCTCGGCGACCCGCGCGCTCGGCCTCCTCACCGCCCAGCTCGAGCACGCGGCTGTGGACGACATCATCGAGAGCGGATTGCAGGACTATCTGCACGTGGTGCAGCGCGACCTGGCGAACGTGACCGATCACGTGACGCGCGTGTATCTGCGCGACGAGCCGCATCAGGGGCGGCTGGTGGGCGCCGTGCGGGCGCGCCGTCTGATGGCGGAACAGCAGCAGCAGAGGCAGGACCAGTGAGGATTCGCCTGGTACACGTCACGCGCTTCGACTACTCCGCCGACGTCGCCGAAGGAGTGATGGAGGTGCGCCTCGGCCCGTTCTCTGACGCGACCCAGCGGTGGGACCGCTTCACGCTCACGGTGACGCCCACGGGCTCGGTGCGGCCGTACACGGATGGCTTCGGGAACCGCACGCACCTCGTGACCGTGGGCAGGATGCACCGCATGCTCGAGGTGGTGACGCGGAGCGAGCTCTCGACCACACTGGAGAATCCCTTCGTGCCGTCGAGCAAGCCGCCACGGGCGCTATCGCCGGGGGAGCTGGTAGACTTCCTGTCGCCCTCGCCGATGGTGCCCGCGCTCCCCGAGTTCGAGGCGATGGCGGCGCCGCACCGATGGACGGATCCCAACGCGACGTTCGAGGGCGTGCGCGCGCTGTCGCGGCTTGTGCACGAGTCGTTCACCTATCAGCGGAACGTGACGACGGTGGCGACGACTGTCGAAGAGGTGATGCGGCTGCGCACCGGCGTCTGCCAGGATTTCGCGCACGTGCTGATTGGTCTGTGCCGCGCCGTGGGCGTGCCGGCGCGGTACGTGAGTGGCTACACCGTGGCCGACATCCCGGAGGAGGGGGGCGAGAAGCGAGAGCAGGCGTCGCACGCGTGGGTAGAAGCATTCACGCCCACGCATGGATGGCGCGGGCTGGATGCGACGAACGACGTGGTGGTGGGGGACGCGCACGTCAAAGTGGCCGTCGGACGAGACTACGCCGACGTCTCGCCGACGCGCGGCTCGTTTCGCGGAAACGCCGCGCAGCGGCTCGGCGTCACGGTCGAGGCGTATCGGATGGACTAGGTCTCGGCGGCGCAATCAGAGCGTGACGTGCTGACGACCAGGGTGCAAGGGGATGGCGCGGCCTCGCCACTCGAATCGGCCTCGCACGCCCGCAGGGAGGGTGATCGTTGCCTGGATGCCGTTCGCTCCCGCCCGGTCGAGCGTGACGTCGATGTCGCCACGCGGGTGGGGAACCCTGCCGCTAGCATGGCGCAGCTGCCCGAGCGAGGGGCTGACGCGCACGGTGCGGAAGCCCGGCGATGCGGGACGCACGCCGAGTGCCGTCGCGAGGAGTCCGTAGTTGGGATGGGCCGACCAGGCGTGCGTGTCGGAGCGCGTGGGCTCCGGCTTCTCGGGCGCGGAGGTGAGGCCGAGTGCGAGCATGGTGCGCCATGGCGCAAGCTGCTCGACGTAGCGGTCGCCGAGTCCGGCCTTCTGCAAGGCCTCCATGAGGTAGAAGCTGAAGTAGTACGATGCGGGGACGAGGGTGGAATCGGAGAGCACGCGCTCCATGAGCGCGCGCTGCTCGCCGGCAGGTGCCGCGTCGGTGAGAATCGCGAGCACGTTCGTCTGCTGACTGAACGCTGCGGTGTCCGGCGCGTCGCGAAAGAGGCGTCGCGCGGGATCCCATGCGCGCGTGCGCACGGCGACGCGCAGCGAGTCCGCGCGCGCTCGATACGTCTGCGCGAGCCCACGCACGCCGACGTCCGCTTCGAGCACTGCGGCTCGATCGAGCGCGTAGGCGTAGAGCAGGCTGATCGTCGCCGAATGTCCATCGTCCGAGCCGGCTGGCACACCGCGCGGCCAGCGATCGGCCCAGTCGACGAAGTTCCAGTACGGCATCGGGCCGAGCAGGCCCGTGCCGTCCACGAATCGAGCGTACCAGTCGAGAATGCCGCGCACACCGGTGAGCTGACGGCGGACGAAGGGCGCGTCGTCGCGATGCATGTAGTAATCGTGCACCATCGCGACGTGAATCAGCGAGAAGGGAGGGATGAGCTGCCGCAGCTCGGAGGGATACCGGCTCGCGGTGATCCCCTCGGGGATGCGCGAGTGGTCGAAGTGGGTGATCGCCTGGCGCACGAGCCGGTCGTCACCGGCGACGTAGAGAGAGATGAGGGCCTGGAGCCGCGTGTCGCCGATGTACTGGAGCTGCTCGTAGTAGGGCGTGTCCATGTACGTCTCGAACGCGCCGATGCGCGCGCCATTCCAGTTCATGGCCCACATGTCCGCCAGCCAGGGCAGATCGCTGGAGAAGCTGCCGCGCTCGACGAATGGGTACGCCGTGAAGATGCCGGATACGTCGTGGATGCGAAGCGGCTCCGCGCCTGTCTCGATGTCGAGCTTCACGTAGCGGCCCGAGCGCCAATACAGCGTCTGGTAGCGCCGGTGATCGCCGCCGTCGAGACGGAAGCGGTCGTGGATTCC
>JBDSDB010000147.1:0-9619 GCA_039920785.1 Gemmatimonadaceae bacterium
GCGATCATCTCCCCGATCGGGATCGCCGACGTCGCCGCCGGTGATGGGGCGTTGCACACGTGCAGAGAGCGCTCGGTATTCAAGAAGAGAAAGTCGTGCACGAGCACCCCGTCACGCGTGACCGCCTGAGCGCGAATGCCGGCCGGGTACGGTAGCAGATCGCTCACGGTCAGGCTGGGGCAATACTTCCGGCACTCCTTCAGGTAGACGGACTTGGAGAATGAACCGGCCAGCTCGCCCGGTATGGAGTTGCGGTATCGGACGAGCACTTTCCAGAGGCCGGGAAAGAGAAGGTACTGCGCGACGTCGCGCAGGTTGAGCGAACGCTTGGGGTAACCCTCGCGCGCGAAGCCGAGCACGGCGTTTGGCCCCACGGTCACGCTGCCGTCGATCATGCGCGTGAGATGGATGCCGAGGAAGGGGAGGTCGGGGTCGGGAATCGGATAGATGAGACTCTGGATGATCTCCCGCCTGCTGTGAGGCAGCTGGTAGTACTCCCCGCGGAACGGCACGATCTGGTGGGTCAGCGGCAGACCGGCCAGCCGCGCGAGGCGATCCGACTGCAAGCCTCCGCAGACGATCAGCCGCTCCGCCATCCAGCTCAGCGAGCCAGAGCTGACGGTGACGTCGTTCGCCGACTCGCGGATGGAGGTCACCTCGACGTTGAAGACGATCTGTCCCCCCGCGGCGGCGATCACGCGGCCCATCGCGGCGCACACCAGCCGGTAGTCGACGATCGCGGTCGCCGGGACGAACAGTGCGCCGAGACCGGTGATATTCGGCTCGCGGTGTGCGAGCTCCGCCTGGTCGAGTCGCTCGACCTCGATTCCGTTCTGCCGCGCACGGTCGACGAGTGCTTCCATGCGCGTCACCTCGAGCGCGCTGGTGGCGACGAGCGTCTTCCCGCAGGTGACGAACGGGATCTCGTGTTCGGTGCAGAATTCCTTCGTGGCGCGCTCCCCCCGCCGGCAGAGGTCCGCCTTGAGGCTGCCGGGCGGATAGTAGATCCCGCTGTGGATCACGCCGCTATTGTGGCCGGTCTGGTGCATCGCGAGCGCGGATTCCTTCTCGAGGAGCACGAGGCTCGCGCCCGGATGAAGCTCGAGGAGCTTCATCGCCGTGGCGAGGCCCACGATCCCACCGCCGATGACGCAGTAGTCGAACTTCATCCGCGTGTCACGAGCGTCGCGTTGCCTCGAGCACGAAGGGAGCGCCGCAGCGGTCACAGATCGCGCGAATTTTATCTGCCAGCGAGTCCGGAATCGGGATGCCCGTGCGCGACCGCTCGGCGCGCGACATCGCCTCCGGCTCGCCCGCGACGAGCACCGGCTCGCCAGCGTTGTTCGGCGGTGCCGCGTGCAGCACGTCGATCACGTCGTCCAGGTCGTCCTCGAACTCGCCGTCCGGGCGAAAGGCGGTCGGGTCGAGCGCCATGAGAAAGTGGCCGATGTTGTCGGGTATGCCGCGGCCCTGCGAGCGCTTGCGGATGGGTGTGAACGAGCCGCCTGCCAACGTCGCCGAGAGAATCTGCACCATGACGCTCAGCCCATACCCTTTGTGGCTCGACATCTCCGGCGTACCGCCCAGCGCGGTGATGCCGGCGGAGTGGCTGATCGTGACCTTCTCCATCGCCACCGCCGAATCGACGATGGGCTGGCCGCGTTCGTCGAGACACCAGCCGGCGGGGAGCGAGACGCCATTCAGGTCGTACATCTTGACCTTGTTCTGCGCCACCGTGCTGGTGGACATGTCGAGCAGGAAGGGCACGTTCCGGCGTGTCGGCGCGGCGAAAGCGATGGGGTTGGTACCGAGCACCGGCACCGCGCTGCGCGTGGGAAGTACGGGATTGCCGCGCGTGGTGCAGGTAACCAGGCCGAGCAATCCGCGTCGCGACGCCATCGCCGCGTAGTAGCCCGCCGCGCCGAAATGGGTCGAGTTGAAGACGGAGACGATTCCCACCCCGGCAGCCTCGGCCATCTCGATGGCGAGCTCCATCCCCATCACGGCGCTGACGTGGCCGAGCCCAGCATCGCCGTCGATCAGCGCGGTGACGGGAGTCCGCCTGACGATCCGGGGACGCGGTCTCGGGTTGAGCTGGTCGAGGCCGAGCGCCTCCTCGTAGAGCATCAGCATGGAGATGCCGTGGGAGTCGATGCCGGCGAGATCGGTGTCGACCATGACGTCGGCGGCTGTCCGGATCACGTCCGGGGGCATGCCCCAGGCGTGGAGGACGACCTCGATCTGCTCGCGAATCCGTGCGGCGGGGAAGAGCATGACTGGGCGATGGGGTTGGTGGCGCTGGACAGGATAGCCCATCGTGAGGCGACTGCAACTACGACGGCGAGTGCCCGCAAAAATTTCAGGACCCCTTCGGAAGGCGGGTACGACCGCCCGTGAGACTCACGAGGTGAACGGCAGACCCGCCCGGGCCGAACGGCGTCCCCTTGATCGCCTTGGACGCATCTCGTGGCGTCCCAACAGCGGGAGCACGGATCTCAGACGGATGACGCGGAACCTGCCGGATACGGCTCTCTCGGGAGGCCACTACCTGAGAGCCAACATCACGGCGAGCCAACCACCGATTCTTTTTGAGCTGCGGCGCACAGCCTCGGCCCCGCAACCTCAAATCAGTTGACTGTTATCGTTGCCGTTGTCGTTGCGGTTCTCCGCGACCTCCGCGCCACCGCGAGAAACACACAGCGTTGGTATTTCTCGCGGAGGCGCGGGGAGCGCGGGGGAACGGCTCTATCGGGAGACGACGTTCTGCGGCACGTGACCCCGTTCGGTTGGCAATTCGTAGTATCCGTTGGAATCCGCTGCATCCGCGTCATCCGTTCCCGTGCCGTTGGAACGCCACGCGTGCCAAAGGAGGGTCAGTTCGTTGAACTCCAGTACGTGCGCAGGCGAATTTAGGCGAGGCTGACCCTTGATCGCCTTGGGCGCATCTCGTTGACGCCGCGCGGAGCGTCGCTCATTCTACCGTCATGTCTGACAATCGAGAGTCGAAGGATGTCGACCACCCCACTCGCCGCGAGTTCATCGCGCGCGCCGCGGCGGTCGGAGTGACGGTCGGCGCGCTTGGACCGCGCGTGTCGCACGCGATCGAGACAGCGCTCCGCCGCCAGGAAGCGGTGATCGCGGTATTCTCCAAGCACCTGCAGTGGCTGCCGTTCGCCGACGTGGGACCGGTCATCGCCGAGTCCGGGTTCCGCTCTGTGGATCTCACGGTAAGGCCCGGTGGCCACGTGCTTCCCGAGCGCGTCGAGGACGACCTGCCGCGCGCCGTCGAGACGCTGCGCCGGTCCGGGCTCACGGTGCCGCTCATCACCACCGCGATCACGGACGCGAACGATCCACTCACGCGCCGCGTGCTGGCGACGGCTCGAAAGGTGGGCGTGTCGCACTACCGGATGGGTTACTGGACCTATCCCACGAGCCCCGAGCCGCTTCAGGCGCTGCGCGAGCTGAAGCCGCGTGTCGCCGCGCTCGCGTCGCTCAATCGGGAGCTCGGCATTCGCGGTGGATACCAGAACCACGTCGGCACGCGAGTCGGCGGGTCCGTCTGGGATCTCGGCGTACTCCTCGAGGGAGTCGAGCCCGATGGGCTGGGCGTGCAATACGACATTCGCCACGCGGTGGCGGAGGGAGGCGAGAGCTGGCCGGTCGCCCTGCGGATGATCGCGCCGCATATCGACACGATCGCCGTGAAGGATTTGATCTGGGCGAAACGGCCGGACGGTCGATGGGAGCCGCGCAGCGTACCCCTCGGCGAAGGGATGGTGAACTTCCCCACGTACCTGCGTCAGCTGCTCGCGCGCGGAGCGCTGCCGCCGGTAACGGTGCACTTCGAGTACGCTCCGCTGGAGATGGCGGGCGGCGGTGGCGCGGCGCGCCGCAAGCAGACAGTGGATGGCATGCGGCGAGACCTGATGAGGTTCCAGCAACTGCTGGCCGCCGCGTCGGCGCCGGCTCGCACGCCGTCCGCGTCGAGGCCGTGATGGCACGTCGGGGACGCGAGCTGTCACGTCGCGAGTTCCTCGCCGTAGCCGGAACGGCCGCGGCGCTTCCACTCGCGGATCGCATCGCACCGTGGGCGCGAGCGCGTCGACCCATCCGCATCCGGAGCGTCGCGCTCGACTTCGAACGCGAGCCACTGATACGCCCCTCCGGGTTCAAGGGGGGCTTCATGACGGAGTTCTGGCAGACCGTCGCGCGCCTGGACAGCGATTCGGCGCGGAGCCACATCGGGCTGGGCACGCAGAACGTGCTCTGGTGCGATCCAGCCGTGCTGGCGAAGCACTCCGAGAGCGCCGCCAACGCATTGATGCTCGCCGTGACCGATCGTGCGCTGCAGATGGTCGTCGGCGAGACCTTCGCGACCCCCGTCGAGCTGATCGATCGCATCTTCCCCGACCTGCACGAGTTCGCGCGGCGGGTGACCGGCGTGCCGGAGCTTCGCCGCACCTTCGCGCTGAACGCGCTCGTTGCAGTGGACAATGCGGCGTGGCTTCTCTACGCGGCCGAGAACGGTCTCTCCACATTCGACGAGATGATCCCGACGGAGTATCGGTCCGGCCTGTCGCACCGGCATCGCACGGTCGCGAGCCTGCCGTCGGTGACCTATGGACTGCCCCTCGAGAGCGTCGCGCGCGCGGCCGCCGACGGCTACTTCGTGATCAAGCTGAAGCTCGGTAGTCCCGGCACGCAGGCCGAGATGCTCGAGAGGGACATCCAGCGGTTGACCGCGGTTCATCGAGCGGTCGGCGACACGAGGAACCGTCATTCATCGGACGGCAAGCTGCGCTACGACATCGATCCCAACCAGCGTTACGAGCGAAAGGAGACGCTCCTCCGACTGCTCGACGCGGCGCGGCGGATCGGCGCGCTCGATCAGGTCGCGCTCGTCGAGGAGCCCTTCCCGGACGAGAACGACGAGTCGGTGCGCGACGTGCCGGTGATCGTGGTAGCGGACGAGAGCGTGACACGCGTGAGCGACGCGACGCGCCGCATCGAGCAGGGGTATGGCGGCTTCGCGCTCAAGGGGATCGCGAAGACGCTGAGCGAGACGCTGAAGATCGCGAAGCTCGCGCACGAGCGCCGTCTCATCTGCATGGCCGCGGACCTGACGGTGAATCCCGTGCTCGTGGACTGGAACAAGAACGTCGCGGCGCGGTTGGCGCCGCTCCCGGGTTTCACGTCGGGCATGATGGAGACGAACGGCCATCAGCAGTACCGCCGGTGGAGCGAGATGTCGCGCCACCATCCGTGCGGCGACGCTTCCTGGCGTCGCGTCGACAACGGTGTCTTCGTGCTCGACGACTCGTTCTACGCCCGGAGCGGGTGCATCTTCGAGGAGCCTGCGCACTACCGCCAGCTGATATCGCCGACGAGGAGTGATTGACGAGGCGAGCGTCGCTCAGCATGCGGTGCACCTGTATCTTCCTCGCATGCTACCCGTTGCGTCAGCTCGCTCGAGCGCCGACACACCCTCGATGGTGACCACGCCCGTGGTCCGAGCGGAGGGCCTCGTTCGCGCGTTCGGAGGGCGACGAGTGGTCGACGACGTCGGCTTCACGCTTCATGCGCGCGACTGCCTTGCGCTGTTCGGGCCGAACGGCGCGGGTAAGACCACGCTATTGCGGTTGCTCGCCGGCCTGCTCACACCCGGCCAGGGAACGGTGCTCATCAACGGCGTCTCGTTGACGACCGGCACGTCCGCGCGTGCGCAGGTCGGGCTCGTCTCCCATGCGAGCATGCTCTACGGCACACTAACGGCGCACGAGAACGTTGCCTTCACGGCGCGGCTGCATGGACTCCCCGATCCCGCCGCCGCCGCGCTCACCGCGCTGACGACCATGCGCGTCCACGACCGCGCCGACACGCCTGTTCGCGCGTTGAGCCGCGGGCTTCAGCAGCGAGTCTCCATCGCGCGCGCCATCGTCCATGAGCCGGCCCTGCTCCTCTGCGACGAGCCGTACACCGGGCTCGACGAGACGGGCGCTGCGGCGCTCACTGCGGCGCTCGCCGAGCGGCGCGAGGCGGGCGCGGCGCTCGTCGTCGTCACGCACAACCTGCCTGAGGGCCTCGCGCTGGCGACGCACACGGCGATCATGCGGCGGGGGCGGTTCGCGCGCTTCGAGGCACGTGACGCGGTGGATGCGAGCGCGTATCCCGCGCAGTACCGCGAGCTGACCGCCGTCCATGAGTGAGCGGCAGCCGCTCTCACCGCCGGGCATGATGGCCGCGGCGTGGATCGTCGCGCGCAAGGATCTCGCGATCGAGTTCCGCACGCGCACCGCGTTCCTCTCAGCGGTGGTCTTCGCACTCCTCGGCGTGACGATCTTCTACTTCGCCTGGGATTCCACCGCCGTCTCGGCGCCCGACCTCGCACCGGGCGTGCTCTGGGTGATCTTCACCTTCGCCGGTCTGCTCGGTCTGCAACGTTCCTTCGCCAGCGAGCTGGCCGACCGCGCCGTCGACGGACTCCTCGGCGCACCGATCTCTCGCGAGTCGATCTATCTCGGGAAGGCGCTGGCGAACCTCGTCTTCGTGCTCGGGATACTCGCGGTCACGATCCCAGCCGTGGTGTTGTTCTACAATCTCCCATTCGGCGGGGGCGTCGTGATGCTGGCGGGCATAGCCGGTCTCGCGGCGATCGGGCTCGTCGCGGTGGGCACGTTGTTCAGCGCGATGGCGGTGAACACGCGCATGGCCGAGCTGTTGCTTCCCATGCTCAGCCTCCCATTTTTCGTTCCCATCGTCATGGGCGCCGCGCAATCGTCGTCGCGGCTCATGGCCGGCCGGCCGGTGGCCGAGGCGTGGCCGTGGCTCCGTATCCTCCTCGCATTCGACATCGTGTTCGTCACGGCGTGCACGCTCGCCTTCCCATTCACTCTCGACGAATGACTTCCACTGCGAGCGCCTCGCCGGACGTGTCCAGGCGCACGGGACCGGATCTACTCATGGGCGCCGCCCTCGTCGCCGTGGCCGCGGTGTACGTGCGCGCGCTCGCGTTCACACCGGTGGAGGCGCTGCAGGGGCCGGCGCAGAAGATCCTCTACATCCACGCCACCTCGGCGTTCATCGCGCTGTATGTCGCATTCGTCCTCATGGCGATCGCGAGCATCCTGTACCTCTGGCTCAAGGACGAGAAGCTCGACCGCGTCGCCGAGAGCGCGGCCGAGGTGGGGCTCGCGTTCACGACCGTCGTGCTCGTCACCGGGCCGTTGTGGGGCAAGACGATCTGGGGCGCGTGGTGGACGTGGGATGCGCGACTCACGTCGACGCTCTTCCTCTGGTTCATCATCGTCGCGTATCATCTCCTGCGCGGCGCGGTGGAGGAGCGCGGGCGACGCGCGCGCTACTCGGCCGTGCTGGGCATTCTCGCGGCGCTCCTGGTGCCGTTCATCCACTTGAGCGTATACCTGTTCCGAACGCTGCACCCGATGCCTATCCTGCTCAAGCCGAGCGCGCCGTCGATGCCTTCCGAGATGCAGGTCACCTTCTTCACGGCCTTCTTCGCCTTCGCCCTGCTGTTCGCCGCGCTGCTGCGCGCGCGCTACCGCATCGCCACGCTGCGCGACTCCGTGGACGATCTGGAACAGGCGCACGCATGACGCCGGACAACGGCGGCTTCGCGACGGCGGCGTACATCCTCGCGGGCATCGTGTATCTCGCGTACGCGGTGAGCATCACGGTGCGCGAGCGGCGGCTCCGCGCGCGGCTCGCGCAACTGGAATCATCGGCCCGGCACGCGTCGCACTCACCGGACGGCGTGTGAGCGGCATCGTCTATCTCGTCGGTGCTGGCCCGGGCGATCCGGGGCTGCTCACCGTGCGCGCGCAGGAGCTGCTCGCGACGTGCGACGCCATCGCTGCCGACGCGCTGGCCAATCCGGCGATCGTGGCGGCAGCGCGGAAGGACAATCCGCGCGCCGTGTTGCACGATGTCGGCAAGCGGGGCGGGAGCGACGAGTCCGTGGGGCAGGACGCGATCAACGAGCTACTCGTGCGGCTCGGCCGCGAAGGCAAGCGCGTGGTGCGTCTGAAGGGCGGCGATCCGCTCGTGTTCGGGCGCGGCAGCGAGGAGGCGCAGGCGCTCGCCGAGGCCGGCGTCGCGTTCGAGATCGTACCGGGCGTGACGGCGGGCGTGGCCGCGGCGGCGTACGCCGGCATCCCGGTGACTCACCGTGGCACGGCCACCTCGGTCACCTTCGTCACCGGCCACGAGGATCCGCAGAAGGGCGAGCTGCAGACCGACTGGGCCTCGCTCGCTCGCGCCGGCGGAACGATCGTGCTCTACATGGGCGTCAAGACGCTGCCGCGCATCGCCGAGGCGCTGGTGCTCGGAGGGATGTCGCCCGACATGCCGGCGGCGGCGATCCAGTGGGGCACGTACGCGCGGCAGCGAACGGTGGTGGCCACCGTGACCACGCTCGCCGACGCGGTGGAGCGCGCCGGCCTCGGCGCGCCGGTGATCACGGTGATCGGCAGGGTCGTCGCGCTGCGCAGCGAGATCGCCTGGTTCGACCAGATGCCGCTGTTCGACAAGCGCGTCGTCGTCACGCGCGCCTCGGCACAGGCGACGGGGCTCAGAGCCGCGCTCTCCGAGCTGGGCGCCGAGGTGTTGGAGATGCCGGCGCTGCGTGTGGTGCCGCTGGATGCCGCGCCGCTGCGTGAGGCGATCGTTCGAATTGCCGAGTACGACTGGGTCGTCTTCACCAGCCAGAACGCAGTGGCGTTTCTCTGGGAGGCGCTGCGCGTTTCCGGTCGCGACGCGCGCGCGCTCGCCGGTCGCAAGCTCGCGTGCGTCGGCCGCTCCACCGCCGACACGCTGCTCGCGCGCGGGCTCGCCGCCGACGTGGTGCCGGAACGGTACGTGGCCGAAGGTGTGCTGGCGGCGCTGTTGGAGCGCGACGACGTGCGCGACACGCGCGTGCTGTACATCGCCGCCGAGGGCGCGCGCGACGTGCTGCCCGACGGGCTGTCCGCGATGGGCTGCACCGTGGACGTCGTGAGCGTCTATCGCACGGCCAGCGACGGCGCGGGAGCGGGTGCGCTGCGCGAGGCGCTCTCGCAGGGTCGCGTGGACGCCGTCACCTTCGCCTCCGCCTCCGCGGTGCGCGGCTTCGTCGAGGCAGTTGGCGCCGACCTCGCGCGCCGCGCGCCGGCCGTCTCCATTGGCCCGGTGACGAGCGACGCCGTGCGCGCCGCGGGGATCACGCTGGCCGCGGAGGCAACCGAGGCATCCATCGAGGCGCTCGCGGCGGCGACGGTGGCGACGCTGGGGAGCAAGCGTCCGACGTCTTCATGAGGGACGTCCTCAAGATCGGCACGCGCTCGTCCGAGCTCGCGCTCCGGCAGGCGCGGCTCGTCCAGGCTGCGCTGACCAAGCGAGGCATCGAGAGCGAGCTGGTGACCTATCGCACACTGGGCGATAAGCGGCTGGACGAGCCGCTCAGCACGATCGGCGCGAAGGGGTTGTTCACGAAGGAGCTCGAGCAGGATCTGCGAAAGGGCAAGACCGACATCGCGGTGCACTCGCTCAAGGATCTCCCGACCGATTCGCCGGCGGGGCTCATCGTCGCCGCAGTGCTCGAGCGCGAGGATCCGCGCGACGC
>JBDSDB010000148.1:0-7219 GCA_039920785.1 Gemmatimonadaceae bacterium
TGAGCTCCGTCGCGTCGCAGCCGGGATGGATCGCCCGGGTCGCCGTCGCGGAAGTCGACGAGCTGGTCCGACTGCGCAAGCGCGAAATGCAGGGCTCGTCCGCACTGTCATGGACTCCAACGCGGAATGCGACCGTTTCGGACTCCGACACGCGAGTGCGAGCAACCGCGCGAGGGGTGGGCCCAATCTGAGCCCCAATTATGCCTATCGAGCGGCGCTCGACCGATCAGAAATAGGCGAAGATCGCCCGAACCAGGGGTGGAACGGGGATCCCAGCCGGTCCGGAGACCCCATCAGACGTTGAACCGAAACAGCAACACGTCGCCGTCCTGCACCACGTACTCCTTTCCCTCGGCGCGCATCAGCCCTCGCTCTTTCACTCCCTTCCAGCCGCCGTTGGAGATGAACTCGGTGTAGCCCGCCGTTTCCGCCTTGATGAAGCCGCGCTCGAAGTCGGTGTGGATCACTCCGGCCGCCTGTGGTGCGGTGTCGCCGCGATGGATCGTCCAGGCGCGAACTTCCTGCTCACCCGCGGTGAAGTACGTCTGGAGTCCGAGCAGATGGAAGCCGCCCTTGATGAGGCGATCCAGTCCAGCCGATTCGAGCCCCAGCGACGCGAGGAAATCCTTGCGGTCCTCCGGTGGCAGCTCGGCGAGCTCGCTCTCGATCTTCGCCGAGAACGCCACGAGCTCCGCCTGTTCGCCGCTCGACTCGATCGCCGCGCGAAGTGCCTGGAGGTGCGCGCCCTCTTCGCCGGCGAACTCCGCATCGGTGACGTTCGCCGCGTAGAGGATCGGCTTGGCGGTGAGCAGCGACAGGGGCTTGAGCAGCGCCAGCTCGTCGGGCGAGAGCCGCGCTTCCCACAATCCGCGCCCATCCTTCAGGAAGCTGTGCGCCTTCTCGACGGTCGGCAGCTCCGCGAGCGCTTCCTTGTCGCCCGTCTTCGCGGAGCGCTTGACGCGATCGAGACGCTTCTCCACCGACGAGAGGTCGGCGAGTGCGAGCTCGAACTCGATGACCTCGCGATCGCGAACCGGATCGACGGAGCCCATGACGTGCAGGATGTCGTCGTCGTCGAAGCAGCGCACGACGTGCACGATCGCGTCCGTCTCCCGGATGGTGGCGAGGAACTGGTTGCCGAGACCCTCACCCTTCGACGCACCAGCGACCAGTCCGGCGATGTCGACGAACTCCACGGCGGCCGGCACGGTGCGTTGCGGCTGCACGACGCGTGCGAGCTCCGCGAGCCGGTCGTCGGGCACGTTCACGCGTCCGATGTTCGGGTCCTTGGTGGCGAACGGATAGTTCGCCGCGAGGACGCCCGCGGACGTGAGCGCGTTGAAGAGGGTCGACTTGCCGACGTTCGGAAGTCCGACGATACCGAGTCTGAGCATTGGGTGCGGCGGGTGATGCGACGGGAGCTCGGCGGACGATGGCCGCAGAGGACGCTCGGGAAAGGTAATCGAGTCGCGTTGCCGCACCTCGCGCCCGGTCGATCGCGCGAGCAGCTCACGCCTTTCCGCCCGAACGGCTCTGCACGTCCAACGCGGACTTGATGCCGTCGCGCGCCCATGCTTCCGCGACCTCGGTCATGCCGGGCATCAGCGCGCGGATCGCCTCCGTGTCGCGCTTGCCGACCGCGCCGAGTACGAAGTCCGTGAGTGGTCCGCCCGGCGGGCGCTCCGGATCACCGACGCCGATGCGCAGTCGCGCGTACTGCTGCGTTCCGAGCGACTGCTGCACCGACTTGAGTCCGTTGTGCCCGCCCGCGCCACCTTCCGCGCGAAGGCGCCAACTGCCCACTGGGATCGCCACCTCATCGACCAGCACGAGCAGGTCGTTCGTGGCGGACCAGAACGGGCGCCGCGCATACTGCACGAGCACCCCGCCCGAGAGGTTCATGTAGGTCTGCGGCTTCACGAGGCGCACGATCTCCTTCATGCCCGGCAGATGGCCCTGCGCGACCTTCGCCTGCCCGTCCTTCTTCCAACCGTCGAAGCCCCAGCGCTCGGCGAGATGCTCGACCAGCCACCAACCGACGTTGTGCCGTGTGTGCTCGTATTCTTTCCCCGGATTCCCGAGGCCCAGGATGACCTTCATCGGCCTGTCGTCGGCGTGAAGCGACGACGGCTCCAGCCCGGATGGGCGGAGCCGTCGTCTGAGTGCGGCGAGGAACGCGCGAATGTTACTTCGCGTCCTCGTCTTCCTTCGCCTTGCGGATCAGCTCGGGCTCGGGGACGGCCTCGCCCTCGGGCACGGCTTCGACCACGGCGCGCGGCGCGATCACGGCGCAGATCGTCGCATCCTCGTCCGAGAGGACTTCGAGTCCCTCGGGCAGGACGATGTCGCGTACGTGCAGCGAGTGGCCCATCGCGAGGTGCACGACGTCCACGTCGATGTGGTTCGGGATGTTCGCCGGGTCGACGCGCACCTCGATGCTGTGCAGGATCTGCTCGAGCAGCGCGCCGCTGAGGCGCACGCCCTCGGGAATTCCGACGAACACGAGCGGCACGTCGACGATGACCTTCTCGCCGGCGACCAGCTCCTGGAAGTCCACATGCATGATCTGCTTCTTGAACGGGTGACGCTGGACTTCGCGAATCAGCGTCTTGGTCGTCGCGCCGCCGAGGGTGAGCTCGACGACCGTGCTGCCGGCGGCGATGAGCGAGAGGAGCTTCTCGAGATCGCGCGTGTTCAGAGAAAGCGACTGCGGCTCACGGGCGTGGCCGTACACGACCGCCGGTACGCGGCCGGACGCACGCAACTTGCGCGCGACGCCCTTGCCCGTGTCGGTCCGTGCTTCGCCGCTGAGGGATGCGGATGCCATGATGTTTCGTCCTGGATGATGCGTCTTCGACTGCAGCGAGCCACGATCCCGGTGCTACTCTCAGACGGCTGCGTCCGTCCTACCATGCCGGTGGCCTCGATGCGAGGTCCGATCGCGGGGAAACCGAACTACAACTGCAACTGCTGTTAACGGTTCGTCGGTGAACGGTTCATCGGTTTTCGGCCGACCTCGGTCCGCTACGGCGTCCCGAGGCAGGCTGACAAACCGTTCACTGAAAAACTGACCTACGGCGTTTCGCGCGCCTAATCGAACAAACTGCTCACGCTCTGTTCCGCGTGGGTATATCGAACCGCCTTGCTCAACAGCTCTCCCACGGAGAGCACCGTCAACCGCTCGAAGCGTCGCTCAGGCGGAAGGTTGATCGTATCGGTCACCACGACCTCAACGATCGGGGCGGCCTTCAATCGTTCGATGGCCGGCCCGCTGAACACCGCGTGCGTGGCGCAGACGTAGATGTCGTTGGCGCCGAGCGCCTTGAGCGCGCGGGCCGCCTCGGTCACCGTTCCGGCCGTATCGATCATGTCGTCGGCGAGGATGCAATCGCGACCCTCCACGTCGCCGACGACGTTCACAACCTCACTCACGTTCGCGCGCGGGCGGCGCTTGTCGATGATCGCCAGCGAAGCGTCCAACCGCTTGGCGAATCCCCGCGCCATCTTGGCCGACCCGACGTCGGGCGCCACGACGACCGTATCCTTCAACTGCTTCTTCCTGAAGTGCGCTGTCAACACCGGCATCGCGTACAGATGATCGACCGGGATGTCGAAGAAGCCCTGCAACTGATGCTGATGGAAGTCGACGCCGAGGAGGCGGTCGGCCCCCGCGCTCACGATCATGTTGGCCACGAGCTTGGCCCCGATGGCGACGCGCGGCTGGTCCTTCCGGTCCTGCCGCGAGTAGCCGTAGTAGGGCATCACCACCGTGATCCGCGCCGCACTCGCCCGTCGCGACGCATCCACAAGGAGCAGCAGCTCCATGATGTTCTCGGCCGGCGCATTCGTGCTCTGCACGATGAACACGTCGTTGCCTCGAACGTTCTCGTCGATGCGTACGAAGATCTCGCCGTCCGCGAACCTGTTGCACGTCACCTTGCAGAGATTGATCCCGAGCTGGCGCGCAATTTCTTCGGCGAGAGGCCGATTCCCGGTGCCCGACAACAGCTTGAACCCGTGAGACGGTACGGCAAGCCCGTCCATGCAGAGCCTTGTAAAGTAAGGTGGGATACTGACTTAGTCAATTCGCCCGAACTGCGCACGACATTCCCCCGCGTGGATTCGAACCACGATTCCGACATCCAAAGTGTCATGTCCTGCCATTGGACGACGGGGGAGTCCGCGCAATCTAGCGCAATCCGGCAGCGCAGGAAGTTCAGAATGCTGCTGCCCGAATCATCGGGTGCCCGAGCGCTATTCCGTGACGACTATGGGCTCCACGTGGGTGGCGGTGCGGGTGAGCAGCACATGCGGGGCAGGCGTGCTGCCTCCGGCCGCGAAGCGAGGCATCTCGAGGGCGCCCTCGGCGGGGAGCACACCGAACACCGTCGAACCCGATCCGCTCATCATGGCGATCGCACATCCTGCCGCGCGCAACGCGTCCACGAGCGCCGTGATCTGCGGATGGCGAGCGGCGATGACGGCCTCGAAATCGTTGGTCGCGTGCGTGGTGAGACTCTCCCACTGAGACAGCGACGACGGATCGAAGCGAGCGGCCGTCATGGACGGGGCCGTGCCGATCTCCCGCGCGTCCGCGAGCCAGCCATAGGCATGCGCCGTGTTCACGCCGAATGCCGGAAGCAGCAGCAACACCTCGCGCTCCGGCGGCGCGGGCAGGACGAGCAGCCGCTCACCGCGCCCCCACGCGAGTGCGAAGGGATGCTCGGTCGTGAGAAAGGGGACGTCGGCGCCAAGGCGCGCGGCGATCGCGAGCAGCGCCTCCTCGCCGATTGGCGTCGACGAGATCGCATCCAGAGCGCGAAGCACCGCGCCCGCGTCGGCGCTGCCTCCACCGAGCCCACCGCCCACGGGGATGTGCTTGTCGAGCTGGATGGCGAACCCGGAAGGCCAGCCAGTGGCGTCGACATATGCTTCGGCGGCGCGCCAGGCGAGATTCCGTTCGGTCGGGCCGAGCTGGCGCGCGTCGAAGTCGCCGCCGATGTCGAGCGTGCGCTCTCCACCGGTGACGCGCACGTATACGTCGTCGGCAAGCGACAGGCGGAGAAAGAGCGTCTCCAGCTGATGGTAGCCGGACGTCTCGCGCGCGAGGACGCGCAGCCGGAGGTTGACCTTGGCTTGCGCGGCCACCCTTACCGCGCGAGCCCCGCGCGCGGTGGTGACCGTGGTCATGCGTGCGGCGTGTCCCGCGCGGGACGGCCGACGTCGGCCTTCTTGGACGTCGCGCGATCGACGCTGCCGATGTCGCGGATCGAGAAGCCGGCGCGCATGAAAAACCACGCACCGATCACCGTGATGGGGACAAAGCTCAGCGCGTGATAGGTGATGGCCCATGCGACGGCCGTGTCACTCCGCACGCCGTACAGCACGAGCCCGACCTGACCGAACAGCTCGAACACGCCGAAGAAGCCCGGCATCTGGGGCGCCGCGACGCCGATGGCGACGAGTCCCTGGAGGAACAACGCGGCACTGAGCGGCACGTCGATGCCGAACGCGCGGAATCCGATCCAGAAGGCGAGCGCATTGCACAACCAGTGCGCCAGGGTCCACCCGAACACGGCGATGAAGCGGCTCGGCCGTCGCAGCACACTGAGCCCACTGATGATCGCCGACACCGCGGCGCGGCCTTTCTCCTCGAGCGTCGGCGCGATCCGGCGCGCGAGCATCTCGTAGAGCGAGAGCACGTGCGACGGAAAGAAGACCACGGCATACATCGCGGCGGAGAGCCCGACCATCAGCGCGAGTCCACCCACCGCGTACGACGACACCGGCCGATTCATGATCTCCGCGCCTCGCGGAAAGGCCGGGTCGAGCATGGCGAGGAACATGAGACCGAACATCACGATCATGTCGAACAGTCGGTCCACGGCGAGCGACGCGAACGCGGCCGGGAACGAGACGGCGGGCGTGGAGCGCGAGAGTGCGTAGGCGCGCGCGGGCTCGCCGGCGCGCGCCGGCAGGACGTTGTTGAGCATCATCCCGATCGCCGTCGCGCTGAACAGCGGCGCGAACGGGATGTTCGGCGCGATCGGATCGAGAATCGGACGCCAGCGGCGCGCGCGCAGTGGGAAGGTGCACGTCGCAACGATCACCGACAGTGCGAGCAGGCCGACGTTGGCGTGTCGCACGAGCGTGACGACTTCACCGAAGCGGATGCCCCGGAACGCCAGGACGAGGAACCCGACGCTCAGCAGGATGCCGAGCGCGCTGCGCCAACCGAATTTCATGTGCGTCCGCTGTTCAATCCGTGAGGGCGAGATCGAGCAGATCGAACAGCTCGCCGAGCGCGTCGGCATCCACCGGCCCGCCGGTGCTGCGAACCTGATCGCGAATCTCGAGGCACCGTTCGATCGCGGCGCGGCCGCGATACAAGAGCACATCGATGGGCACGGGCAGCTGCTCCGCGATGGCCACGGGCGCACTGAGCGGCGTCCGTCCGAGCGATCCGAGCTTCTCGATACCAGCGCCGAGCAACGACGCGAGCGGCGGCGCGGGGGCGGCGCTCGTGGCGACTTGCGCCATCGCTGCTGCGGCCGGCCGATCGCGCTCCTGCGGCAGCGCCGACGGCGGCGCGATGGCGGGGGCACTGACAGGCGTCATCGCTGGCGGAGTGGCGGCGACACGCGCCGGAGCCGGAGGCGCCGGAGTTGGAGTCGGCGCGACGGGTGTCGGCTCCACGGGTGCTGCCCGTAGCGCACGGAGGCGCGGGCCGAGCGAGCCGGGTGCGTCGCCAGGCTGCGCGAGCAGAGTGGCCACTTCGTCGAGCGAGTCGAGCGCGCGCGCGTCGAGCCGCACGACGTCGTCGTTGTGTGCCGCGACGAACTCGGCGACGTCGTGCTCGCCGAAGCTCTCCGCGGCCTGGCGGAGCCCGCGAAGCGCCTGCCGGAGCGCGCGCCGAACGCGGTCGCGGGCGAGATCGTCACGCGCGCCGCGCGCATCGGATACGAGCCGGCGCAGGTGCTCGCCCTGACTCACCACCTCGAGGCGAAACCGTTCCGCCGGCGACGTCGGCGGATTCGGTGCCGCCTGCACGACCGTCGCGCCGCCGTCCTGATAGAAGAACTCACCGATCGGCACGACGTGCTCGCCCTCGGTCTCGCGCTCCTGCATGGCATCGAGCGTCGCGGCGAACCGTGCGAGCTCCGGGCTGCTCGCCTCGAGCGCTCCGCCAGTGCGCATCGCCGCGGCGATGCCGCGCAAC
>JBDSDB010000149.1:0-13938 GCA_039920785.1 Gemmatimonadaceae bacterium
ACGCTCACCGTGCACACGACCGTTCGCGGCAACGTCGTCACGATCTCCGTGCGGGACAGCGGCACCGGGATGGACAAGGATACGCTGGCTCGTGCGGGCGAGCCGTTCTTCACCACCAAGGGCGCCGGGGTAGGCACGGGCCTCGGACTGGCCATGATCTACGGCAGCGTTGAGCAGTCGGGCGGCTCGATCACGATCGAGAGCAAGACAGGCACGGGCACCGAGGTCCAACTGCTCTTTCCCCTCGCGCCGCCGGAGCCGAACGTCGCGCAGAGCGAGCTCGATTCGGCAGCGCACGCGTCGGATTCGAACGACGATCTCGCGGAGATGCGACCGACCTCGGTGCTCGTCGTCGAGGATGAAGATCCGCTGCGCCGGTTGGTGGAGCGAATCCTGGTGCGTGAGGGCTATCAGGTCACCGTCGCACGACACGGCGCGGACGCGCTGCAGATCGCCTCGACGATGAACCCTCCGGTGGAGGTGCTGATCACCGACCTGGTCATGCCGGAGCTGGGCGGACGCTACGTCGCTGAAGCGCTGCGCGCGATCGACCCGGGGCTGCCGGTGCTGTTCATCTCGGGCTACGATCCCGATCCGGTGATGCTCGACGCGAGCGAGCAGGCGAACACGGGCTTCCTCGCCAAGCCGTTCACCGGCAGCGCGCTGCTCGCCGAGCTACGCCGATTGGCGCCACTCCGGGTGAGTCGGAGCGCGTAGGCGGGTTTGGTCGCCGGGGCTCGGTCAGCGCTCCCGCGCCGTGGAGTACCCGAACGGGCTCACGTGCAGCACCACGTGACAATGCGCGTCCTGCTCTCCGATCCGGAAGTGGATCGCGACCTCCGGGTAGAAGGTGTCGCGACCTGATGCGGTGAAGTATCCCTCGGTGTCGAACCGCAGGCGATACGCGCCGGTCGTGAGCCTCACGTTCGTCGTGAGCGACGCGATGCGCCCCTCGGCACTCGTCGTGCCGCCGCCGACGGTGATGGCGCCGTCGTCGTTCATGCGCTCGAGCGTCACGTCCATCGCGCGAGCGGGGCGGCCCAACGCGGTGTCGAGGACATACGTGCTGAGCGTGTGCGCCATCGCCGAGTCCGTCGTCACGATCGTCTCTCCCAAGTGGTGGACCTTCCCTCGGCAAAGATGATCCCGCGCCCGGCGTCGCGCGATGGTGTGCGCACCGACATCTTCCGATCATGCCGCAGCTCGACGTGCACATCGACTATCCCGCGTGGGCCGACGAGGTGATCGCGTGGGACGCGCTCTACCCGACCGACGAGGAGAGGATGCGCCTCGCGATCGCGCTGTCGCGCGAGAACGTCGAGCGCGACACCGGCGGTCCGTTCGGCGCGGCGATCTTCGAACGCGACAGTGGGCGGCTCGTCGCCGTGGGGATGAACAGCGTGGTCCGACTCAACAACTGCACCCTGCACGCCGAGATGGTGGCGTTCATGACGGCGCAGCACCGGCTGGGCTCCTTCACGCTCAACGCCGAGCATTTGCCGGCGCACGAACTGTTCACCTCCTGCGAGCCGTGCGCGATGTGTCTCGGCGCGACGCTCTGGAGCGGCGTGCGGCGGGTGGTGTACGGCGCCGACCGCGAGGACGCCGCTCGCCTGCAGTTCGACGAAGGCCCGGTCTTCCCCGAGTCGTACCGCTATCTGGAGACGCGCGGTGTCACGATCCGGCGCAACTTGCTGCGCGACGAGGCCGCCGCGGTGCTGGAACGATACCGCGCCAGGTCCGGCCCCATCTACAACGGTTAGCGGCACGGCGCGCGCCAGCGGTGTTGTTACGCGCGCGCGAGCGTGACGAGCACATCCCGCGCGGGCGCCAGAGGGAGCGCGAGCGCCGCGCTTCCCGCCGCCCCGGTCCAGGCGCTCTCGGGGTAGGCGCGGATCCATTCCATCTTCCCCATGCTGCGCGCGCAGCGGATGCACGGAAAAGCATCGAATGGATCGTCGTGACCGGCGACCGGGCGCGAGCGCGCGTGCTGCGCCTCGAGCGCCGCGAGGTAGTCGGGCCACGCGTCGAGCAGCGAGATGCGATTCAGATCGGCGACCACGTCCCCTTCCCCGCCGCCATACTCGGACAGCTGGCAGCACAGCGAGAGGCGACCGTGCGCGTCCACGTAGATCCGCTCGCGCGCGAAGGTGTCGCAGCTCTTCTCCCGCTCGTCGCTCGGCGCTCCGTAGTCCAGATGGATCGGAGTGCGACGCCCCGCTTCGGCCGCGAGCGCGAGCACCTCGCGTCGAACGGTCACCCATTCGTGCGGGGCGAGATCGCTATCGCGCTCTACGCTGCCCGGTACCGGCTGCGGGAGAATGAACGCGAGCCCGACACAGCCCAGCGACTCGGCGAGATCTGCGGTGAGGCGCAGCTGATGCCGGCTTCGACGGTCGATCACCAGTGAGAGCGACGTGGGAATCGCGCGGCTCGTGAGCAGCGCGACCGCGAGGAGGACGCGCCGAAAGGAATCGCGGCCGCGGTCGGCGTCGTGCACCTCGGCCGTTCCGCCCGAGAGGCTGAGTCGCACGTGTGCCGGCGCGTGGCGATCCAGCGACGGGATCAATCGGCGCATGTGCCACCCGTTGGAGACGAAGCGGTAGGACACCGCGTCGGCGGCGAAGGCGTCGACGATCTCGTCCCACTGCGGATGGATCGTCGGCTCGCCTCCGGTGAGGCTCACGCGAACCTCGCCGAACAGCGCCCGCGCGTCCTTCACCACGCGCCGCACGAGTGCCGGCTCGAGCCAGAGCGGCGTCGTGACGTCGTCACGGATGCAGTGCGGGCAGCGGAGGTTGCAGTGCTGCGTGAGGGCGAGGCCGAGTAGCATCAGCGCCGGAGCGGGCATGAAGGCGGGGCGGAGCGGAGTCGCTCGCGCTCACTTACCTCTGATGACGGCCGTCTAGTATATAAAGTATCGCTGTCCCGCCCTGCACCGACTCTCCATCCTGGCCGCTCGCGACTGATGCCGGACACGACCGCTCTCGCGACGAGCGATTCATCCCCTCGGTTCGCAACCGGCGCACGACGGGCACCACAGGCATGGTGGCGCCGGTGATGCGCGCCGTGCGCGACCTGGCGATCGGGGTGCGCGCGGCGTTCGCGGTGCCCGGAGTGATCGGAAGCCGGCTCACTCCCCTGCTCGTGCGTCCGGTGGGAGCGCCGCGGTCGGGCCATCCCGACGCGGCGCTCGCCGTTCGAGCGGCGCACGGGTTGCTCGTCAGGCTCGCGCGCTTTGGTGGTCCGCGATGGCGCAACACCTGTCTCTATCGCAGCGTCGCGGAGTGCTTGGTGCTCCGCGAGCTCGGGCTGCCCGCCTACGTGATGATCGGGGTCGGTGCCGGCGTTGCGCCGCTCGATGTGATCGCCCACGCCTGGGTGGAATGCGAGGGTGTGCGCTGCGTATCGACACGCGGACAGGCGGAGCTCGAGACGCTCGCGACGCGCGCGACCCGTACGGCATGAACGAGCGGCCCACGCAGTCCGTCTCGCTGTTGCACGACGACGCGCTCGTCGTTCGAGTCGACGACGCGCTCCTGCCGCTCGTCGCGCGGTGGCTGCCGCTGCACGCTGGAAGCGTGCGGCGCGAGGACGCACGAGGCGCAACGATCGATGTGACGATCGCTCCCGCCAGACCGCTAGCCGACACTCGCACAGCACCGCCGTTCATCGTGTTCGGCGGCGTGACGGTGCTGCAGAGTGCCATCGACGAGCTGACACTCGTCGCGTCGTCGAGCGTGTGCGGCCGGATCGAGCTCGGCGCGCTGCGGGCGCGGATCGAGGCACCGAGTGTTCCGGGCGACCACTCCATCCATGAGCGCGTGTCGATGGACGTCTATTCCATGCTCACGCTCTCGGCGGCATTTCTCCTGGGTCGCATCGGTGGCGCGCTCGTTCATGCCGGGGCCGTCGTCGACCCCGAAGGGCGCGCATGGCTGCTCATCGGTGACAGCCACGCTGGGAAAACGACGACCTGCGTCTCGCTCGTGGCCGAGGGGTGGCGTTTTCTCGCCGACGATCAGGTCGTGCTGCGTTTGGGCCAGGGCGGCTCCTTGGATGTGCAAGGTTGGCCGCGCCAGGCACACCTCGACGAAGGGTGGTCCGACTCGGTCGTGACCGGCACGCGCGCGTCGCTCGATCTGCGCGAGCGGTGGGGTGATCGGTGGCTGCAGCGCGCTCCGCTGGGTGGGCTCCTCCTGCCAGTCGTGCGTCCCGACACACCGACGGCCACGACGAACGTGGACGCGGCGACCTCGTTCACCGCGCTCGTGCGGCAGTCACCGTGGCTCATCGCCGATCGAGGCGCCGCTCCCGCGGTGATGGCGCTCCTGCGCGATGCGGCGAGCCGGCCGGCGTTCGCGCTCTCGCTGGGCCGCGACAGCTACGCGCGCGGCGCGGTGCTCGCCGCCAGGCTCGGTCCAGCGCGCGAGGCAGCCGACGCGCGAGCGGTCAGTCGTCTCGCGTGACGAGTCCGCGCGCGGCCAGATCGCCGAGCAGGGCGTCCACGGCGCTCGTCGCTTCCACTTCGTCCACCTCGAACGCGGCAAGGAGCTGACGAATGGCGCCGTCGCGACCTTCGCCTGCCTCGAGCGCGCGGTATGCGACCGCAGCGGTCTCGTTCAAGCGGTAGTATCGTTTCGCGGTCAGGTCGAGGAGGACCGCTTCGTCGCCGAGGTGAGCGGCGAGAACTTCGGGTGGGATGTGCATCGTATTCCGGACAGGAGGGCTGCTGCAAAGGTAACGCTTCAGCGTCGCGCTCGGCGCGACGTAGATGCCGTGCTAGCTGCCGATCGCGACGGCTGACTCTCGACGCTGCGCCTCATCGTGCAGCGCCGCCATCGGCGCCCATGGGCTTCGCTGGTGATCGCGCAGCCACTCGAGCTTCCCGTTCGCGCGTGCGCAGCGAAGACAGGGAAAGCGCTCGGCCAGCGCGTCGGACCTGGGCGCGGTCGCGCGAATCAGCTCGTCGACATGGCCGTGAAAGTGGCCGACCGCTTCGGCGAGCGGCGTGACCTTGAGATCGGCGACCACCTCGGCGTCGTTGAAGCCGTAGTCGCTGAGCTGGCAGCAGGTGGTGAGCCTGCCCCACGCGTCGACGAACATCCGCGTGCGCGCCTTCGTGGAGCATGGTGCCTCGGGACCGTCGGAGGGGAAGCCATAGTCGCGGACGACGCGCACGTGCGCATATCCCTCGCGCGCGAGCGCTTCGATCTCGCGCTGAACCGAGTCCCACTCGTCGAGCGCGAGGTCGCTGTCGCGCATGACGCTGGCGGCGACGGGCTGCGGCATGATGAAGTGCAGCTCGTGCGCGCCGATGGACTCCGCCAGCTCCGCGGCGGAGCGAAGCTGGGTGCGTGTCCGGGTGTCGATGACGAGCGACATGTGCGTCGGGATGCCGCGGCTCGTCAGCAGGCCGGCGCCGAGCAGGAGACGGTGAAAGCTGCCGCGGCCGCGCTCCGCGTCGTGCACGTCCACCGTGGCACCTGAGAGGCTGAGCCGCACCGCGGTGGGCGCATAGCGATCGAGGTGGCGGATGACGCGGGTGAGGTGCCACCCATTGCTCACGAAGCGGTATGGATGACCCTCGGCGGCGAACAGGTCTACGATGCGCCCGAAGTCCGGGTGCAGCAGCGGTTCGCCGCCGGTGAGACTGACCTGACGCGGCCCGAACAGCGCGCGTGACTGTTCGAGGATGGAGGAGATCAGCTCGTACGAGAGGCTCTGCACAGTCGTGACGTCGTCACGGATGCAGTGTGCACAGCGGAGGTTGCAGTGCTGCGTGAGGGCGAAGCCGAGATCCATGTTCTACGATTGCAGAAAAGTGGTGAAGGCGCAAGCAGCGCGGGCTCCGGTGCGAGACATCGCACCGGAGCCCGCGTGTGTTCACAAGCAGGTACTCAGCGAGTGCCGTGTACGACTGCGTTGGTCGTGTAGTTGTTAGTGCCCACCGCCCACATGTCGCGCGTGCCGCTGGCCCACACAGCAGCGAGGATCACACCGGTGTTGGGCATCGCGACCCAGGAGGTACCGTTGTAGTGAAAGACATCGCCGGCTTCGTTGGTCGCGTAGACGTCGTTGGCACTGGTTCCCCACAGGCCCGTAATGATGGCGCTGCCCAGGCTCTGACGCGTCCACGCGCCGCCCGTGAAGTGAAGGAGGACGCCGTTCGCACCAGCGACCCAGATGTCAGTCGCCGAGCTTCCCCAGATCGTGCGGAAATCTTCACCGCCCAGGAGCGCGGCGCTGATGTCGACGTACGACCAGCTCGTGCCACTCGATCCGTCGTAGCGGGCCACGCGGTTGCCGCCGACGGCATACACGTTCAGCGGGCCAGTGCCCCAGACGGCGGCGAAGGTGGGGGGGGAGCTGAGATTCGTCGTCCAGGTGGGGTAGGTGCCATCGCCGATCGTGTGCCATACCTGACCAGCCAAACCAACGATCCACACGTCTGAGGCCGAGCTGCCCCACACGCCGTAATTCGCGCCGCCTGAGGTGCCAGCGCTCGTCCAGGTCGATCCGTTGTACCGCTGGACTTCGCCCGCGGATCCCACCGCATAGATGTCGCTGCCGCTGCTCCCCCAGATCGAATTGATGTCGCCCGCGGTGCCGCTTGCCACGCTGCTCCAGGCCGAGCCAGTCCAATGACTGAGGGTTCCTGCTTGTCCAGCAGCCCAGACATCGTTGGCCGCGTTGCCCCACACCGCATTGAAGTAGGTGCCGCCAGCCACGCCAAGAGCCGGGGCAAAGCGCAGCACACCCTGCTCCGCCGGCATCGCCGTGCTGATGAGGAGCTGGAAGGTGAACGTGGGCGCGCCGTTCAGGGTGAAGATCCATGTCTGACCGAGCGAGGTCTCTTGGGGACTCAGGATCCCGTCGCCGCCGAGGTCCGTGCCGGAGTACTGGAAATACTGTTGGTTCGGGGCGGTGAAAAACCCGGTGAACGGCGCGTTGACCGTGACGGGGCTGGTCGGCGGGGTGAGGAAGAAGACCCGCACACCGGTTCCTTGCGGCGTGGTGCCATCGGTCGTGCCCCACGGCTGCACGGTGCGGTTCAGGACGGTCAGCGAGGCTGTGATCGTGGTGCCGTTGTTGACCGGCAACGTGTTCGCCAGCGTGACATAGATGTTCTGGCCGCCGAGGATGAGATCGGAGGACCGGCCGGCCACCGGGGCGGGCGAGGCGGGCGCGCAATTGATCGAGTTGGCCGCGACGTCGACGCGGCAGGTGAGCGTGGCCAGGACGCTCTGGTCCGGCGTGCTTGGCACTTGCGTGATGCCCGAGGGAGCCGCGGGCTCAGTGGGCACCATGGACTCCGAGCAAGCGGCCAGTGAGGCGGCCGCGAGAAGTATCGAACCGACGCGTTTCAGCATGGAATCTCGCCTGCGGAGAGGAACGAGGACGAGCAGGACCCCGGACTGGGATCCGTCTCTGGACTCAGGGGGTGATGGACGGGCCGCCGTCGATCGGCGCACCGGTCTGCAACGTGAGGTTTTCGAGGCGCGGCAGATCCTTCACTTCCGGCGCGATCCAGCTCTTCCGGGGAGCCGCTTCCGGCGCGCGCCGGGGCTCATGACTCTTGGACACGTGATCTCCAGTCTCTAGGTACGGCGCGCGACCGGATGGTCGCATGGATGGCCGCGCGCCAGTGCGGTCGGCACAGACGCCAGTGCATCCGAGCGAGTCGAGTATGCGCCGGACCGCCGCACGATGCAATGACGAATCAAGGCCGCGATCGGGCACTTTGACGAACTCGGCGCTGCACGTTTCGTGCGCAATGGCCGAAGATCCGGACTTGCGTTAGTTGCTGGCTCGATGCACCGATTCCACATCTCGTCGTCTTGTCACCTCGCAGATGCCCATAGCTTCACGAATCACCCTCGCCGCGCTCGCCGGCGCGATGCTCGCCGCCTGCGGCTCCGACAGCGGACCAACGGCTCCGGCGCGGACGCTGGTCGCCGTCGGCCGATTCGAGCGAGGCGCCACGCTGCGACTCGTGGCGAGGGATGGACCGCCTGGAAGCGATTCGACGGTCTCGAATGTCACGATCACGCCGGCCAACGCCGGCGCCGTCACGGGCACCACGATCAAGCTCCTCCAAGCAGGAGCGGCAACGATCGGCGCGACCGCAAGCGACGGTCGCGCCCTCATGACGACGATCACCGTCGTCGCGCCCCCTGTCGTGTTCTTCGACGCGGTCGTCGCCGGCAATCGCGACATCTACAGCATCGGCATCGATGGCGGAGAGCTGAAGCGATGGACGACCGCTCTGGGAGAGGAGTCGCATCCGAGCGTCGCCGGCGGGCTGCTCGTCTTCAGCAGCGCGCGTGACGGCAACGGCGAGCTGTACTCGCTGACCACCGCGGCGGGCGGCACGGAGAAGCGGCTCACGACGACGACGGCAAACGAGATTCAGCCGACGCTCTCCACGGCGGGCACCAGCCTCACGTACGTGAGCGATGCCGGTGGACTCACGAGAGTCTACGTCGCCGCCGCGACGCTCACGAACCCGGCGCGGCTCTCGGCCGCGAGCTTCGGGTTTGGCGGGAGCATCGAGTACCAGCCGACCTGGTCACCAACCGGCGACCGGATCGCGCTGATGTCCACGGCGAACGGCCGTTCCAACCTGTTCATCTCGTCCTCGACGCCGGGCTCGACCCCCGCCCCAGTCACCGGCTCGGGCACGCAGGCCACCGACGTCGAGCCTACCTGGAGCCCCGACGGCAACTGGATCGCCTTCGCCTCCACGCGTGCCGGCGGCGCCCAGCTCTTCCTGTTCGACGTGAGGACCTCGGCGATCAAGCAGCTCGCGCAGGCCACGGGAACGTCGGGTCAGCCGGGCTGGCTTCCCGATGGCCGGCTCCTCTTCACCGTGTTCGGCGCGGAGACCACGCTCTGGTATCTCGACCCGGCCGACACGTCCCCCCCGGTGCAGATCCCCACCGCGACGACGAACCCGGCGCATCCCACCGGCGCTCGGCCATGAGAACCGTTTGGCGCCGAGCGCGGCTCCGCGCCGGCGATCGGACCGGGCTCGCCCAATCTCGCGGTGCGACGTAACCAACAGGCTGCCGATACTCGGGAACGTCGCCTTTCGTCCCGATGCCCCATTCCGCCGTGTCCGACATCACGACCCCAAACCGCCGCGCCATGGAACCCGCCACCGATCACGCCACCGAGCCATTCTTCGCTCGCGTGCGTGCGTTGCTGTGTGTGATCCGTCCGGAGCGGGCGAGCATCGTCGGCAACCCGGCCGCGGGAGCGGTCCTCGGCTACACGCCGGAGGAGCTCAGGGAGCTCAACTTGCCGGCGCTGCTGCACCCCGATGACCGGGCGGCGACGGAGAGCGTGCTCTCCGCGATCATCGCCGGAGCTCACGACGCCTCGTTTCGCTGCCGAGTGCGTCGGAAGGATGGTGGGTATCGCACCATCGCGTGGCACTGTTCGTTCCGCGACGACGCCGGAGTGGTACTGTCGACCGGAGTGGACGTCACCGAGGAGCTGCGCAGCGCGGAGAGGCTGCGGGTGAGCGAGGAGCGCTTTCGCGCGCTCACCGACTGTTCCCCGTTGGGAGTGTACGAGACCGATCTTCGTGGCACGGTCATCTACGCCAACCTTCGCATGCAGGACATCTGGGGCGCCGGCCACAGCGAGCTCGCCGACGGGAGCTGGATCGAGCGTGTCCACGCCGCCGATGCCCCAGGACTGATCGCCGCGCTTGAAGACCGGCGTGCGATCGCCACGGAGCAGGAGGGGACGTACCGGCTCCTGCTCGACGATGGCGTGGTGCGTCGGGTGAAGGTTCGCTCCGGGCCCCGTCGGGACCTCAGCGGCGCGGTGGTCGGCACGATCGGCACCGTGGAGGACGTGTCGGAACGGTGGGTCCTCGAGGAGCAGCTCCGCCAGGCGCAGAAGATGGAGGCCGTCGGGCAGCTCGCCGGCGGTGTGGCGCACGACTTCAACAATCTGCTCACCGTCATCAAGACGTACGGCGAGTTCATGCTGGAGCAGATCGAGGAGACGAGCCCGCTGCGCGCGGATGCGATCGAGATCCAGAAGGCAGCAGGCCGCGCCGCCGCGCTCACGCGCCAGCTGCTCGCGTTCAGCCGGAAGCAGGCACTTCTGCCTCGAGCGATCGATCTCAATGAGATCGTGCTGGGGATGGAGGCCATGCTGCGCCGGCTCATCGGCGAGGACATACAGATCGAGTTGCGCACCACGCCGCGGCTGGGCGCTGTGAAGGCCGATTCGAGCCAGCTCGAGCAGCTCATGATGAACCTCACCGTGAACGCGCGCGACGCGATCTCCGGAGGAGGGACGATCACCATCGAGACGTCGAGCGTGCTGCTCACCGAGGCAACGCGCGCCGGACACGGCGTCATCCCCGGTCCGTACGTGTCGCTCGTCGTCAGGGACACCGGCTGCGGGATGGACACGGCCACGCGGGCGCGGGTGTTCGAGCCCTTCTTCACGACGAAGGAGCTGGGGCGCGGAACCGGGCTCGGGCTCTCCATGGTCTACGGCATCGTGAAGCAGTCCGAGGGATACATCTGGTGCGACAGCACCGCGGGTGCGGGGACGACGTTCACCGTGCTGTTCCCGCAGATCGCGGAGCCGGGGAGCTCGCCCCAGGAGCCGGTCGAGGCGGCACTGGATCGCGCGTCCGGAGTGGTATTGCTGACGGAGGACGAGGATGCGATTCGCGCGCTCAGCCGGCGCATCCTGGAGCGCGAAGGGTACACGGTGCTCGAGGCCCGCGACGGCCGCGACGCGATTCGTGTGGCCGCGGGCTATCCGGGGCGCATCGACCTGCTCGTCAGCGACATGGTGATGCCCAACGTGGGTGGCAACGAGCTGTTCGCGCATCTGCGGCTCCTGCGTCCCGGCCTGCGCGTGCTGTTCGTCTCCGGGTACACCGACGAGGACATCATCAGGCGTGGGCTCAAGGATTCGGTGAGCGCGTTCCTTCAGAAGCCGTTCACGGCGCGAGCGCTGGCCGCGGCGGCACGAGCGGCGCTGACGACGTAGCGTCGCGGGTGGGGTCGAGGTGGAGAGCCATGCGTGCGAACGTTTGGCCTCACCCCCAGCTCCTCACTCCCCACCGTATTACCGTTCTGCCATGCGCCTCTCCACTCTCGCCGGCTCGCTCCTCGGCTCGGAGATCCTCAGAATCGCCGACGACGTGCGTGCTCTCGCCGCCGCCGGCCACGAGATCTGCAATTTGACCGTAGGGGATTTCTCGCCGACGGAGTTTCGCATTCCCGCGATGCTCGAGCAGGGGATCGTGGACGGGTTGCGGCGCGGCGAGACCAACTATCCTCCGTCCGACGGCCTCCTGCCGCTGCGCGAGGCGGTGCGCTCGCTGTACCAACGCGAGCTGGGGATGGATCCGACGCTCGCGTCCGTGGTCGTGACGTCGGGCTCGCGCCCGGGGATCTACGCTACCTATCGCGCGCTGGTGGATCCGGGAGACCGGGTCGTGTTCCCGACGCCGTCGTGGAACAACCCGTACTATGTGCAGCTCGTTGGCGCCGTGGGCGTCCCCGTTCCCTGCGACGCGACGAGCCGGTTCATGCCGACGCGCGACGCGCTCGCGGGCGCGCTGCGGGGTGCGCGGCTGCTGGTGCTCTGCTCGCCGCAGAATCCCGCCGGCACCACGTACACCGACGAGACGCTGGGCGGGATCTGCGACCTCGTGCTCGAGGAGAACGCGCGGCGCGGCGCGACGGAGCGTCCGTTGTTCGTGATGTACGACCAGGTGTACTGGACGCTCACCTTCGGCGACGTGCGACACGTGCACCCGGTGCAGGCTCGCCCGGCGATGGCACCCTACACCATCTATGTGGACGGCGCGTCCAAGTCGCTGGCCGCCACGGGCATTCGCGTCGGTTGGATCGTCGCCCCGCCCGACGTGGCGGGTCCGATGAGCGCGCTGATCGGCCACATGGGCGCGTGGGCGCCGAAGGCGGAACAGGGCGCGGTCGCGGCGTTTCTCGAGGACGGCGCCGCATTCGCCGAGTATCGCGCGACGATGGTGGGCCAGGTGCGCGCGCGGCTCGATGCGCTGTTCGTCGCGCTGGCCGCGATGCGCGACGAGGGACTACCGGTCGAAGTGATCGCGCCGGAAGGAGCGATCTACCTGAGCGCGCGCTTTCCGCTCACCGGTCGCACCACGCCGGACGGCACCGTACTCGACTCGGATGAAACAGTGCGCGCGTACCTGCTGCGCGCGGCGGGGCTGGCGGTGGTGCCGCTGCGCGCGTTCGGCTCGGAAGGCGACAGCGGGTGGTATCGGTTGTCGGTCGGTGCGGTGAGCGTGAAACAGATCGAGCGCATGTTGCCGCGGTTGCGTGAGGTGTTGGGGCTGGCGGTGCTGGCGCGCGCGTAGCCGCTGCTGCGAACTACCGAATCACCCGCGCGCCCTTGCCCTTCATCGCCGCCTCGACCTCCTCCACCCGCACCATCGACGTGTCGCCCGGCGTCGTCATCGCCAGCGCGCCGTGCGCCGCGCCGTACTCCACCGCCGCCTGCGGGCCCTTTCCTTCCATGAAGCCGTACGCAAGCCCCGATGCGAAGCCGTCGCCGCCACCCACGCGATCGTAGATCTCGAGATTCGGGCGCTGCATCGACTGATAGAGCTCGCCCTCATAGTAGAGCAGCGCGGACCAGTCGTTCAGCGTCGCCGTCGTGGCCTTGCGCAGCGTCGTCGCCGCGACCTTGAAGTTCGGGAACGCGGCCACCGCCGTCTGGATCATTTTCTTGAAGCTCTCGGTCTCGATGTTCGTGAGATGCTCGTCCGCCCCCTCCACGTCGAAGCCGAGACAGGCGGTGAAGTCTTCCTCGTTCCCGATCATCACGTCGACGTACTTGGCGATGTTGCGGTTGACCTTCTGCGCGCCCTCCTTGCCGCCCTGGCTCTTCCACAGCGACGCGCGGTAGTTGAGATCGTACGCGACCACCGTCCCGTACTTCGCCGCCACCTCGACCGCCTCGAGCACCGCCTCCGATGTGTTGGACGCCAGCGCGGCGAAGATGCCGCCGGTGTGAAACCAACGTACGCCTTCCTCGCCGAACAGCTTCTCCCAGTTCACTTCGCCCGGCTTGATCTGCGACGCGGCCGAGTGCCCGCGGTCGGAGCAGCCGAGCGCAGGACGGATGCCGAACCCCTTCTCGGTGAAGTTGAGACCGACGCGCGTGTTCTTGCCCAGGCCGTCGAACTCGCGCCAGATGACGTGCGACATGTCCACGCCGCCCTGCATGATGAAGTCTTCCACGAGCCAGCCGAGATCATTCTTCGGCAGCGCGGTGACGACGGCGGCTCGCTTGCCCCAGCACTTCCGCATCGCGCGCGCGACGTTGTACTCGCCGCCGCCCTCCCACACCTGGAACGAGCGCGCGTTGCGGACGCGCCCGAAGCCCGGGTCGAAGCGCAGCATCACCTCGCCGAACGACACGCAGTCCCACTTCGCTTCGGCGGCAGTCTTGATCTTCAGCTCGGCCATGTCGGTCTCCTCGTTCGCTAGCGCTTCGCGGCCAGGTCGGCCTTGATGGTCTTCACGAGTTGCACGGCGGTGCGCACGCTGGTCTCGATGCCGGCGTAGTCTTTGGCGTCGAGCAGCTTCTTCGTGATCAGGTTGCTGCCGATGCCGCAGGCGACGATGCCCGCACCGAACCAGGTGCGAAGCGACGCTTCGGTCGCTTCGACGCCGCCGGTGGGCATGATGCGCGTCCACGGCATCGGGCCGAGCACGCTCTTCACGAAGTCGGGACCGCCGACGGACGAGCCGGGAAACACCTTCACGATCTCGCACCCCAGCTCCTGCGCGTCGCCGATCTCGGTGGCCGAGCCGCAGCCGGGGCTGTACGGGATGCCGCGCCGGTTGCAGACCTTGGCCACGTCGGCATTGAGTAGCGGGCCGACGACGAACTTCGCGCCGT
>JBDSDB010000150.1:0-7469 GCA_039920785.1 Gemmatimonadaceae bacterium
ACCGCGGCACCGGGGAACTTGGCTGTCAGCCCGCCCATCACCACCGTGAGGAGCGCCATTCCGGCGCTGGCGAACGAGCCGCGCGTGGTCCTGGCGGAAACTCCACCCATGCGCGCCAGCGTGCCGCCCATACCGCCCGCGCGGATCAACGTCGCCACCGTCGCGGCCACGAGGCTCATCGCCACCGTCCAGTGCGCGAGCGTGGCGAACGGCGCGTTGCCCAGCTTCACGGTGACCGCGCCGAGCAGCGCCGCGCCGACGCCGAGCGCGACGCCCAGCCCCGCCATCCGCAGCACGCCTCCTCGTCCACCCACTCCCGTCTCGCTCGCGTGGCGCCACGCCACGACGAACGTCGCCACGAGCGCCAGGAGCAGGATCGACGCGAGATAGCGATGCGACACCTCGACGATCAGGTCGGGTCGGCTCATCGGCGGAAGCCAGCGGCCATAGCACTTGGGCCAGTGGTCGCCACAGCCCATGCCGGAGCCCGAGATGCGCACGATCGCCCCGAACACGAGGTGCAGGCACGCGATCGCGAACGCCACCGTTGCGAACCGGCGCACTGTTCTCATCGTGTCAGCGTCGCGACTGGCGAACGGCTCGCCGTATCGTCCTGCACCGCGCGCCAGGTGAAGACGAGCAGCACGGCCAGCGCCACCGCGGGCACCACCGCCCACAGCACCTCGACGCCACGATGCGCGCGCGGCACGTGGGCCTCGGGATCCGGCAGATGGCGCGCGCCGAGGATCGACCGCACGATGAACAGCTGAGCGATGACGCAGCACGCCACGGACATCCAGAACAGACCGATGGCGAAGATGTGGGGCATGCGGGGCATGCGGGGCAGAAGGGAGCGTTGAGCACGTTCGATGACCGAGGCAGGGAATCTACTCGGAAGTCGGTGCGGAGTGGGGGGTGTGGGGTGACCACCCCCACTCCCCACGCCCCACCCAGTGCCGTACCATTGCCGGATGGCCACTCCTATCTCGCCCGCCCCATCCCTCACCCGGCAACTCGGTCTGTGGAGCGCCGTCGCGGTGCTCATAGGCTCGACGATCGGGTCCGGGATCTTCCGATCACCGGCCGGTATCACCGACAAGCTGCCCGGTCCGCTCCCACTCATGGCGGTGTGGGTCGCCGGCGGAGTGTTCGCGCTCTGCGGGGCGCTCACGCTGGCGGAGTTGTCGGGTGAGTTCCCGGCGACGGGCGGGATGTACGTCTTCATCCGCGAGGGCTGGGGTCGTCTCGCCGCCTTCCTGTTCGGGTGGTCGGAGCTCGTGCTCATTCGGGCCGCCTCGCTCGGCGCCATCAGCACGACCTTCTCCGAGTATCTGCTGCGCGTGCTCGGCTACGATCCCTCGGTCGCGCCGTACAGCGACTACGTGCACTATGTCGCCGCCGTGGCGATCGTCCTCACCGCGTCGTTCAACTACGTGGGCGTGAAGTGGAGCTCGCTCGTGCTCAACGTCACGACGCTCGCGAAGTATGGCGGCCTACTGTTCATCATCGGGCTCGCCTTCGTAATCGGGCTGCCGCAGACGGGCGGACACTACACGCCGGCCGTGCCCGCGGGATCGTTCCACATCGCCGCGTTCGGCCTCGCACTGGTGTCGGTGCTCTGGGCGTTCGACGGCTGGGCCGACCTCTCCTTCGTCTCGGGCGAGGTGCGCGATCCTCGGCGCACGCTGCCGCGCGCGATCATCATCGGCACGCTCGCCGTGATCGCCATTTACATCCTGGCGAACCTCGCCTATCTCGCCGTGCTCCCGGTCGAGGAGATCCGACGCTCCAAGCTCGTCGCGGCCGACGTCGCGCAGCGGCTGCTCGGCGCGCCGGGCGTCGTCTTCGTCGCCCTGACGGTGATGCTCTCGACCTTCGGCACGTTGAACGCCACACTGCTCACCGCGCCGCGCGTCTTCTTCGCCATGGCCGACGACGGGCTCTTCTTCCGCCGCGTCGCGTCGGTGCATCCGCGCTTCAATACGCCGTACGTGTCGATCCTCCTGGCGAGCGCGCTCGGCGTACTCTTCGTACTGCTGCAGACCTTCGAGCAGCTCGCCGACATCTTCGTCACCGCGATCGTCCCCTTCTACGCGCTCGCCGTCGCGGCCGTCTTCGTCGTGCGAAAGCGAGCGAACTACGACCCGCCATTCCGCACGCCGGGCTACCCGGTGGTTCCCGCGCTGTTCATCCTGGCGACGTTCTTCCTGCTGGGGAACGCGATCATCGATCCGTCGAGTCGCTGGGCAACGCTCGCCGTGCTGGGGATCATCGTGTTGGGGGTTCCTGTCTACTATGCGACGGTGGGGCGACGGGCGGTCTAGTGCTGGTCTAGTGCTGGTCTAGTGCTGGTCTAGTGCTCAACTGCAACACCAGTAGCGAGTATCTGGGGTCCCGGTACCCGGATTGGCATAACGCCTCCCGGAATTAGAACCGAGCGCTCTCCTCGGGGAACGCCTCTGATCGGGCGTCAACGCAGACGCGGAAACCGCGAACGATGTCACGTACGTCCTGATACCTGTAGCCAGTACCCAGTGCTGGAGTTCACTCCCAGCCCACAATACCGGGAGTCAGTATGCCAATCCGGGTACCGAGGTGGCCAAGTACTCGCTACCGGTGTTGCACTGAACAACTCATCCCCACAAATGCCAGATGTAAAAACCCGCACGCCCGGACTGACCGGCCTCGAGATCATCGCCGGCTTCAAGTTCCTGCAGGCGGCGACGCTCATCGTCGCTGGCCTTGGCGCGTTCGGGCTGATGAACGCTGGGGTGGCCGAGGCCGCGCAGGAGTGGCTGGAAAAGCTGGCGCTGACGAACGGACAGCGTCTCGCCGGCACGGCCGCGACGCACATGCTTCCCTTCTTCAACGCCGTTACGCCGCGACAGTTCGGCGCGATCGGGCTCGGCGCGATCCTCTACGCGCTCGTGTTCCTCGTCGAAGCCGTCGGGCTGTGGAGGGGGAAGCGCTGGGCGGAGTACCTCACCATCGCCGTGACGACGTCGCTGCTTCCTTTCGAAGTAGCGGCAGTAGTGCAGCGTGTGACGGCGGTGCGCGTCGCGACGCTCGCCGTGAACGTTGCGGTGGTCGCGTATCTCGTCTGGCAGCTTCGAGCGCGTCAGCGCGTCGACGGGCGCGCGCACGCGGGCTAGGGCGGGACGTAGCGCGTGGACGCTGCGTGCCGTCAGCCCCGATCGCCGGATCGAAGTGCCGCTGACTCCGCGGGCGGAACGTTCTGCAGTCGGGCCATGAATCGCTGCGACTCCGAGATGCGCTCGACTTCGATGCTCATCGCCTCCACCGCCTGCTCAATCCGCTGAAGCTGTTCCGGCACCGCTGAGGCGACTGACGCTGAGCTGGCGCCTCGCTCGACGCGCCTGCCAAGCGCGCGGGCGAGCGGCCAGCCGACCACCATCACGGCGCACATCATGAAGAATCCCATCGCGATATCCACCGCTTGCGGTGGGATCATGTCGTGAGGCACCATCGGCGACTCAACCACAACGGGAGTCGACTGGCTGTTCTCGATCGCGCTCAGTTCCGCGATCGCGCTCAGCTCCGCCTCGGCCGCGCTGATCGCCTGCTCAGCGGCACCGACCTGGTCGGGTGTGCGGGCTTGTCCAAGTTGTGCGGCCGCCGCTCGAACCTTCTGGAGGGCCGCTTGGAGGCGTTGTTCGTGCATCTGCTGTCGCGCCTGGAGAGCGGCCTCCCGGGCTTTAACGACCGATTGGCGAACCTGCTCGCCGATCTCCTGACGGAGCTGAGTAATGGGGCTCGATTCCCGGTTCGTCGTTGCGCCGGCTGACGTGGACGTCATGCGCTACCTCGTGATCGCTGTTCAGTGTGGCGTGAGGCTTTCCGGTGCGCGATGCGGCAACACATTCATGCGGTTCGCCTGCTCCGACATCACCCTCGTCAGGAAACGCTGGCCTTCGCCGATCCGCTCTACCTCCTCGGCGATCGCGTCGAGCGCAGGGCCGGTCGAATCGGAGCGGGCGCTGCCCATGCGCACTCCGTCGAGCACGGACTCGGCGCGCACGGCTCGCTCACGGGCGCGAACCCAGAGCGCGGCAAACGTGATGGTCGTCGTGAAGAGCCCTCCCGACATCAGGATCAGGAGATCGGTAGCGTGACGCATCCAGTACATCGCAGCCCTCGGAGAAGTGTTGCCGGTCGGATGACCCGTCGCCCTACGAACCGTGCCCGTTTTGGTTGCGCTCGGAAATAGGTCCGCCACCTCACGAATCACGGCAGCGTGCCTCCAACTCTACGGTCATGGCCGATGCTCATTGGAGCGTGGCCACATCCACCGGAGGCGACATGGCCGATCACGGCGGTCGATCGGCTCCTCCGTTTCTCAGTGAACGGCCGGCCTCGGGACGCAAGTGTCCGCCCGAGGCCGGCCGTGAACCGACAAAACCGTTCACCGAAAAACCGCGAAGCGCGCCCTAGAAGATGCTCAGATTGATGTACTTCTTCGGATTCGCCTTCAAATCCACGAGCACCGAATCCACCTGTCCGACGAGCCCGCGCAGGTCGTTGTAGAGCAGGGAATCGCGGAGGAGCTTGCCCGCGGTGCCCTCTCCGCGCTCGAGGCCGGCGATGAGGGTGTTCGCGTGCTTGCTCGTCGAGTCGAGGTTCGCCGCGATGCGCGTCAGGCTTGCGCTCGACGTCTGGAAGTTCTTCATGGTCGAGTCGATCTTCGCCGAGTCCACCGCGCTGGCGGCTCGGCGGAAGGAGGCCATCGTCGCCGTCAGGTTGCGGCTCTGCTCCGCGGCGATCGCATTGAGCTGCACCGAGAGCCGCGCCGCGGATTCCGTCAGCGCCGCCGCGCTCGCGAGCGACTTGCGCATGTCCTTGATGCCGCCGCTGGCGACGAGGTCCGCGTTGATCGCCTTCGTCATCAACTGCACCGTCGAGCCGATCGAGTCCACGCGATTCATGATCGCCTGGATGTCGGTGTCGGCCGGACCGACGGGCACGGTGTCGCCCGGACTGAACGCGATGGCGCTCGGACCCTTCGGCGTGAGCGCGATGGCTGCGTCGCCGAAGATGCCGACCGGCTTGACGCTCGCCACCGAGTTGCGCGGCACCTTCACGTCGTCGTTGACGCGGAGCACGACGTCGAGATAGCCGTCGTTCCGGAGCTTCACATCGGCGACCGCGCCAACCGCCACGCCGGCGAGCAGTACCTGCTGCCCGGGCTTGAGGTTCTGTCCCCAGACGAACTTGGCGTACAGCGGGTAGCCCGAGGACAGTCCCCCGCGCACGAGCCAGAGTGTGCCGAGCAGCGCGATCGCCACCGCCGCGCTGAGAAAGATTCCAACAAGGACTTCGTCGCGCCGTTTCATGTCTGTAGGTAAGGGGCCAGGAGCGCGGCCGTCAACGTATCGAGAATCAGGATGGCGACAGACGTGATGACGACCGCCTTGGCCGTGCTGCGTCCGACCCCCTCCGCACCCGCCTCGGTCACGAATCCCTCGTACGAGCAGACGAACGCGATGGCGCCGCCGAACAGCGTCGCCTTGAGCAGCGAATACACCACCTGGAACGTCCCGAAGCCGAGCCGCACGCCCGCGACGAAGTCCTGCTTCGTCACGCCGGTGACGTTGACGGACACGATGTAGCCGCTGAACAGTCCCGTCGCGTCCGCGAGGATGACGAGACACGGCAGCATGATGAGGCACGCGATCAGCCTCGGCACGATCAGGAAGGCGAGCGGATCGTACGACAGCGTCTCGAGCGCGTCGATCTGCTCGGTGACGCGCATCGTCCCGATCTCCGCCGTCATGCGCGCGCCCACTCGCCCGGTGAGCACGAGGCCCGTGAGCAGCGGTCCGAGCTCGAGCACCTGCATGAGACGCACGGACAGGCCGATGATCGACAGCTGCACCCCGGGGAAGAGCTGGTACCGCACCTGGATCGCAATGACGCCGCCGATGAACGCCGCGACGATCACGGTGAGGGGGATCGAATCCACCCCGATCCTCCGCATCTGCTTGATCGTCTCCGGGACGAAGGTCGCCGGATCTCCGAGTGCTCGGAAGATGTCGCGCAGGAAATAGCCTCGCGCGCCGACCTGGCGGAAGAAACCGATGAACGAGCGCGTGATGCGGCGGAAGAACTTGATCCCGGTGCGCTGCACCACCGGAAAGGTCTCCGTCGGCTGCAGACGACTCAGCGGCCGATCGTATTCGCTCACGTACGCACGCGCATCAGGAGCACGAGTCCCACGACGGCGAACAGCGCGTTCGGCAGCCATGCGGCCACGTCGGGCGCAATCAATGCCTTGCCTCCAATGGCCTTCGTGAGCTGGATCATCATGAGGAAGGTGACGGTGGTCGCGAGGCTGACGCCGATCCCGTACGCCGTGCCGCCGCGCTGCGTGCTCGTGGCAAGCGGCGCGCCGAACAACGCGATGACGATGCAGGTGATGGGGATGGCGATCTTGAGCGCACGCTCGACGCGCAGCAGGTCCGCGTTCCCACCAGAGCGCTCGAGCGCCGCGATGAACCGCGAGAGCTCGCGGTAGCGCAGCTCCTGCGGGTTGCGCGGCTTGGCCATCATGTCCAGCGGCTGCTCGGTCATCTTCGAATCGAGCATCCCCGCAAAGCTCATGGTGAAGTTGGACGCCGAATCCCGGATGACGTGCATCTCCCCCTTGCGAAGTGTCCAGAGCTTGGCCTTCGGCTGATAGGTCGCACCTTCCGAGGAGATCAGGACGGTCGGGTAATCCGGCCCATTCCCCTTTCGTTCGATCTGCAGCCGGTCGAGCGTGCCGCGCGCCGCGTCGAGCGTCTGTGCCTTGTAGACGCGACCGAACTCCCCCGCGTAGACGAAGCTGTACCGCTGCGTGCCGCCTCCTACTTTCGATTCCTGCAGCAGATCGCTCCGTCGCCGGTCGGTGATCGGCACGACCTCCGCCACGACGACGTCGATCAGCGCCGCGAGCAACGCACCGAGCAGGATGGGGGCGGCGATCCGATAGAAGCTGATCCCCGACGCCTTCGCGGCCGTGATCTCGGAATGGCGCGTGAACGTGCCGATCGAGAATACGGTGGCGAAGAGCACCGCCGCCGGCAGGGCCATGAACAGCGACTGCGGCATCCAGTACACGTAGCTCAGCGCGATGTCCATGCGCGGGAGGTTCCGGTCCAGATACGCCTGCAGATGATCGGTCAGGTCGATCACGACCAGCAGGAGCGGTAGGCCGACCGCCGTCGAGCAGAAGATCTTCATCCACTCGGTGAACACGTACCGGTCCAGCGGGCGCACGATCCTCATGCCCGCTCCTCCGCCAACGTAACGTTTCGGCGGCGACGCAGCGCGTCCCGCAGCCGCTCCATCCGGTCGCCCCAATCGCCTCCGCGTCCGGAGTTCTGCTCGCGTCCCATGCGGAAGAGTAGCACGATCCCCACCACGGTCAGGATCACGTTCGTCCCCCACATGGCCCAGAACGGGGGCACGAG
>JBDSDB010000151.1:0-30640 GCA_039920785.1 Gemmatimonadaceae bacterium
CATTTCCCTTTCTGCATCGTATAGCTCAATGTCAGAAATCGCGGATACCGCGGCGGCTCCCTCTCAGCGGTCGTCGTCACCTCCCCCTCCCGCTCCATTGGCTTCGCAGTCGGCATCGGGCCGCTCGCTCGAGGACCTCTGCATCAACGCCATCCGGGTCCTTTCGATGGACGCCGTTCAGAAGGCTGACTCGGGTCATCCGGGAACGCCGATGGCGCTGGCCCCACTGGGCTACGCGCTCTTCACCAGGCACATGAAGCACGATCCGGCCGATCCGCACTGGCCCGACCGCGACCGCTTCGTGCTTTCGTGCGGCCACGCGTCGATGCTGCTCTACAGCTGCCTCTACCTCAGCGGCTACGATCTCGAGCTCGAGGACCTGAAGCAGTTCCGCCAGTGGGAGAGCCGCACACCCGGTCATCCGGAGCTCGGCTACACCGCCGGCGTCGAGACGACCACGGGTCCGCTCGGCCAGGGCGTCGGCAACGCGGTGGGGATGGCGGTCGCGGAGGCGCATCTGGCCTCGGTGTTCAATCGCGACGGGCATGGCATCGTCGATCACTACACGTACTTCATCTGCAGCGACGGCGATCTGATGGAGGGCATCTCGCACGAGGCGGCCTCCTTCGCCGGGCACTTCAAGCTCGGTAAGCTGATCGGCTTCTACGACGACAACCGGATCACGATCGACGGCAGCACGGACCTCACCTTCACCGACGACACGGGCAAGCGATTCGAGGCCTACGGCTGGCAGGTGCTGCACCTCGCCGACGTGAACGATCTCGACGCGATCGATCGCGTCGTCGCCGAGGCGAAGGCCGATCCGACTCGCCCGACGATGGTCGTCACGCGGACGCACATCGGATTCGGCAGCCCCAAGAAGCAGGACACCGCATCGGCCCACGGCGAGCCACTCGGCGCCGACGAGATCGTCGCGACCAAGCAGGCGCTCGGCTGGCCGAAGCCGAACGAGTCGTTCTTCGTGCCGGATGAAGCGCTCACGCATTGGCGGACGGCGCGCGATCGCGGTGCGAAGGCGCACGCCGAATGGGAGACGCGTCATGCGTCGTACCGCGCGGCGTTCCCCGACGACGCGGCGGAGTTGGACCGGCGGTTGACCGGTGGCCTGCCAAAGGATTGGGACAAGGTGATCCCGTCGTTCACCGCGGAGAACGGATCGGTCGCCAGCCGCGCCGCGTCCAATTCCGTGCTCAACGTGCTCGTCCCCGTGCTGCCCGAGCTCATGGGCGGCTCAGCCGACCTCACGCCGTCCAACGGCACGGCGGTCAAGACGTGGAAGAATTTCGCGCCGTCCGACTACGACAAGCGCTACATGCACTTCGGCATCCGCGAACACGGCATGGGCGCGATCATGAACGGCATGGCGCTGCACCGCGGCGTGATCCCGTTCGGCGGCACCTTCCTGATCTTCTCCGACTACATGCGCCCCGCGATCCGCCTCGCGTCGTTCATGAAGCTGCGTATCATCTTCATCTTCACGCACGACTCCATCGGACTCGGCGAGGACGGCCCAACGCACCAGCCCATCGAGCAGCTCTCGGCGCTGCGCGCCATTCCCGGACTCACCGTGCTCCGCCCCGCCGACGCGACCGAGACTGCGGAGGCGTGGCGCGTGGCGATCGAGCACGTCGACGGACCCGTGTGCCTGGTGCTGACGCGGCAGAAGCTGGGCTACATCGACCGCACCAAGTACGCGAGCGCGGCCGGCGTGGCGAAGGGCGGTTACGTCCTCGTCGATGTGAAGGCCGGCGCGCCGCAAGTGGTGCTCATGTCGAGCGGATCGGAGGTGGGGCTCATCATGAGCGCCGCGGAGAAGCTCGCCGAGAAAGGAGTGCAGGCGCGCGTCGTGAGCATGGCGAGCCACGAGCTGTTCGCGCACCAGTCGGCCGAGTATCGGAGCTCCGTGCTCCCGACGGGCGTGCCGCGCGTGGCCATCGAGGCCGCGCATCCGATGAGCTGGTACCGCTGGGTCGGCGACGACGGCATCGTGCTCGGCATCGAGCGGTTCGGCGCGAGCGCGCCGTACGAGCGGCTGTACTCCGAGCTCGGTCTGACGGTGGACAAGCTCGTGGCTGCGGCGGAGGGGTTGGTCGCCGGGAAGAAGTAGTCGAGACTCGTCCGCCTGAGACGACTCGCCGTCGCGTTGCTCCTGAGGAGAACTAACGACGGCGGCGAGAGCGCACGCCGAGTGAACCCATCAGCGCACCCATGAGTCCACGCGTGATCGTCCCCGCGATCGTCCGCGACATCGGCGACTTGAGGATCTGCTCGAACGCAGTGGGCGGCGCCTTGGCCGCACGACCGCGCGGCGCGGGGGCCTCGCGCGCGGTAGTCTCTTGATCCTCCGCCGCGGCCGCCGACGCCGATTCTGCTCGTTCCGTCAGAATCTCGCGCGCGCTGTCGCGGTCGATCGCCTCGGCGTACTTGCGCACCTGCGCGGACGAGGACAGCCGCTGCTGCATCTCGTCGTCGGTGAGTGGACCCATCCGCGACGACGGCGGGATCAGCCGCGTCGCGAACGGCGCAGTCGGCACGCCACTCGGTGAGAGCACCGTGACGAGCGCTTCGCCGATGCCCAGCGTGGTGAGCGTCTCCGGCACGTCGTAGAACTTCGTCTTCGGGAAGGTGCGCGCCGCCGCTTTGAGCGCCGTCTCGTCGTCCGGCGTGAAGGCGCGCAACGCGTGCTGCACGCGGTGTCCGAGCTGGCCGAGCACCGAAGCCGGAACGTCCTTGGGGCTCTGCGTGATGAAGAAGACGCCCACGCCCTTGGAGCGGATCAGCCGCACGACCTGCTCGATCTGATCGAGTAGCGCCTTGCTCGCGTCGTCGAAGATCAGGTGCGCTTCGTCGAAGAAGAAGACGAGCTTCGGCTTGTCGATGTCGCCGACCTCGGGAAGCTGGTGGTACAGCGTCGCGAGCATCCAGAGCATGAAGGTGCTGAACAGCGCGGGCTTGTCCTGCACGTCCTGCAGCTCGAGCACGCTCACGGTGCCACGCCCGTCGGAGTTGACCTTCAACAGATCAGCAAGCTCGAACTGCGGTTCGCCGAAGAACCGGTCGGCGCCCTGCTGCTCCAGCCCGACCATCTCGCGCAGCAGCACGCCCACCGTCTGCTTGGACATCCCGCCGTAGTCCTTGAGCTCCGCCGCACCCTCGTCGCTGAGGTACTGCAGCACGGCACGCAGGTCGGAGAGATCCAGCAGCAGCAGCTTCTTGTCGTCGCAGTACTTGAACACGAGGCTCAACACACTGGACTGCGTGTCGTTGAGCCCGAGCACCTTGGCCAGGAGGAGCGGCCCGAACGACGACACCGTCGCGCGGAGCTGTGCGCCCTTCATCCCGGTGAGGCTCAGGAACTCGGCGGGATATCCGGTCGGCTTCCAGTCATAGCCGGTGTCCTTCGCTCGCGTCGTCACACGGTCGTTCGCCGCGCCGGCAGTCGCCACACCCGACACGTCGCCCTTCACGTCGGCGAGGAACACCGGCACTCCCGCCGCCGAGAGCTGCTCCGCGATGAGCTGCAGCGTCTTCGTCTTGCCCGTCCCCGTCGCGCCAGCGATCAGACCATGCCGGTTGACCATCGCCAGCGGGATCCCGATCAGCGGCCCGCCGCCGCACTGGCCGTCGTGCACCACGGCCCCGAGCGTGATCGAGGCACCGGACGGAAAAGCGGCGCGCGCGGCGGCGAGCACTTCGGGATCGAGCGCCATCAGTTGCCTCGGTGTGAAATATGGCGAAGCGTCGCACGGCTTTCGATCGGAGTGCGCGACGAGGGAACGAAGCGAAGATGCGTCTGGTGCCCGGGCCGAACAAGTTGACGGAGCGGGCGCGATCAGGGTGTCCTTGGAGCCGGCGCGAAACTCCTGTGCGGCCACCGCCGCATCAGGGCCTGACGTCGCCGCCTGGATCGGCCCGCTTCGACGCCTCGAGCGCCCGCTCCTGCGCCCTTCTCGCTCGCGCCAGCGCCCGCTCGGCGGCGGCTTCGTCCGCGGCGATCGTGAGGCGCACCGACCCGCCCCGCTCGTCGCTTCTCGTCACGCTCAGGATCTCGCCCTCCTCCACCCCGGGCGGGAGCAGGTAGAGCGGGATGACGATCGACCGCGCGCCGTCCTCCGATACGCGCGCGGTCGACTCCTCCACGCCCTCCACGGTCCACCAGTGCTGTCGGCGCCGTTCCATCAGTGAAACTCCGGCTCGATCTGCTCGAGCGGCAAAGGGACGATTAATTCGGGCGCCTGCACACCACGCGCACGCGCGCCCACGGGCAAAAGAGGCTCGAGCTCCGCACGGTCGCCCGCCGCCCCCAGGTCTCGGAACCGACGCGCCGTCACGAACACCCGGCCCTCGAGCGATCCGACTGCTCTGTTGTAGCTCGACACCGCCCGGTCCAGCGCGCCACCCACCTCGGACATGTGTCCGCCCAGCGTCGACAGGCGATCGTAGAGAATCGCGCCAAGCGTGCTGATTTCCCTCGCGCTCTCGGCCATCCGCGCCTCCCGCCATCCGAACGCAACGGCCCTGAGCAGCGCGATCAGCGTCGTCGGCGTGGCCAGGATCACCCCGCGCGCCGCGCTCTCGTCGAGCAACGCGGCATCCTGCTCGAGCGCCGCCGAGAAGAACGCTTCACCCGGCAGGAAGAGCACCACGAACTCCGGCGTCGCCCCCGGGCCGAGCTGTTCCCAATATGCCTTCCGGCTCAGCGCATCGACGTGCATCCGTAGGTGCGCTGCGTGCATTTTCAGGAGACGTGTCCGTTCTCGTTCATCTGTCGCCGTGCTGGCGTCCAGGTAGGCGACCAGTGGCGCCTTGGCGTCGATGATCACCGATCGTCCACCGGGCAGTCGCACTACCAGGTCGGGGCGCATCCGGCGCGCGTCGCCCTCGTCGTCTTCCGTTGTCGTAGACACCTGCGTCTCGAAGTCGCAGTGCTCCGCCATCCCCGCGAGCTCCACCACTCGGCGGAGCTGGACCTCGCCCCACCTGCCCCGCGCGTTCGGAGTCCGCAGCGCGGTGGCCAGCTTGTGGGTCTCGTCGCGAACCGATTCGCTCGCCGCAGTGACGAGGTCGAGCCGCGCGGCCAGGGCGCCGAATTGCGTGGCCCGGTCGCGGTCGAACAGCGCGAGACGTTGGTCGTATCGCTCGAGCTCCGTGCGAAGGGGCGCGAGCAGCTCGCCGAGCCGACGGGCGGCCGAATCCTGGGTGGTGTCACGGTCGCGCCGAAGCATGTAGACGATGCCGAGCGCGAGCACGGCGCCGGCGAAGAGGCCGGTGGAGAAGACGGCGAGAAGTGCGGCGGCGGACATCGCTCGCAACATGCCGTCACATCCGTTCGCGCGCCAGCGTGAATCGAGTGGTGACGACTGAGTGCCGCGACCGCCTCAGAAGTTCGCGCGATGCGAACGCGAGGGTTCTCCGGCGCACGAGGCGGAGCACAGCGCGACCTCAACCGTGACGCAGGGTCAGGTGAGCGATGTGGAGTCGATCCCGCGCGGTGAAGGGCGCGGAGCACTGACGAGAAGCGCTGTCACTGTCCGTGCGACGGATCGCGCTTCGACCTGCTGGGCAAGGTGCTCAACGGGCGCGCGATCCAGGCTCTGCATCCCGCGACGAACGATTGTTCGAAGCACGCTCGCTGGCTTGGCGCGCGTTGATCGGCAGCAGTCGCGCGGCGAGATCGGAGGGCATGTATACGGTGTCGAGCGCGAGCGCGGCCCTGGGAGCGTCGCGTTCCACGCGGTCGTCGTGCCTGGTCATGTCGTGCAAAGTGTGCGTCCAGTTCATCTGTCGGTCCCCGGTGTGAAGTACGTCTCTCTACCTGTTATACAATCCGGGTGGAAAAATGGTTTGCGTCTCGCGACGGATGTTCTTCACGCACCTCACGCACCGGACGCTGCCTCGCTCACCAGTTCCTCACGCACTTCGCGCAGCGCGTCGAGGGCGGCGGGGCAGAGCCGCGTGCCGCGATCGCGCTCCAGGACAATCGTGATCGCCGCTTCGTCCATACCGCTGCGATACGGCCGGTCCGAGCTCAGCGCATCGTAGATGTCGGATACGACGAGGATTCGCGCGGGCAGGTCCAGCCCGCCGGCGTCCAAGCCCCACGGATAGCCGCTCCCGTCGAGCTTCTCGTGATGCGTCGCCGCGGTGAGCGCGAACCCGCGAAATGCCGACACGCGCTGCAGGATCTCCAGCGTGAAGCGCGGGTGCCGCTCCATGCGCTCGCGCTCCTGTGACGTGAGCGGTCCATTCTTGTCGAGGATGAGATTCGACACGCCCAGCTTGCCGACATCGTGCAGCAGGCCAGCGCGATAGATCCTGCGCTGCTCCGTCACATCCAGGCCGCAGCGCGCGGCCACTCGTCGCGCAACGTCGGCGACGCGAGTGGAGTGACGATACGTGAAGGGACTCTTGGCATCGATGATGTCGGCGAAGGCGCGCGACACGCCGTCGAGCCCATCCTCATCCACCTCGATCACGCGGTCCGACGGCTCTGCCGCGACCACCGCGCCGGTGACGTTGCCGCGCAGCAGATCCCACCACGGGTCGTCGCGCCGCCAACCGAGGACGATGCCTACGAGCTCGGGGTCGAACCAGCGTCCGCTGCGCTCGCGCGCGACGCGATGCGCTGCGTCGACACCGCCACGATCGTGAAAGACCTCGATCGTCTGCGCGAGGTTGGCGATTCTCGCCAACATCGGGATCTCGGACCCGGACAATCCGCGCGCATACCCTTTCCCGCACCAGTGCTCATCGAGCGATCGAATCGCGTTCGCGGTGTCGGCGGGAAAGCCGAGCTGCGAGGCGATCATCGCGCCGCGGTCACATCGGATCTGAATCAGCTCGCGCGTCGTATTCGCCGAGCGGGCGATGGCGACGAAGTGCCGCACGCGGTCGCCGAGCGGTCGGCCGCGCGCGACGGTGCGCGCCGTCTCGAGCGCCAGCTGCACGCGATGGTGCCAGTCCACCGCCTTCATGCGCGGCTTGACCTCCTGGTCGTCCGCGCCGAACAACGACGCCATCCGTCCGGCGTTGCTGCTGCAGCCGGCGTCCTTCAGGAGCAGCGCGTAGTAGAGCGCCGAGCGCTCCGCCGCATCGATCCCCACCGCGTCGGCGAGCCTCATCCCGATCAGGCAGCTCCGAAGCGTATGGCCGGCTGCGGCGCCCTCAGTGAGGTCGAGCGCGCACGAGAGCGCAGAGAGCACCTCGGAGAGACTGACCCGTCCCTGCCCGCGAACCGCACCTGAAAGGCGCTGCGAGCGGGTGGGCGAGATCGGGTCGTCGCGAATCAGGAATGGCTGGGTTCGGCTGAGCATGGGCGTCGTGTGGATAACGACCGAGGCCGACAGAGGAAACGGCGATTCGGCGTCCGTGCCGCAGGACGCCACGCGGAGCGCCCCGATGGCCAACTACCACGACTCCGCCGCGGAAACGGCGAACATCGTGCTGATGCGCGGCACTACTCCGGGTCTCGGATCGCCCAGCGGATTCGCCGTCTATGTACGTCTCGCGCCGCAGAGAATGTCGTCCGCGCACAACAGGCACTGACCGCATGGCCGCGTGGCCGAGCGGCGGAACTCTCAGTCGGGCCGCCCCGAGACCAGGTCCAGCGATGGTGTCGCATCGGCGCGACAATGCGCGGAAAGTTTGATGCGGCATCGAGTTCCGGGTTTATCGACGTCAGCTAGCCCATCGGCCAATCAAATGTGTACACCTTTGGAGGTGGCTTGAGGCGAGTCCGGGACAATCTCTCTTTCCGTGGCGCTCATCACGCGTAGCATGCTCCCGCCCATGTTACCTCGTCTCTACGTCTCCCGTGCCGTCTTCCTCCTCCTCGCTCTCGTGAGCGCGGTGGTGCCCGACGACGTCTCGCGAGACTCGTGCGTAATGCACGGGGGCGTTGGTAGCATGGGCGCCACCGTCGTCCCGTCATCGACCGCCTTGATGGCGGGTACGGCGAACGAGGACGGCGGTGTGCGCGCGAAAGATGAGCCCGGCACGGCACGCAGGCACCCTCACGATCATGCGGGTCAGCCCGACTCGTAGGACTGTCCCTGCACCTGCATCGACGACTGCTCGCTCAGTGCGCCAATCGCCGTGCTTCCGATCTCCATGACGCTTCGGGTCGTGATCGTTGAGGTGCCGACACGTCGCGTCTCTCACACGCGGACGTCGCACAGGTCACTGGCGAGCGCCGATAGGCGCCTGCCCTTCGCGAACGGCCCCCCAGCCGCGCGTCTGTCGTAGCGGTCAGACGGTCACAAGCTGCGCAGCACGGTGACGGCGATGTACCGCCCGAACGACAAGTTCACGTATACGCTCGCCTGCCGGTACAGCTCGAACCTGTACACCACCATGGACAACGTGGAGGTGCGCCACAAAACAACACGTACCAGGGCTTCTCGGAGTGGTTCGTGATGGACACGCGCGTGAACTACAAGGTCGACGAGCACTGAACGCGTCGCTCGGCGTGGACAACCTGCTCGACCGGAAGTACTTCCTCTTCCATCCGTTCCCGCACCGCACCTTCGTGGCAGGCCTGAAGTATGGATTCTGAGGCACGCTTCATTCGCATGAGCGCGCCGTGATCGCAAGCGCTCGTGCATGTAGCAGCGCAACACGCCGGCGGGTCACCGCCGGCGTGTTGCGCGCGTCCCTCGTGGTGGCGACGTGCCTGGGGCTCATCCTGGGCACACCGGTCCTCGCCTGGGCGCACGCCACCCTGGTGACCGCCGAACCGGCGGTCGGAGGCCGAGTGAGTGTGAGCCCCATGCACATTCGGCTCGTGTTCAGCGAAGAGCTGGAGGCGAACCTTGGGCGGATCTCCGTGGTCGGGAGCGATGGCAAGGTCATCGTGCTGTCGGTGAGCGGTGATCCACACGACGTCAACGCGCTCATGGCGCCGGTGCACGTGACGCTCGCGGCCGGCGCTTACCGGGTGATGTGGCGCATCGTCTCGGCCGACGGACATCCGGTGGACGGAAGCTTCGTCTTCTCGGTGGGCGACGGGGCGGCGGCACGGGCAGACACCGTGGGTCCGCCCGTCCCCGTGGGCGGCATCGGCGACGCGAACGCCTCGGCGAACTGGGGTCCGAACATCGCCGGCGCGCCGGCTCTGCCCTCGCTGCTGCGCGGACTCGCCGTCGGAACGCTGATGGCGGCGGCGGGCCTGCTGCTCTTCATCACGTGGACGGACCGTGGCAACGAGAGCGCAACGCTCGGGGCGGCGCGGCTGGCGCGAGCGCTCACCGTGGCGTTCGTCGTGCTCCTGCCACTGCATCTCCTGGCGTGGGCGATGAATGCATCGCCGGAGCATCAGATGAGCGGCGAGATGCTTTCCTCGACGATGTCGAGCGGGGTGGGCCGACTCGAGCTGTGGCGCACCGGGCTCGCGCTGGTCGGCGCGCTGTTGTTCCTCGTCGCGCGCCGTCCACGCATCGCGCTGGTGTTCGCGTTCCTCTCGCTGCTCGTGAGCGGCGCGACCGGTCACTCCTCGGCGCTCTCTCCGCTGTGGACGACTCCCGCCAAGGCGCTGCACCTCGTCGCCGGCGCGGTCTGGCTGGGTGGACTGCTCTGGTTGATCACCTTCGACCGCGCCGTTCCGGAACGCTTCGAGCGCGAGGCGCTGCGCGTGTCGTCGGTGGCGTTGATCTGCGTGATCATCGTCACGCTCTCGGGCGCCATCCAGACGTTCCTCTTCCTGCCCAAGCTCGGCGATCTGTTCACCTCGGCGTATGGCGCGGTGAGCCTCGCCAAGGTCGCCGGTCTGCTCGTGCTCGTCGCCTTCGGGGCGCATCACAAGCTCAAGGTGCTCCCGCGGCTCCGGCAGGAGCCCGGCGTCGCCGGCCGGTTCAGCGTCACGCTCCGTCGCGAAGTCTTCGTCATGACGGTCGTCGTGCTCCTCGGCGGGCTGCTCGGCTATCTCCCACCCCCGGATGCGACGCACTCGACGCAGTCGCACGATCCAACTTCCCACACCCTCGACCAATGACGATCCGCACCCTCCCGCGCCGCGGTGCAACGCTGACTGTACGGCGCGTCGCAATCGGATTCCTGGCTGCTGCCGGGCTGGCGTTGGCGACTGCTTCCGTCGCGAACGCACACGCCGTCGTCTACCCCAAAACGGCCAAGATGGGCGGCTACGAGAAGTACGTGCTTCGCGTCCCGAACGAGAAAAACATCCCCACGCTCCGCGTCGAGATCCGCTTTCCCGCGGGCCTGCGCGTCAGCTCGTTCGAGGACGTGGCGGGCTGGCAGCTCGAGGTGCTGACCGACTCCGCCAAGCGCATCATCGGTGCGGTCTGGACGGGTACGCTGGCCCCGCAGCGATTCATCGAGCTCCCGTTCGTCGCCGCCAATCCGAAGGAGGCGACGAAGCTCGTGTGGCCCACGTACCAGACGTATGCGGACGGAGAGAAGGTCGAGTGGACCGGCCCCGAGGGCTCCAAGAAGCCCGCGTCCGTCACGAGCATCGGCGCGGGCGAGTCGGCTGGTGCGGTTGCCGATGCGGGCGGACTGGCCCGCTGGCTGCCCTGGATCGCGCTGCTCATCGCCGTTCTCAGTCTCGGGCTCTCGCTGCGCCGGCCGACGGCGGTCACGACGGCCTGACGTCGTCGTCCGTCAATCCAACGGATAAGTTGGACTGATGCGACTGCACTCGTTCGTTCGTGGAGCACGACTTCTCCTTGCGCTCGCCGTGCTCTCGTGCGGCGCGCGCGGACTCGGCGCACAGGAGCCGAGCCGCGATTCCGCCCGGGTTGTGCCCGCCACGACGGCGGCGCTCCCGGGCGTTCGTGTAACGGCCACCCGCGAGGGTCCGCGCGCACCGCTCGAGCTCCCGTACGCCGTCACGCTCACGCGACCGGACTCGCTGGCGGCATTGCGTCGCATGGGCGTGGACGAGCTGTTGTTCGCCGTGCCCGGTGTCGCGCTGGCGAACCGGCAGAACCCCGCGCAGGATCCCCGCGTCAGCATCCGCGGCTTCGGCGCGCGCTCCGCGTTCGGCGTGCGTGGGGTGCGTGTGCTGCAGGACGGCGTTCCCGTTACCCTGCCGGACGGTCAGACTCCAGTGGACGTGATCGACGTCGAGGGTGCGGACCGCGTGGAGGTCGTGCGTGGCAGCGCATCGTCGCTCTACGGAAACGCGGCGGGCGGCGTGATCGACGTGCGCAGCGCCTCGCCGTCGCTGGCCGCACTCGCGCCGTACGCGCGCGTGGTCGGCGGCGGATCGATCCCGACGGTGAGTGCCGCCGGTGCTGGCGGAACGATCGGTCCGTTGGGCTACACGTCCAGCGTGACGCGGATCGTGGGCCGAGGCTATCGCGACTACTCTGACCAGCGCGCCACCCGCGCCGCATTGCGCCTGCTTCGCACGCCCGCGGACGGAGAGGGAGGCCCGCGCGTGGTGCTCGCGGCACGGATCAGCGACGTGTCGCACGCCGAGAGCCCCGGTGCGCTCACGAGGGCGCAGTTCGACACGGCGCCTCGCATGGCAGACCCGCTCTCCGTGCGCAAGCAGGCCGGCAAGGTCGTGCGTCAGGGAGACCTCTCGCTCTCCTTCGCGCAGGCGCTCGCGTCGCACCTCTCGCTGGACGCGACGGTGTACGGGAGCGTGCGTTCGCTGGAGAACCCGCTCACCTTCTCCGTGGTGCACGTCGGACGGTCGAGTGGCGGCGTGTCTGCGAGGTTGAGCGGCACGGGCGCGCTGGGGTCGCACGCCGCGCGGATCGCCGGCGGTGGTGACCTGCAATGGCAGAACGACGATCGGCAGGAGTACGAGAGCTGTATCGACATCACGGCAGTGTCGCGCACCTGTCCCGTGGTGACGGTGCCTCGCGGCTCGCTGCGCAAGGATCAGCGCGAGCTGGTGTCGAGCGCCGGTCCGTTCGTGCGCGGAGAGTTGGCGCTGACGCCGACGCTGCTCGCCTCGGCGGGTGTTCGTGCAGACGCCATCACCTTCCGCGTTCGCGACCGACTCGTCTCGGCCACCAACCCGGACGACTCGGGTGAGCGGACGCTGCACGCCGTGAGCCCGGCGGCGGGGCTCGTGTGGCGTGTCGCTCCGCTCGCCTCGCTCTACGGCACGGTGTCGACCAGCTTCGAGACCCCGACGACGACCGAGTTGGGCAACAAGCCGGATGGCTCGGCCGGCATCAACCCCGATCTGGCGCCGCAGCGCACCCTGTCGCTGGAGGTCGGGGGCAAGGGCGTGGTGCCCGGCACGGCGGTGCGCTGGGAGCTCGCCGCATTCGAGACCCGGGCGCGCGACGAGCTCGTGCCGTTCGACATCCCCGGCGGCGGGGGACGCCGGTACTTCCGCAACGCCGGGCGCACGCTGCGTCGCGGCGCCGAGGTGGGAGCGGAGGGTGAGTACGGTCCGCTCACCGTCCGGTCGGCGTACAGCGTCTCGCGCTTTCGTTATGTGGATTACTCGGTCGGCGCGGTCTCCTACGCGGGTAAGCGAATCCCCGGCGTGCCCACGCACGCCCTCTCTGCGGCGGCTGCGGTTCGCCGCGGGCCGGTCACGCTATCTGCCACCGCTGACGTCGCCAGTGCCGCGGACGTGGACGACGCGAACAGCGCGGAGGCGCCCGGCCGAACCATTCTGGGCGTGGCGGTGTCCAACACCCTGCGAGTGGGCGCGTCGCGGCTGGCGTCGCTTGTGGCACTGCAGAACCTCGCAAACGTCCGCAGCGTGGGATCGGTGAGCGTCAACGCGACTGGCGGGAAGTTCTACGAGCCCGCGCCCGGCCGCACGCTTCTCGTCCGATTCGCGGTGGCGCGCGACGCGAGCCATAGTCCCTGATCAGCCCCGACCTCGCCGAAGTGTCCCTTCGCGGACTCGGCGAGTCATGATTGAAGACGATTGTAGACAGCCGCTTCTCTCCGACCTCGATTCGTTCGATGCGTCGCTCGTTCCTTCCCCTCTTCTGTATTCTCGCCACCGCGCTGGCGTGTCGCTCGACACCGTCGGGCGCACCGGCCACGACTGCGGACTCGAGCTTCGAGGGACGGGCCGACCTGAACTCCATCACCGACACCATCGACGCCAAGGCATCGGTTGCCGTGTCGCGTGCGCGCTGGACGCTGCGCGGTCGCCCGAGCAGCCGATCCGACTTCTGGAGCAACGTCGCCCTGCTCGACATCGCCAGCGCCGAACTCACGGCGCACTCGATGGAGCAGCGCACCTTCGCCGCTGCGTTGCGGACATTGATGGGTGGCGATCCGGACGCCGCCGCAATGGCATTCGAGACACTGCGTTCCAACGCCAAGGATTCAATCGTGCAGTCGCGCGCGCGCATCGGACTGACGATGGCGCTCTCGTGGCATTCCGACTGGTCCGCGATGGCCCGCATCCAGTCGGCGACGGACGGTGTGGATTCCGCCGTTAGCAGGCTCGCGCTCGCCGCGGGCGTGGAGCGGTGGGCCCGCGCGTTCAGCATGATGCCGGTGCCGGAGTACGTCATACCGGATGGGCAGATAGTGCTTCCGATGCGCCGCAGCGCGTTCGGCACGCCGGTGATCTCGGTGAGGATCAACGGCAAGCCGTACGAGTTCTGGCTCGACACCGGCGCGAGCATGACGTTGCTGACGGCCGACGTCGCCCTGGCGGCCGGCGTGAAGCTGGCTGCGGCCGACACGCTGGCGCTCGGGGTCGTGGCCGGGCACGTCGAGGCGCGCGCGGCGTACATCGACTCGATGTCGATCGGACCCATGGTCGTGCGCGGACTCGGTGCGGCGATCGTGCTGCCCGAGGTGCTGCGATTCGACCAGCGCATCGTCGACGGCGCGCGGACGCAGGTGCGGATCGACGGGATGATCGGCACGGACGTGCTTCGTCATCTCGACGTCGTGCTCGACGCGGGCGCAGGCACGATGACCATCCGGAAGCCGCGGCAGATCTCGGTCCCGACGCGCAACCTGTTCTGGGTCGGCTACCCCGTGGTGCGGCTCATCACCGAGGACGGACGCCCTGTGCTCTTCGGGCTCGACACCGGCGCGGAGGGCACGTACGTGACGACCTCGCTGCTCCAGAAGATGCCTCGCACGCGCGTCGCGGCGCGGCGCATGACGATGACCGGGATCGGCGCGGAGCAGAAGAAGTCGGCCTGGGTGGCGCGCGACGTCCCGCTGAGCGACGGGAACTACGCGATCGACCTGCGCAATGTGCCGATCATGCCCGAGCAGCGCTGGACCTTCGTCAACTTCGACGGCGTCATCGGCAGCGACGTCGCGCTCGCGACGCGCATGCACCTCGATTTCACCAACGGGGTGTTCGACATCCGCAGTAGCGCTGCCCTGAGCAAGCCGATCAAGGGCCTGCTCGAGGGCGTCAAGGTATTCTGAGACGCAGCGTCAGCAGCAGGAGAAGACGCGGACGAACGCGCGCTCCCGATCGCTCCATGCGATGGTGTTCGTGAGCTCTCCGCCCGCGTAGTACGTGAACGTCGGCCGGCCGCGTAGCTCCGTGGCGACAGCGGCAGTCCGCGCCTGCTCCTCCGCGGTCGACACGCGCTCGCGCCCGAGCTGCTCCTCGGCCTCCTGCGGAATCGACATCGTATCGGCGAGTCCGTGGGTGCGACGCCAGTCGCGCTCGAGGAGAGCGTACCTGACGACGCTCGTGTCCACCGTCTCTGTGCTGCCGTCCCGAAGCGTCATGCGCGGCGTGACGAAAGCGCTGTCGGTCAACAGGCGATCGATGTGGCGCCGCGTGATGCGCTCGAGCGCCGCCACCGAATCCGGACCCCCGCCTGGCGTGTCGTACTTGAAGTAGTCGCGTGAGCTCCAGCGCGCGAGATAGAGGCGCGACCCCGCGCGGCCATCCAGGATCTGGAGCTCGATCGCCAGCGAGTCGAAGCGAGCGCCACGCGCCGTGATGGTGAGCCGCTCCGGCACGCCGTCGCCGGTGAGGTCGCGGCTTGCCGTGCGCTCGAGCGCGACTGGGAGCAACGCGCTCGCGGCGGGGCTCATCGAGGCGGTGTCCGGCGCGCGCGACGAGCGGTCGTCGCTCGAAGTAGTGCAGGCAGTGCCCGCGGCGCAGGCGAGCAGCGCGGCGAGAGTGCCCGAGGCGAGGATCGCGCTCGTCATCCGGTCAGGGCGTGGCCGACGCGACCGGAGTGCGCGGCAGTGTCTCGGGCATCTCGGCCAGCACGTATGCATAGACCGCCATCGTCGCCACGCATCGCGCGACGTCGCGCGGATCGAGCTTGTCCGGCGTGTCGGCATTCGTGTGGTGGTACCAGAAGTAACGCGTCTGGTCCACGCTCAGCCCCGCGCCCGGAACGCCCGCGTCGAGCAGCGGCTCCACGTCGGCCTCGGCGTCGCCGCGCGACACGCTGTCCGCGCCGATGCGACTGAGCAGCGGTGCGATGCGGCGCAGCATCGCGATCGCCGAGTCGGTGCCGACCACCGCGATCCCGAACGGCCGGAACACGCCGTTGTCGGACTCCAGTGCGAACACGTGCTTGTCCACCTCGGCGGCGTGCGTCGTCCGGTACGCGGTGCCGCCCTTCGTGCCGTTCTCCTCGTTCGTCCAACCGACCACGCGGATCGTGCGACGCGGACGGAGGCCGAGCGCCTTCATCAACCGCACGGCCTCCCACGCGGCCACGACGCCGCCCGCGTCGTCCATCGCGCCCTGCCCCACGTCCCACGAGTCGATGTGGCCGCCGAAGACGACGATCTCGTCCGGCCTCTCGCGTCCGCGCAGCTCGGCCACGACGTTGCGCGAGGGCGCGTCGGGCAGCGTCCGCGCGCTCATCTGGAGTCGCACCGAGATCGGCTGCCCGCGATCCTGCATGCGATGCAGCAGTTGGGCGTCCTCCACCGTGATCGCCGCGGCCGGAATCTTCACGGCGACGGTGGAGTCGTAGCGCATGGCTCCGGTGTGCGGCGAGTTCATCGAGCCGGATGCGACGGAGCGCAGCAGCATCGCCACGGCGCCCTGCTTCGCCGAGGCGCTCGCCCCGTTCGTCCGATAGACCCTCGTGGCTTCGTACACCGTGAACGGCACGTCGAACAGCACGATCTTTCCCTTTACCGTCGCGCCACGCGCAATGAGATCGTCGAAGCTCGTGACGACGATGACCGGCGCGGTGATGCCGGCCGCCGGAGTGCCGACGCTGCCCCCGAGCCCTAGCATCGCGAGCGACTTGCCACGCGGAGTCAGCAGCTCCGCCGACTCGGCGCCGCGCACCCAGTGCGGCACCATGACGGCTTCACCGCGCACGTTCTCGAGCTGATCCGCCCGCATCTTCACGAGCGTCCAATCGATCGCGCGCTCCAGCGCATCCGAGCCACTGAGCCGGTGGCCGAACGTGTCGGTGAGCTCGGCGATGCGCTTCCACGCGGCGCTGTCCTTCATCGCTGCATCGATCAGCCGGTCGGCGGCGGCGCGATACAGCTCCTTCGATTGCGCAGCGGCGGGTGCGGAGAGCGACAGCGTTGTCGCGGCGACGAACGCGGCGGCGAGGCGGGAGCGCAGATGCATGTAGGCGCGGTGGCGGGGATGCGAGGCATGGACGAGCACCGGCGAAAGCTAGCGTCGGCTCGCTGGCCGAATTCCAAGAAAATGCTTACTCGGTCCAACAAATGGAAGCTAGACTCGACATCGCGCGCATCCCAACGGAAGGCACTCGCCCTCCTCCTGCTCGACGACGGGCGGCTCGGATGCGACGCGTTGCATCGAGCCCTTCTGTTCCCGCTCGAACGCCCCACGGAGGTGTCGGATGGCAAGGAAGCCCAAGGAACCGGCCCAGGGCCACGGCTCTCACGGCCACGGCCGAGGTCCGCAAGAACGCGAGACGCACGTGCACCGGCATCGCGAGCTGCCGTACCACGATCCGAACTACGACGACCCGCCCGATCACCGGCACGAGCCGCCGGCCAATCCGCGATATCCCGACCCGCGCATCTACGGAACGTACGCGTCGAAGAACCCGCCTCGCTACGTTCCACACCCGTTCGAGCACACGTGCTTCAAGCCGCGCAAGGAAGACTACAAGCCGCCGAAGACGTGTGGCGATCCCGACGACCGGCTCTGTGTACGCAAGGACAATCGCATGCTCACCGCGGATGAGCAGAGTCGGTTCCTCAACGCGTTCACGCAGATCAACGCGATCAACGCGCTCGGTCCGCTGGTGGACATCCACTCGAACGCGATCCACCAGATGCACGGGAACCCGCGCTTCCTGCCGTGGCACCGGGTCTACCTGCTGCGCATGGAGGAGCTGCTCATGGCGATCGACCCGACTGTCTGCATCCCGTACTGGAAGTCGAGCGAGGAGCAGGCCTTTCCTTCATGGCTCCTCGGATTCACGCCGACCGTGAACCTGCTCAGCGGCTCGCATACCGTCGTTCGCAACATCGGCGCGTTCTCCTTCCTGCCGACTGCGGCGTCAGTGACGACCGTCCTGGCCAATGCCACGTACAACTCGTTCGCATCGGGAGTCGAGGGGGTGCACAACTCCGGACACGTCTGGGTCGGAGGATCCATGATGAGCGTTCCGACTGCGCCCTGCGATCCGATCTTCTGGATGCATCATGCCGAGATCGATCGCCTCTGGTCCGTCTGGCAGGCGGCCCATCCTGGACTCAATCCGGCGCTCGCCGGCGCGGCGGCGATCATGGATCCATGGACCGAGACGGAAGCGGACACACGCAACATCATGGCGATGGGATACACCTACAGCTGAACACCGCGCGGAGAATACCCGGTCCGGCGCGCACCGCGTACGCTCGCCGGACCGCTCATCTCTCTCGCTCGCCGAACGAGCACCTCGCTCCGATATCGATCGAACAACGGGTCACTCCACTGGCGCTCGTGGCCGGCCAATCCTCCCTGCAGCGCGAGCTCCATCCAGCGCGATGCCTGCTTGTGATTGCCCATCAACGCGTAGCCGCGCGCGATGCTCCATGTGCCCTCGCGCATCGTGCTCGCGTCGAGCTGGATGGCGCGCAGATACGCGGCGACCGCTTCGCGATGACGGCCGGCGCGCGTGAGCGCGGTCGCGAACGAGCTCCAGTGCTCGGCGATCCGGCCGTCCATGACCAGAGCGCTGCGCCACAGCTCGGCCGCCTCGTTCCACGCTCCCATCTGCAGCGCGCCGCGGGCGCGCTGCACGACCTCCGTGTGCGCCGAATCCGACCACTCGCACGCCTCGTTTCCGAATGGACACTCACGCGCGCCGCGCGCGCCATCCGCCGCCGAGGCGCTCTGCGTCGCGCATACGAGCGCGAGCGCCGTGGCCAGCACGAGGGATCTCATGGGAATGGCCGGGGGCGCGGCCACGGCCACGGCCACGGGTTCATCGAGTTGTGTCCGGCAAGTCCGCGCACCGCTGCCTCGCGCACCTGCGGATCCTTGGATGACAGCAGCTCGGTCAGCATCGACTCCGAGCGCGCACCCGACTTGATGAGGGCGCGGACGAGGGCGCGACGAACCTGCTGGCTCTGCTCCACCTTGAGCGCGTCACGAATCGCCGACAGCGCCGTCGAGTCGCCAATCTGACCGAGAGCCCACGCGGCCTTGAGCCGCGAATCCTCGCTCTCGTCCTTGAGCACATGCAGCAGTCCGGCCGGCGCCCGATTCCCCTCGCGCAGATGGCCGAGCGCCCACGCCGCGGTGCCGCGCACGCGGCTGTTGCGATCGCGCTCTGCGGCCGCACCGAGCGCCGTGGCGGAAGCGGCATCCTCGATGCGGGAGAGTGCCCACGCCGCGGTCTCGCGCACTGCATCGTCGGCGTCGCCGCGGAGTGCCGTCTGAAGCGCGCCGACCGCGTTCTTGTGCTCGATGCTGCCCAGCGCCCACGCAGACATCTCACGCACGCGCGCATCGCTGTCGCGGCCGAGCACGGACGCCAGGGCCGGCGCGGCCTCGTCCGCCTCGAGATGCCCGAGCGCCCACGCCGCCACGCGGCGCACGGACGCCACCTCGTCCTGCTGCAGGACTCGCGTCAGCGCAGCCACCGCGCTCGACGAGTCGAGACGACCCGTTGCCGCGACCGCCGCTTCGCGCACCATCGGCTCAACGTCGCGGAAGAGGGCGATGAGCGGCGCGAGCGCGCGTCCGCTCTCCATGCGGCCGAGCGCCCACGCGGAGTTCGCGCGTACGCCAGGCGTCGCGTCGCGCAACGCGCGCACGAGTGGATCTTCCGCCGCGCGCGGCTCGGCGAGTCCGAGCCCGAACGCGGCCACCGTGCGCAGGGTGGCGTCGCTCGCCGAGAGCTTCGTGATCAACGCCGGCCCCACGCGTTCGTCATCCTGTCGCCCCACGAGCCGCACGCTGAGCTCGCGCACGCACGCGTCGTCCGACGCCAGCGCCTCGAGCAGTCGGTCGACGTCGGCGTTGGGCAGTCTCTGCGAGCCCCGATCGCCGTCGCCGAGGATGGCGTTGATGTTGAGCGGGGTGACGGGTGCATCCGACCGGTCGCCCCAGCCGTAGCCGCGTACGGACTGCGCGGCGAGTGCACAGATCATCGGCGGCGCGCCGCGCGCCGCGGCGAGCAGTGCGGCGACGTCGAACGCGGCCGCCTCGCCGGCTTCACCCTCGGCGAACGTCGCGGCGACGCTCGCGCGAATGGGTTCGACGTTGGTGTCGAGGTTGTTTCCCGACGTGGCGAACAGCGCCGCCGTCGTCAGCAGTCCAAGTACGCGTAGCATCACGACTCCACGGTCAGTGCCCATGGTCGTCCCATCGGGCTGTGAGTTGAAAAATCAGCATTGCGAGGCGGAAAAATCAGCATGTTGCGGTAGAAGCACGGGCGCGCATGACGTGCAGGCGCGCCCGTCGGGACTCAGTGAATCAGGGGTACGGGCGGGGCTGAGGCATTGGACGCGGCCAGGGGCCCGTGGCGTTCCGGCCCGCCAGGGCGTGCACCGCCATCGACTTGATGCGCGGGTCGGGCGACTCGAGCAGCTCGCGTACGGCGTCGACTGACTTCTCGCCCAAAGAAGCCAGCGCGCGGATGTAGGACATCTGCAGGTCCTTGTCCGTCTCGGCGCGAAGCGCGGCGTTGAGCGCCGGTGCGGCGGCCGGATCCTCGATCTGGTACAGCGCCCACGCCGTGAGCTCGCGGACGCGCGCATCCTTGTCGGACAGCATGGCGAACAGCTGCTTCGGCGCCTGGCGTGGCTCGATGTTGCCCAGCGCCCAGATCGCGCGCGACCGCACCGTGGCGTCCACGTCGCCGAACGCGGCGACGAGCGTGCTCACCGCGCCTTCGTCGTCGATGCTGCCGAGCGACCACGCGGCGGTACGGCGCACGGCGACGCTGGCATCGCTGTGCAGCGCGGCGCGCAATGCTTCCACGGCGATCGACCCATCGTCGCCCTGGCCCAGGGACCACGCGGCCATCTCACGCACTCGCTCGTCGGCGTCGCGCCGGAGCGCGTTGCTCAGCGCTTCGGCGGCGACCGATTGCTCCGCATACTCGTGCAGGCCCCATGCGGCGACGCGGCGCAGCTCCGCGCTGCTGTCGGTGCGCAGCACCTTGGCGAGCAGCATCGGCCGATCGTCCGCTGCCTTACTGCCCTGCGGAGCCTTCGTCGTGAGGTCGCGCACCGTCACGTTCGCAATCGCGTCGCTGGCGGTCTGGAGTCCAACGGACACCGCCATGGGCACGACCTTGTTGATGACGCGATCCGTGAAGCTCTCGACGGCCTTTTCGAAGGACATCGATTTGTCCGAGCGCTGTGCGACGCGCTCGGCCGGGCGCGCTGCCGGCTCTGGCTTCGCTGCCGGCGCAGGGGCTGCTTTGGGCGAGCGCGGCATGTCGTGCTCCACCACCTCTACGTGGCGCGGCACGTCGTGCGCCACGTCGTGCGCCACGTCGAGGTCCTTCTGACGACCATCGCTGAATGTCGCGCCCGACCGGGTCGCCGCGGTGCTCGTCGTATCTGGTGCCGATGCTCGCTGCGCGCGCGTCGGCGACTGCGCCGGTGCCTGAACCGGCACTGCGGCGCCGACGACGATCGAGATCACCGCGAGCGTGGCGATCAACGTCGCGCTCTGCCGGCGGCTCGGCGTAGAGTGTCGGAGCTCGGGATCGAGGATGGCCAGCATGCGCCCCTCGAACTCCTTTCGCCGCGCCATGGCCAGTGCGACCATCGGCGTCCCATCGCGGCGCACCGACGTGACGATGTCCAGTAGATGTTCGGCGTAGTCGGTGGCGCGCGTGCCACAGGCGAGTGCGAGATCGTCGCACGCGCGCTCGCTCTCCGAGCGCAATTGGCGCGCGGCCGTCCAGACGAGCGGGTGGAACCAGTAGACGGCGCACACGAGACGGCCGAGGGTGTGGCCGACCATATCGTGGCGACGCACATGCGCGAGCTCATGCAGCAGCACGGCCAGACGCCGGTCCTTGCTCCACGTCTCGCACTCGGCGGGCAGCACGATCGTCGGCTGGAGCAGTCCGCAGGCGAAGGGCATCTTCGCGTCGTGACTGAGCAGGAGGCGCGGCGAATCGGGCAGGCCCAAGCGGTCCGACACCTCCCACAGCGGATTCACCCAGGTAGGGTCGTCGAGCGGCCGGCTGCGCCGAACGAGTCGTCGCACGGTGAACGCGGACCAGAGCAGTGCCGCCACGATCGCCAGGGCGCCGATGCCCCAGATGGAGAGCAGCAACGTCCAGATGCTGGCGTCACGGATCGTGGCGAGCATGCCGGCGGTGGCGTTCGCGCTCGCGTTCGTGCTCGGCGTTGCGATGACGACGCTGCGCGACCCGGCGTTGGCGATGACGAGTGACGACTGAGGCTCGGTGGCGGCAGGAGCTTCAATGATGGAGGGCGACGCCGGCGTTCCGGCGATGCCGTCGCGGGCGGGCAGGATCTCCAAGCGCAGCGGACCCCACGCGGTGAGCGCCGGAATGAGCACCAGCGCGCCCAGGGTCACGAGCCAGACGAGGTGGCGGGCGCCGGCCGACGCGCGCTGCATGGCGAGCGTGATGCCGAGGGCCGCGATGAGGATGAGCGTCGCCTTGAGGAGCAGGAGCACGAGCGAGACGTTCCAGCTGTGCGCCGTGCCCAGGGAGAGCAGCGATGGCAGCGATGGAAGCGACATGGCCTATCTCCCGCTCTGGCGAGCGCGCGTGATCGCGCCGCGGAGCCTGTCGATCTCGGTCTCGCTCATGTCCACGTCAGACATGCGAAGGAGCGCGGTCACCGCCTGTTCAGGGGAGCCGGCGAAGTACGTCTCGACGACGTGTGCGAGCACGTTCTCGCGCGCCGTCTCCGTGGACTCGGCGGGGAAGTAGACGTAGCGAGGGCCGTCCTCCTTGAAGCGGATCAACTTCTTCTCGCCGAGGATGCGCAGCACCGACCGCACGGCCGAGTAGGTTGGCGGATCTGGCAGCTCCTCCATGATCTCGGCCACCGTCGCCTCGCCGCGCCGGTGGAGGATGTCCATGACCTGCCGCTCGCGGCGGGAAGAGGCTGGTGTTTCGGGCTGCTTCTTCATGACGGCGGACCGCGGATGGAGGTGTGCTGAAAAATCACCTGTGCTGATAATTCAACAATCGGGGCGGAAAGTCAAGGGGCGAAAAACAACACCAGTAATGGGCACTTGGTAGCCGGGTACCCGGATTGGCATGCGGCCTCCCGGAATTTGCCGGAGCGATGTCCGCGGAAAACGTCTCTGATCGGGCGAACGCGATGGCGGGAGCAGCGAACGCCGTGGACTAAGTCTCACGACCTACACCGAGTACTGCGTACGGCAGGTCAATCCCAGCCCAAAATTCGGGGGGCCAGTATGCCAATCCGGGTACCCTGAGACCAAGCACCCACTACTGCCGTTGCAGTTACTCGTGTCGCAGGGCTTCAATGGGATCGAGCCTTGCGGCCCGCCGCGCCGGCACCACGCCGAACACCAGTCCGATTCCCACCGACACGGCCACCGCGATCAGCGTCTGGAGCAGCGGGGCGTTTGCCGGCACGTTCATCAGCATCGTCACGCCGCGTCCGGCCGCGAGCCCGATGACGATGCCGAGCAGGCCGCCGATCCCGGTGAGGGTCGACGCCTCGACGAGGAACTGCAGCAGGATGTCGCGCCTCGTCGCGCCCAGTGCCTTCCGGATTCCGATCTCGCGCGTGCGCGCGGTCACGGACACCATCATGATCGCCATGACGCCGATGCCGCCGACCATCAGGGCGACCGATGCGAGCACGAGCATCACGAGAAAGAAGATGTCGGTGATCGACATGAAGATGTCGAGCACCTGATCCTGGCTGAACAGGTCGAAGTTGTTCTTGTCGGCGGGGCGGAGCCGGCGCATCTCGCGCAGCGCCACGGTCGTCGCGTCTTCCGCATCCTCGACGGTCACGCCGGGCTTCGGCTTCACGACGATGAACAGCGCGTTGGTCTTGTCGATGTGGTACGCGTGCCACGTATACTCGAACGGCAGTATGGCGCCGATCTCCTGACCCGGCGGCGCGAAGATGTTCTCCGGTTCCTGGTACAGTCCGATGACCTGCACGGGCCGGCCCCCGATCTGCACGGTCTTCTCCAGCGGATACTCGCGGCCGAAGATCTGCCGCGCGTGCCGCTCCTGGAGTATCACGACGGGTGCGCCGCTCCGCAGCTCGCTCTTGGTGAACCAGCGGCCCGCCACCAGCTCGCCGCCGAGCAGCTCCTGATAGCGATCATCCGCGCCGTAGACGATCACGTCGCGCGTGCGTGTGCCGGCGTAGCTCACGCGCGCCTGGATCTGCGACCAGATGGCCGCGTACGCCACCTGCGGCAGCTGCGCGATCCGCATCGCCTCCTCGGCGCGCAGGTCTGGACGCACGCGCACATACTTGGGCAGCTGATCCGGATTGAGCGGTGTGGTGGAGAAGATCTTCATCACGTAGAACGTCGTCGGGCCGGCTATGCTGATCGTCGTGAGGATCTGATCGCGAATCCCTTTCACGATCGTCGCCATCGTCATCACCGTCGCCACGCCGATGACGACGCCGAGGATCGTGAGGCTCGAGCGCAGCTTGCTCGTGCGCAGCGCGTCCAGGGCGATTCCGATGTTCTCGCCCACCTGATCGAAGGAGAGCGCTCGCATCACTCGGCCCGTAGCGCCGTGATGGGATCGAGTCGCGAGGCGCGGCGCGCCGGATAGACGCCGAACAGCACGCCGACGCCCGCGCCGAGGAAGACCGCGAGCGTTACCGACCACCACGTGATCCGGGCGGGCAGCGGAGAGACGGCGCTGACGAGCACGGCGAACATCCAACCACTCATCACGCCGATCATCCCACCGGCCAGCGAGAGAGCGATCGCCTCCGCCAGGAACTGCCGCTCGATGTCGCGCGCCCTCGCGCCGACCGCCTTCCGGATGCCGATCTCGCGCGTTCGCTCCGTCACCGCCATGAGCATGATGTTCATGATCACGATCCCTCCCACCACGACACCGATCGCCACGACGGCGGGCACGACGGTGAACAGCACGGCGGTGAGATTCTTCCAGAAGGCCACGAGCGCCTCCGCCGTCTCCACGGTGAAGCTGTTCTCCTGCCCGGGGCGCAGATGCCGCGAGAGGCGCATCGCCTCCTCGGCGCGCACCATGCCGCCGGCGACGTCGACCGCGTCCGCCATCTTCACCGAGATGGCCGTCGTGCTGCGATGCCCGTAGATCATCTCGTAGCGCGACAGCGGCACCAGCGCGATCGCGTCGAACGACTGTCCGAGCACACGGCCCTTGCTCGCCAGCACGCCGATCACCTCGAAGCGCTCGCCGCCGAGCCGGACCTCCTCACCAATCGGGTCGATGGATTCGAACAGCTTGTCCGCCACCTCCGACCCGAGCACGACGACGGCGCGTCGCTGCGACTCGTCCAGGTCGGTGAGCGGACGGCCCCTCTCGAAGCGGTAGTCCTGCACCTGCTGGTACGGCGCCGTGATGCCGCGGACCGTCACGTCGCCGACCTCGCGCTCACGCCACTGCACATTGGACAGCGGCGTGGGAAATCCCGACGTGATCGCCACCGCATCCGCGTCCGGGATCGCGGCACGTACTACGTCGTGCTCGGCACGCGAGATGACCGGTCGGCGCGCGATGCGCTTGTATGCCTCGTCGTCGAAGAAGCCCAACTGGATCGGGATGCGGCGCACCTGGAACGCGTTGGTGCCGATCAGCGAGTTGGCGACGTTCTCCTTGACGTACGCGTTCATCCCCTGGATCACGGCGACGACGGCCACGAGGAACGCGACCGAGACAATGATGCCGAGCAGGGTGAAGAAGCTCCGCAGCTTGTTGGCGCGAATCTCTCCGAGCGCGCTACCGAGGACGTCGAGAAACAGCACGCGCCTCCACGAGCTCACGATCGAGGAACGCTACGATAGTGCGATAGGCCAGCCGCTCGCCGAGCCCGGCCGGCACGAGGTCGAAGCCGTGCTCGGACCATGGCAGCTCGACGGCGATGACCCGGCCGCGTGCCGCGCGGAGGGCCATGGCCGCGGCGCGGTTGAACTCCGGTTTCACGAGGTGGTCGCGCGAGCCGAAGAGCAGCAGCGTCGGGGGTAAGCCTGGCCGCACGTATGACGAGGGCGACGCATCGCGGTAGCGCGCGGGCATCGCGTCGGGCGTGCCGCCGATGAAGTTGCCGATCACGCCGCGCACGCCGATGGGATCGGGCGTGGGCACGTCGCGATAGCCGTCCGCGAGATTCCACGGCGCGTAGAGCGCGACGACCGCCTGTACGGGCGGGTCGCCTGGCGCGTAAGCGGCGAGCTCGGCGAGGTGGCCGCCCGCCGACCGGCCGAGCAGAGCGATTCGCGCCGCGTCTCCATGCCAGCCGACCGCGGAGTCGCGGACGAGGGCGAGCGAGCGGCGGACGTCGTCCAACTGGGCGGGATGGGTGAAGCGCGGCGCGTGCCGGTAGTCGATCGCGACGACGACGTAGCCATGCTGCGCGAGCGCGCGGCTCACTCGAGCGCCCTGCATCGGGTCGCCTCCGCGCCACGCGCCGCCGTACAACACGACGAGGATTGGCTGGACTCCGCGCGCCTCGGTGTTCCGGAAGACGCGCATCGCGAGCGGGGAACCGTCGGCGGCGACGTAGCCGACGTCCTGCTCGCGAACATCGCGTGCCGATGGCAGACCAGCGAACGAAAGCGTCGTGCGGGCGCCTGGCGGCAGCGCTCCCGTTGCGTCCGTCGCCAGCACATCCGACTGGGCCCGATGTGCGATGTGTCGCGCCTGGACGAGCGGGCGCAGGGTGAGCACGGAAGTCCCGAGCAGTGCGACCGTCACTGCGGCGCGCCACGCGCGGTGGCGCGCGAGGAACCGGCGCGACACGAGGAGCCACACGAGCGTGAGGACGGCGAGCAACGGGGAGAGCTCGCTGGTCGCCAACACGAACGGCAGCATGCTCATCGACCAGGCCGGCATGACGCTGATCACCGCGAGCAGAGCGAGCAGCAGTGACACTCCGAGCACGGTGGCGCGTGTGGCGACGGATGCCGTTGTCCGATCCGTCCCGAGTGAGGTCATGAGCATGATGGCGGGAGCACGTGCGACGAATCTGCCGATCCGATCGGATCGCGGCAACGCGCTTCATCGGGTGCAGATGGCGCGGCACAAGCAGGGCGGCTCGTGCGTACGCGCGATGCCACTTGCGCCGTCACCGTAAACAGATGTATGCTCTCGCGTGGCTGGGGCTCGAGGGCGATCCCCGCATGCAAGCGCGCTCGGACGACGACGCCGCGTCCGTGAGCTCATGTTCATTCTCCTCCGCGCATCGCTCCCCCGCTGACCCGATCGTCCGGGTGTGTCGCCCGTTCCCCCAGGAGGAATTCGTCGATGTCCCGTACTTCCAACGCTCGACGGCTCGCCGCCGTCCTCGCCGCCATCTCGGCCCTTGCGGTCGCGGCCTGCTCCGATACCATCGTGCCCGTGCAGCCGGACGCGTCCGGGCCCTCACCTTCCTCGCCGGCGCTGAGCAAGGCGGGCGCCGACGACGACATCGTCGCCGGTGAAGTGATCGTCAAGCTCAAGGACGGTTCCGCCGCGTCGATCGATGCACTGACATTGAGGCATGGTGTAGGAAAGGGTCGGTCGGGTTACGCGAGGGCGTTCGACATCGTGCTGACGACGAGCGGCAACGAGCGCGCGATGGCCGCGCGCCTGGCCGCCGATCCCGACGTCGAGTACGCGGAGCCGAACTACATCCGCCACGTGAACGCCTACACGGGCGATCCGCGGCTCTGGGCGTTCTACAACCCGGGCAGCTTGAACATGTCGTTCTACAACGATCCGAACGGCCGCACCGGACTGTTGCCGGCGACCTACGCTTCGGTGTCCGACGCCGACGAAGACAACATCTCCGGCTACGCGGCCGGTGGTGCCGACGTCACGATCGGGTCCATCGACACGGGTGTGGACCTGGAGCATCCCGAGTTCACAGGACGCCTGATCGCCGGCAGGGACTGGTACAGCAATGACAACAATCCGGACGACACGGCCGACGAAGGGCATGGCACGCATACGACGGGAACGATGGCCGGCACCACCGTCGGAGTGGCGGGCATCGCTGGCGCGGCGTCACATGTGAAGGTGTACGTGCAGCGCGTGTGCGGTCCGAACGGCTGCCCCACGTCGGCGATCATCGACGCGATCAACGCCGCGGCGAATTACCTCGACGCGAACGGCAACCATCTCGTCGCCATCAACCTGAGCCTGGGCGGCCGCTCGGAGTCGTCGGGTGAGAAGAGCGCGATCCTGAACGCCACGAACCAGGGCGTGCTCGTCATCGCGTCGGCTGGCAACTCTGGCTCGGGCAAGGTCGCCTGCCCCGCCTGCGATCCGAACGCCATCTCGGTCGCCTCGACGACGTGGCGCGACGAGCTCGCATCCTACTCGCAGACGGGCAGCGGTCTGGACATCGCCGCGCCTGGCGGCAACTGCTACTCCAACACCACCGAAGAGGGTTGCATCTTCAGCTCGGTCGCCGCTGGCTACCTGGGCGGACGCACCTACAGCGGACCGCAGGCCGGCGGAACGTATGCGTACATGCAGGGCACCTCGATGGCCGCACCTCAGGTGACGGGAACGGCGGCGGTGGTCGCCTCGAAGGTGGGGCTGCGCGGCGGAGCACTCCGAACACGCATCCTCTCCACGGCCGATGACAAGGGCGCCGCCGGCTACGACACGAAGTTCGGCAACGGCCGCGTGAACACGTATCGCGCAGTGACGGGAACGGCGTTGGGAGCGGGGCAGTAGTACGCAGTAAGCCGGTTCTTCGGTGAGCGGGTTGTCGGCCGGCGGTGCTCATGATCAGCGTCCTTCTTTCCTCGCCGCATCGATCAGGCGCGACATCCGCTCGAGCTCGGCCTCACTTATTTTCTCCCCCTTGATCGCCAGCAACGCGGCGACGGCCTGTTCGGCCGAGTTGTCGAAGAACGTCTTGAGCAGGTGCGAGAGTGCCGACTGCCGCGCCGAATCGCGGCGCTGCAGCGGCATGTAGACGTACGCCCGCCCCTCCTCTTCATGCCGGATATGTCCCTTCTGCTCCAGGATGCGAAGTAGCGCCCGCACCGCCGAGTAGCTCGGGGCGTCTGGCAGCCCGTCCATCACCTCGGCGGCTGTCGCCCGACCGACTCGGAAGAGGAAGTCCATGATCTGCCGCTCGCGGCGGCTCAGGTCGCGCGATTCGTCGGTCACCAGCCAGCTCCCGCGTAAGTGCTGGGAAATGAGCATATGCTAGTATTTTAGCAATAGACACCGCCTGCGGAATTGGCCCTCGCCCGGCCTGTTCGAAGCAGGGGCCTCGCCCGTTGCTGGCGGGAGCGTCGGTTGAGGTCGATACTCTCCTGATGTCTCCGCTGCTCGCCGGACCCCCGTCCGCAGAGGTCTAGTGTCGCCGTTGCCGTCCATCGGGAACGCCTCGAAGCTCAGCGAGGTGCGTACAGGTGACGCCATCGCGTCGCTCCTGGTGCGTGCCGCGGCCGATGCCATCGTCGCGATCGACGTGGAGAGCCGCATCCTTGCGGTCAATCCGGCGGCGGAGCGCCTCTTGGGGGGGACGGAGGTTGAGCTCCTTGGCCGGCCGCTCACCGACCTGATGCCACCGGAGCTCGCGCGGATGCACGAGGCGGGTCTGGCGCGCTACATCAGGACCGGCGTTCGCAGGGTGTCGTGGGCCGCCACCGACGCGCTCATCCAGCGGCTCGATACGGGAGCTCGCACTCCCGTGACGATCTCGTTCGCCGATCACGAAGAGGGCGGCGTGCGGATGTTCGTTGCGGTGCTGCGCGATCGCACCGAGGAGCAGCGGCAAGCCGCCGCTCTCCAGGCGGCGCTCGAGGCGCTCCATGCGAGTGAGAGCCGCACGGCGACGATCCTCGACTCCCTTCCGGTGGGAGTGGTCGTGACCGACGCGAACGGGCGCACCGTATACACCAACGCCGCGGCGACGGAGCTCGGGATCAAGTCGCGCCACGACGGCGCGGGCAATCCGCTCTTGGGCTTCGACGTGTGCTCGTCGGTCACCGGTGAATCGTATCCGGACGCCGAACGGCCGCTGACGCACGCGTTGGGAGGCGCGACAGTGGTCGCGACCGACATGGTGCTCCGCCAGCCCGGACGCGCCGACGTGCCGCTGGAGTGTCGCGCCACGCCGCTTCGCGACGCGCAGGGAGCGATCGTCGGCGCCGTCGCCGTCTGCCGCGATCTCCGTCCGGAGCGCGACGCGCAAGCCGCGGTGCGCGAGAGCGAGCGGCGCTATCGCGACCTGGTCGAACACAGCGGAGAGATCCTCACCTCGCACACTCTCGACGGGCGACTGCTCTCCGTCAATCCGGCGATGCTCCGCTCCCTGCGCATGACGGAGGACGAGATCCCGCCGAACCTCGGCGACCTGGTACCCGAGCATCATCGGGCGGGGTTCGCGCAGTATCTGACGCGCGTCGAACGCGACGGTCGGGTGGACGGCATCGGTACCGCGATCGCGTCCGACGGGTCGCACCGGATCTGGCAGTATCACTCCTCCATCCGGCACGACGATGCGTCGGGGCCAGTGGTGCGCTCCATCGTCACCGACATCACCGACTCGCGCGCGCGCGACCGGCTGCTCGCCGACCGCGAGAACCGGCTGCGACACGCGCAGAAGGTGGAGGCGGTGGGCAAGCTCGCGGGCGGGATCGCGCACGACTTCAACAACATCCTCACGGTCATCGCGGGTCACCTCGCGCTCGTCACCGACGACAGCGCGTCGCTGCCGGCGCAGACACGCGCCGATCTCGACGAGGTCACTCGCGCGGTTGACCGTGCGGCTCGACTGACGCGCCGGCTGCTCGGCTTCAGCCGCAAGCAGCTCCTGACACCACGCGTGTTCGACGCGAACACGCTGATCGCCGAGCTCGAGCCGATGCTCGCGCGCGTGCTGGATGAGCGGATCGCGTTCGCCGCGCACCTCGCGCCGACGCCGGCGCGCATCTGTATCGACCCGAGCGTGCTCGAGGGCGCGCTGGTGAACCTCGCGGTGAACGCACGAGACGCGATGCCGGATGGTGGTACGCTCACCGTGCACACGACCGTTCGCGGCAACGTCGTCACGATCTCCGTGCGGGACAGCGGCACCGGGATGGACAAGGATACGCTGGCTCGTGCGGGCGAGCCGTTCTTCACCACCAAGGGCGCCG
>JBDSDB010000152.1:0-7316 GCA_039920785.1 Gemmatimonadaceae bacterium
CGAAAGCCATCGAGCCGGGAACGTATACGGTCGTGCTGGAGCCGCGCGCGGTCGCCGACCTCATACCGAATCTGATCTCGTCGTTCGATGCGCGCGTCAACGACGAGGGACGCGGCACCTTCAGCAAGGCTGGCGGCGGCACCAGTCTGGGCGAGAAGATCGCCGACGAGCGCGTGACCATCTTCTCCGATCCGTCCGATCCGTCCGATCCGGAATTGCAGGCGCAGCCCTTCGACAACGCCGGACTTCCCCTGTGCCGCCTCGTCTACATCGAGAAGGGCATTCTCAAGAGCTTCACGTACGATCGCTACTGGGCGCAGAAGCAGGGCGTCGCGGCCACCAGAGCGGCCGCCGCGGCCGGCATCCACTTCGCCGGCGGCACTAGGAGTGCCGCCGCGATGTGAATTTCTTCGCTCCTATGCTGCCATGCGTTCACACTCATCCGCGCATCGCTGACAGGCATCGGCACACCGTCGGAGCGTCTCTCCGTCAGCCATGCTCCGGCAGGACGCCTCACAATCGCGGCAGATGCTCGCGCACACGCCGCACGTGCGCCGGTGTCGCTCGGATCCGCGGGCGAGAAACTCTCCCGAAGTCGCGCAGATCGCCGCGCAGTCGAGCAGGAGCGCCATGTGACGTGCCTCGGCGCGCGCCCCACCTCTCTCGAGACAGTGCGCCACCGTGACCAAGCAGAGGTCGCGACAGGCGTTGCACGCTTCCAGACAGGCCCGCATCTCTGCACTCATGTCGTGCCGCATGCCCAGCTGGTCCGATTGCATGATGCACCTCGTGCGTGCGTCGTTGGTGGGCGCCAGCGCTTGGCCGTGGTTCCCCTGCGAGGAGAAGAGCATCTCAGCTGCCCATGGGTACATCATATTTTATGCCGCGTAAATAGACGCTCGTCCGCGAGCACTTGGTCTGTCCAGGGCGCTCGCTCTGTTTTGGCGGCGCCGCGGTGTGGCGATCATCCGGCGGTCGTGTCGCCGAATCACTGGACGCCATGCGGGTCACCATTTTCGTCACCGGCATCCTCCTGATCGCTCGTCCTGTGGTACTTCCGCTGCCAGCGCGAGCGAACGGTCGTCGCCGAGAGCACCGGCGGCGTGCAGGAGCTCAGGATCACGGTGAAATGTGGGGTACTCCGCCGATCTGATCGCAGTGATGCAAGGTCGCCCGGTGCAGCTGACTTTTATTGCGGCGCGACCGCGTCCTGCAGTGAAAAAGTGATCTTCGGCGACTTCGGGATCGCGCTGTGGCGGTGGTAGGCTCCTGGGTCAGGCGCGCGGCGTTTCGCCAGAGGGCACGTCAGTGGCACCTTTCGGTGTGTCCAACGCGTGCAGATCGGCGACCGTGACGCCGCCCACCGCCAATAGCACGGCCACGTAGACTACCGCGCTCGCGAGGATGATCGAGACGAGCTCGTGGTTTCCGAGGAGCTGGACCGCGGTCGCCATGACGACCACCGCGACGAGCGGGCGGAGGAGCGGCTCAACGATGGGAAGCTGCACGCCATGCCGACGGACCGAGATCCAAGTGAGCGCGAACAGCGTCACCTCACCCGCGAGCACGGCGCTCGACGCCCCCTCGGCTCCGAATCGAGGGCAGAGCACGAGACCTGACACGATCGTGACGGTCGCCGCACCGGCGACCGCGCGCAGAATGTCCGCCTGGCGGTGAAGCGCGAGAAGTACGCTTCGAAGGGGGTCCGAGAGCGCGCTGAAGGGAAGGCTGAGTATCAACAACCGAAGTGGGAGGGCGGACGAGGTGAACTCGACTCCGAACAGCCACGTCATGATCGGCCGGGCAAGCAATACACCTCCAACGACGACCGGCAGATAGAGTGCGATCAGGAGACGCTGCGCGGCTGACACCGTCTGCGTGGCCCCGATGCCGCGGGCACAGGCACGTACGATCGACGGCATCACGGCCATGCTGAAGACCGCGCTGACAGTCAGCAGGGCCATCACGAGGCGATTGGCCGCCCCATAGTGTCCGACCGTCGCGTTCGTCGACGTATGCGCGAGAATGCCCACGGTGAGCGCCACTACTCCCGCGCGCGTCATTCGAGATGCCCCCATCGGCCACGCTTCTTTGACGGCGCGACGCGCGAGGGCCCCGTCCCATGCGGGCCGCACGCCCACGCCGACGACGAGGTGCCGCAGTCCGAGCAAAAGTACCACGGCAACGACGAGCTCCGATGCACCTTGCAGCAGGACGGCGCGCGGCGCGTTGGTGGAGGAGTGCACAAACCCGAGGACCAGCCCTACCGCGAGTGCGCGTTGAATGACATTTGCCGCTGCGACCGGGATGACGCGCTCCATGGCGCGGTACGCCCACGAGGTCTGCAGCGCGCCCGCAGCGACGGACACACAGCCAAACAGTAGGGCCCACGCGCGCATCGGGTGTGGAGCGTCGGCGGCCCGAGCGGCGATGACGCCATGCACCGCATAGACCGCGAGCGCCGAGCCGGCGACAGCCGCCATCGAGAGGCGCGCTCCCAATACTGCGCCCAGCACGATGCGGAGCCGACCCGGATCGCGGCTGACCTCGCGAATGCCCCAAGAGTCAGTTCCGGCCTCTTGAAGCGACACCACGCCCGTCGTCACAGCGGTGGCGTAGGTCAGGAGGCCAAAGCCATCCGCACCGAGAACGCGCGCCAGGTATGCGAGGAGGACGAAGCCAAGAAGCTGTGCGAGCACCTCCGCGGAGAGCAGGAGCCCAAAATTGCGGGCGACTCTGCGCGCGCCTTTTTTGCGCCCTGCGGGCAGATCAAGAATCGGCGGAGAGGGTCGTATCGAGTTGGAATGTCGCACGTCGATCAATACGATTCTGAGCTGGTGCGGGACAACGGCTCCTCGCAAACCAGGGCTCGAGCCGATTGGCGCGCGCGATGCCAGCGATCTCGCTGGGAATGTGCTCGACATCGAGTCGGACGTGCGTCTGCTCGACGATGTCCGCTAGCCGGTCGGCCAATCCGCTAGCCGGCCGTCCGTCCTACAGCTTGGTGGCGGAAATGAACTGGGCGCCGTACGGGTAGATGAGCTTTGCGCCGGTGTCTCTGGCGCGCCTCATACTCCTGCGGTAGTCGACGACGATGGCCTCTGCGGCCTCGGATGAGAATCCCTTTCTGACTTCCGTGCAGATCGCGAGCTGTGCGTCAGCGAAATCGTCCGCCGACTGGAACTCCACCTCGTGCCCGCACCAGGTGCGCTCCACAGCCCCCATGTTCAAGCTGCGCAACGCTTTCATCAATGAGCGGTGCGGCTGATGTCTCGACCACTCGGTGTTGATCCCCCGTTCAGGATGACCCATCGCACGCACGATGAAGTTCATGAGCGAGCTTGGAGCCTGTACTCGGCGCTGCACCACATTGACGCGTTGTAGCACGCGCTTGGCAGAGTGCAAGACCAGGGGCACTGGCGCGGTCGGCCGCGCATAACCGAATGAAATCACGAGCCTCCCCCCGGTCTTGAGCACGCGCTTCATCTCGCGTAGCGCTCGCGTGTTATCTGGGAAGTGCGCCACCGCGCAGAGCGAGATGACGGCGTCAAAGCTTTCATCCGGTAAGTCCAGCGCCTCCGCGTCCATGTGCAAATATTCCGTGCGCTGCGACTCTGTCCGCGAAGCGCGAGCAACGGCGATCATGGCCGGCGAGAAGTCCACGCCCGTCACGGATCCAGACGCGCCGACAGCCGCCGCTGCAGCGCGCGTCGCCACCCCTGAGCCACACCCGACGTCGAGAACTCGCTGACCCTGCTCGAGTCGCGCGCGCTCGCAAATATGTGCGGCGAGTGGAGCGGACAGCACGCTCACCCACCGATCATAGCATTCCGCGATCGCATCTGTATAGCTCGTCGCGTCCCGCAGTTTCCAATCTTTTGATGGGACGATCACGCCTTCACGCGGGGAGAGAGGGAATCACCAGCCCTAGCCGGTTCCGCGGATGAGCAGTCCTTAATCCTGAATCGAGTTCATCAGGACTGCTGGCGCTGAGAGGCTGAAAATGTGAGCAACTCGGCGGTATGTCAATGCGTCCGATCATTCGGCCATCGTGCCGGCTGCCGTTCGACTCCGGTGCGCTGTACGTGTCGACGGTGTCACGAAGTTCGTCATCGAGCGGCTCGAGCGCTGGTCATGCGCGCGTCCGGGTCATACTGTCAGGACAGAGGCCGAATTGTTGATTGATCGTTTCTGCCTAGTCAGTGTTGCAACCCTCCCGACCGGCGTCAATGAAGACACGAGTTCCCGATCCTGTTGTCGCGACGATGATCTGGCGGTGCCCTCGGTGTCGCGCACCCTTTCGCGCGGCCGGGCCGGATGGCCTGACCTGCACGGGATGCGCGGAGCACTATGAGACGATCGGCGGAATTCCCGATCTGCGCATCGACGCCCCGGCGTGGATCGATTGCGACGAGGACCGCGCCCACGCTCGGCGGATCGCGACGGAGATGGAGCACCTCGATCTCGAGGAGGTCATTCGCTTCGTCTTTCGGGTCGTGCGCGGCCGCCCGGAGGAAAATGTGGAGTATCGCACCCGCCGAACATTGAGCGAACCTGCGAGGCTTCGGCGGGAGATCGTCGGATGGCTCGATGAAGTCACGAAGTCCGAGCCCTTTCTCGATCTCGGCTGTGGGGCTGGTGCGCTACTGGCGGCGGCCGCCGCCGAGGGACGGCGAACTGGCATCGGCATCGATGTCTCGATGGTGTGGCTCGTTGTCGCAAAACGTCTCATCGAGTCGTTCGGTGGAACGGCGGTTCTCGCGGCGGCATTCGCTGAGGCGCTTCCGCTCGCGGATGGTTCGGTGCGTGGCGTGGTTTCGCTCGACGTAATCGAGCACGTCGCAAATCCCGTCACCTACCTGCGCGAGATTGATCGCGTGACGGCGCAGGGGGCCTCGCTCGCGCTGGCGACACCCAATCGATTCAGCCTCGCTCCAGAGCCACATGTGCGGGTCTGGGGAGTTGGTTGGCTGCCCCGTCGTTGGCAGCGCGCGTATGCCGAACGAAGGAGTACCATCTCGTACGCGTACATTCGACTGCTCAGTACAATGGAGATGCAAGTGTTGCTTCGCGATAACACGCGATTCGATGCTTCGGTATTGATTCCGGCGATCCCCGATGAGGAAATCGCCCTCGCGGGACGCTCCCGTGTCATGCTTGCTCGCACTTACAACGTTTTGATACGACTCACGCCAGGCCAGCGGCTGGCTCTTCTCGTCGGCGCGTACTTCCGGGTGGTGGGCCGGCGACGCTGAGGAGAGTACGCGCAGAGGGAAGGCTGTTCTCGCACAGAGGTAGTCAATGCCCTGGGCGCGCATGTACGCGTCCTCAATTCCGCCGTAGTCAATCTACACGTGCGAGGCCTGGCGGCCGAACGTCGGCGCGAACATCATATTCCTTTGACCGTGGCACGCGTCCGACTTGTGCCCCGACGTCGACGCGCTCGAGCTTTACGGGCCGCGGGATGGATGGAGGAGCCAACTGCGAGCGCATAGAACAGCACGGCTTCATTGTAGCCGAGCCGACGCCAGCTGATGAACCCAGCTTGGGATGCCATCCCATGCTCAGCGACGCGGGACCATTGCGCGCCCACGGCCATCCGCGCTAGGGAGCTGGAAGCTGCCTGCAGCTGGCAGCTGCCTGCGCGCGCATCGCGACCAGACAGAGGTCCCGACAGGCGTTGCACGCTTCGCGATACGCGTGCATCTCGGCGCTCCTGTCGTGCCGCATTCCCCGCTGGTTCGACTGCATAATGCACCTCTCGTCTGGAGGATCTTCGTGATGTCACGATTGTGGGAGCCTGCGCTTGGCTGTGGTTCCCTTGCGAGGAGAAGAGCATCTCAGCCGACATAAGTACATCATATTTTATAGCGCGTAAATAGACGCTCGTCCCCAAGCACTTGGTCTTTCCATGGTGCTCGCTCAATTTTCGCGGCTCCGCGGTGTGGCAAATCGCATCCCGTGCAGCCGGATATGCGTCGATCGGTGAAACTCCCCACATACCCGTCAGCAACTCCCGACTTCCGGCTCACTGTCGCGCGCCGAACTTGATAGCGTACTCGCTCTCGGACAATTCGCCCGAGCGCCACGGCGATCGGCGCCTGGCTGGCCGCGTTCACGACGCGGCCCCTGATCTCGCCGCTCGGCAAGGACCCGTACTCTGAGCGCGAGCGAGAGGGACAGGCGCGAAGAGTAGAAAGATCGAGACTGCGCGTGCCCGAGCGGAGTCAGTCAAGCCCGAGTCTCGCTGGTCAGGCATGTGTGTGGTGGACGGCGACGTCCGCGGATCGATGGCCGTCGCGCTCCTTCGCGAGCCCCAGCAGGACGAGCGCCGCCGAGAGCCATGCCGTTCCCGCCACCATCCCTCCGATGACGTCGCTGGGATAGTGCACGCCGAGGTATACGCGGCTATAGCTCACGAGCAGCGTGACGAGCACCGCCAGAGCCAGGAGCCACCGCTGCCGCTGGCGCCACCATGGGCTCGCGGCGGCGGCGACGAAGACGAGCAGCACGAAGGCGATCGTGGACTGCATCGCGTGGCCGCTCGGAAAGCTGTACGTGTGGCCGTGGAGATAGTCGCCCGCGTATTCGGGCCGCGCTCGATGGACGAGCCGCTTGATCGTGAGCTGGAACAGGAGGCCGCCCACGTTCGTGCCGAGCCATGCGGTCAACAGCACGCGGTGCCCTCCGCGCCACAGCCACACGCCAGCGACCACCACCACCGCCCACACCCCTACCGACCCGAGCGTCGTAATCGCATTGAACATGGCGAGCCCGCCGGCCGTGCCGTGGTCGTGGACCCACGCGCTGGCGATGCGGTCCCAGCGCACGAATGAGTCGTTGTCGAGCACCTCCTCGAGCAGCCCGCCGAACGCCCAGACCGCCGCGGCGAATACGACGATGCTCACCGTGAGGCGGAGCCCCACCGCCGACTTCCGGTCTACGCGCGCGTTCAGGAATCGCGCGACGACCGCTCCGATGCGTCGGCGAACCGTTCCACGCTCCGGTGCAGCCGTCACGGCGTTCTGGTGCTCTTTTTTTCCTTCGCTTCCATCGCGGCTTCTTTCTTCTCCGCCGCTGGCGTCTCGTGCTCATGAGCGACCACGGTGCCGGTCATCGCATCGACTGCGATCTCCTCGATGCCGCTCTTGCCGGCGACCTTGATGTCGTACGAGTAGATGAGCTTCCCGTTCTCGCGCTCGAGCTCACCGTCCTGCACCTTGCCGTTTGGCACTTCCTTGAGCGCGGTCGCGCGCGCCACCGCCTCGCTGATCCGGGCCTCGGCGCGAAGCTTCGCGTCGACCGTGATGTGCGGG
>JBDSDB010000153.1:0-2400 GCA_039920785.1 Gemmatimonadaceae bacterium
TACGGTCAGGGGGCTCCTAACGGCTACGGTTGACGCGGACGCACCGCTGGAGCGGGTGCACGTGCCTGAACACTGCTCCATGCGGGATCGCAGCTGCGCGAAGCTGCCGTTGCGACGTCGGCGCGGCGGCTGTCCGCGGATCGTTACGGATGTCGTCCGTACGCGTACAGCGGATCACCAGATCGTGCAGACGAGTTATGCGCCCCCACCCATCCGAGCGACGACATCTAAGACGAAACTCGTTTCGGAGCGTGGATCGATGACGCTGGCGTGTTAGATCGGTAGCGCACCCTCCTCGAGCCGAGCGACGAGGGTCAGCAGGCCCACCGCTTCCCACGATCGGTTTCGCTTGTTCTCGGACAGCGGCTCCAGCACTCCCGCGGCGACCAGCTGGTCGATCGCCGCATAGATCGCGGCCTTGGCTCGTCCCGTCGCGGCGGCGGCCATCGGGCCGGAGATGATGGGATGCGCGGGAAGTGCATCGATCAACGCCCATGCGGCTGCGCCTTCGCGGGGTGCGCCGGCCGACGTGGCGAGTCGTTCGCGCCACGCCGACTGAAGGTCGCGCACCGCGAGAACATACGCTGACGCGAGGCGCGTCGCTTCCCACGTCGCGGCGGCGAACTGCTCGATCCATCTCGCGATGTCGGTCCCGCGGAAGCTCGTGAGTCCCGTGATGTATCGGTCCCGCGCGCCGGCGAAGACGACGCTGACGGGTGGCAGGAAGCGAGGTGCGAGCCCTCGTCGGCGGAGCACGACGTGCACGAGCGCTCGACCCGTGCGACCGTTGCCGTCGTCGAACGGATGGAGCGTCTCGAATTGCGCATGCACGATCGCCGCTTGCACGAGCGGTGACAGTGTCGAGTCGTTGATGGCCGTGCACAGGTCGGCGAGCAGCCGATCGACTTCGTCCGGCGGTGGCGGGACGAAGTCTGCACCGCAGGGATTGTAGTCGTTTCCGCCGATCCAATTCTGCCGCGTCCGCACCACGCCCGCGATGCCTGAGTGCGGGCCATTGACCATGAGGCGGTGGTGGATGGCTCTGATCTCATCGACGCCGAACGAAGTGACTACCGCAGCTTCCTCGACGGCGATCGACATGGCGTCGATGTTGGCGAGCACCTCGAGCGCTGTCGTTCCCAGCTTCCCGCCGACGTCGGCCTTCGCCTCGGCGCGCGCGAGCTCTCTTACGCCCAACTGGAGTCCCTCGACCTTGGAGGACGCGATGGACTCCGTGCGCAGGAGCAGGCGAGCGAGCGGTGCGAGAGCCGAACCTCCCGTGAGATTCAGCGCTTGAACGGCGTGTTCCGCACCGGCGATCAGGCCCGCGAGCCGCGCCTCGAGGGTGAACTCGAGGGAGGAGAGCTCGTCCGGGATGTAGGCCTCGTACTGACAGGCGCGCCTGTACCGTGCGGGTGCGTCGACCGTCGGGTCACTTGCCCACGTGCGACGGATGAGCTGTCCTGGCATGCGATCGGGGAAGAAGAGCTCGTCTGTTAGTTCATGATAGTCTATAACCTGAACTACAGGCACTGCGCTAGTTCAGGATACCAGCTACGTTGTCGCGGCCCCCAACCCGTTCCGCGCCATCGGCAGCGACCGCGGCCTCACCCCAGTGGCATCGAAGATCGCCGCGCCGACAGCAGGCGCCAACGCGATGATCGGCGTCTCCCCCGCGCCCATCGACGGCTGCTCCTTCCTGTCTATGAGGATCACTTCAATAGAGGGTACGTCCGAGAACCGCGGCACCCGATACTGCGCGAGCTTCGCGTTGCGGATGATCCCGTTCTCGAAGTCCACCGCCTCGAACAGCGCCCCGCCGATCCCCTGAATGAGCGCACCAGAGATCTGCGCACGCAGCCCCGTCGGGTTCACGACGGCTCCACAGTCGAACGCCGCAACGACGCGCGTGATCTTCGCCGCGCCCGACGCGCGGTCCGCCGCCACCTCGGCGCACGCGGCGATGTAGCCGCCCTTGTCGAACCCGCACGCGATGCCGACGCCGTGTCCAGCCGCTGGCTTCTTCCCCCACCCGAACTGGGTCGCCGCCGTCTTCAGCACCGCCTTCAGCCGCGCGTCGCCGAGATTCTTCAAACGGAACGAGAGCGCATCCATCCCCACCAGCCGCGCCATCTCGTCCACGTGCATCTCGCGCGCGAAGTTGTTCGCTGTCGCAGCGAGCCCGCGATACGAGCCCTGGCGCAGCGGCGAGTCGCTCGGGTGATAGGTGACGCGCTGGTTCGGGATCGCGTACGTCGGCCGGATGGCGGCCGGCCCCGAGTTGTAGTTGTCGAACGTCCACGCCGAGATCGTCCCGTCCGCGCGCACCGCGGCGGCGACGTCGATCACGCCGGCGGGGCGGAAGTACGCGTGGCGGAACTCCTCCTCGCGCGACCACAC
>JBDSDB010000154.1:0-31329 GCA_039920785.1 Gemmatimonadaceae bacterium
TCGTCAGCGCGATCACGCGACCGCCGCGCGCCTTCACCTCGTGGATGTTCGACACGATCTTGTCGAACACCGAATCGTGCGGCGCGATGAACACCACCGGCATGTTCTCGTCGATCAGCGCGATCGGGCCATGCTTCATCTCCGCCGCGGGATAGCCCTCGGCGTGGATGTAGCTGATCTCCTTGAGCTTGAGCGCGCCTTCCAGCGCGACGGGGAAGTTGTACCCCCGCCCCAGATACAGGAAGTTGGTCGCGTCGTGGAACGCGTCGGCGATCGTTTCGATCTCGGCGGCGCGATCGAGGATCGACTGGATCTGCGCCGGCAGCGCCTCCAGCGCCTGCGCCACCTCGCGCCCCTTCACCACCGACATGTTGCGCAGACGACCGAGCTTGAGGGTCAGCAGCGCGAGCGCCACGACCTGGCTCGTGAACGCCTTCGTCGACGCCACACCGATCTCCGGACCGGCATGGAGATAGATGCCGCCGTCGTCCTCGCGCGCGATCGTCGATCCCACCTGGTTGACCAGACCGAGCGTCTTGGCGCCGCGGCGCTTCGCCTCGCGCATCGCCGCGAGGGTGTCCGCCGTCTCGCCCGACTGCGAGATGACGACGCACAACGTCCGCTCCGTGATGATGGGGTTGCGATAGCGGAACTCCGATGCGTACTCCACTTCCACGCGGATCCGCGCGTGCTCCTCGATCATCAGCTCACCGATCAGCGCGCTGTGCCAGCTCGTGCCACACGCGGTGATCACGATCTGGTCGAGCGCCTGCAGCTCGTCGCGCGTCAGGTTGAGCCCTCCGAGCTTGCTGAACCCGTCATCGGTGACGAGGCGCCCGCGCATCGTGTTCTGGATCGTCAGCGGCTGTTCGAAGATCTCCTTGAGCATGAAGTGGTCGAAGCCGCCCTTCTCGATCTGGTCGAGGTCCCAATCGATCCGGCTCACGCCCTTCTTCACGATCTGCGCGTCCAGATCCATCACGTGGTAGCCGTCGCGGGTGAGCACCGCCATCTCACCGTCATCCAGATAGACCACCTGGCGCGTGTGCTGCAGAATCGCCGCGACGTCGCTCGCCACGTAATATTCGTTGTCACCCAGCCCGATCAGGAGCGGGCTCCCCTTGCGCGCGGCCACGATCTTGTCCGGATCCTTCGACGAGATCACGGCGATGCCGTACGTTCCCTCCACGAGCGCCAGCGCGTCGATCACCGCCTCCTCGAGGCTCCCGTCGAACGCCGCCTCGACCAGATGCGCGAGCACTTCCGTATCGGTCTCCGACACGAAGGTGTGCCCCGTCTTCTGAAGCATCGCGCGCAGCGGTCCATAGTTCTCGATGATGCCGTTGTGCACGATCGACACCGTGCCCGTGCAGTCGTGATGCGGATGGGCGTTGCACTCGTTCGGCTGACCGTGCGTCGCCCAGCGCGTGTGGGCGATGCCGACGTTGCCGTCCACGGGGCTCGCTTCGATCGCCGCCTCGAGCTGCGAGATCTTCCCCTTCGCCTTCCGCGTCTCGACGCCCTTTCCGTTCATGATCGAGATGCCCGCCGAGTCGTAGCCGCGATACTCGAGCCGCTTCAACCCGTCGATCAGCATCGTCACGCTCTTCTTGGGGCCGACATATCCGACGATTCCGCACATGGTCCGCGTTCCTCTGAGTGTGGTCCAGCCCTGCGTCGCCGCTACGCGTCCAACACGTCCAGCGGCTCGCGCGACCGACGTACGAGCTCGCGCGCCTGCGCCTCGTCCGGCGCCTCCGCGATCACCCGCACGATCGGCTCCGTCCCCGATGGCCGCACGTGCACCCACCGGTCCGGCCAGGCCAGGCGCAGCCCGTCCTGCATGTCCGCCGCGGCATCCGGGAACGCCGAACGAAGCGCTCCATACACCGCGTCCAGGCTCGCGTTCGGCCTGGCAAGCTTGTCCTTCACGATCACGTAGCTCGGCAGCGACCTCGCCACCGCCGACAACGGCCGGCCTTCCTCCACGAGCAATTGCAGAAGCAGGGCCGCACCGATCGGGGCGTCGCGCCCCAGATGCACCTCGGGCAGGATCACTCCGCCATTCCCCTCGCCGCCGATCGGTGCACGCTCCGCCCGCATGCGCGTCGCCACGTTCACCTCCCCGACCGGCGCGCGGATGGCCTCCACTCCTGCCTCCCGCGCGACGTCCTCCACCAGAAGGCTGGTGGAGAGATTCGTCACCACCGGACCGCGTCGGTGCCGGAGCACCAACCGGGCTGCCAGCGCGAGCGTGTAGTCCTCGCCGATCGCCCGTCCCTCATCACTGACGATCGCCAGGCGGTCTACGTCAGGATCTACCGCGAATCCGATGTCGGCGCCGCTCTCCTTGACCAGGCCCTCGAGTTCGTGCAAGTGTTCCGGAATGGGCTCGGGCTCCCGCGGAAAGCGCCCGTCTGGCTCCATGTTGATCGACACGACCTCACAGCCGAGCGCCTCGAACAGCATCGGCATGATCGTCGATCCGGAGCCGCGCACGCAGTCCAGTGCCACCTTGAACCGTCTCCGGCGAATCGCGGCGACGTCGACGTACGGGATTGCCAGCACGGCCGCGAGATGACGAGCCGCGGCGTCTCCGTCAGGCACCACGCTTCCGATCCGATCCCACGTCGCGTACGTGATGCCCGTCTCCAGCAGCTCGCGCATCGCCATCCCTTCGCTCGCCTCGAGAAAGAGGCCGCTCGAGCCGATGAGCTTCAGGGCGTTCCATTCGATCGGGTTGTGGCTGGCCGACATCATCACCCCGCCCGCCGCGTGGTGATGTTCCACGGCGAGCTGGCAGCCCGGTGTCGTCGTGAGTCCGATGTCGATGACGTCGCAGCCGACCAGCTGCAGCGTACCCACCACGATGCGATGGAACATCGGGCCAGACACTCGACTGTCACGCCCCACGACCACGGCGCGCGATCCGCCCTGCTCCTTGGACCAGGCGCCGAACGCCGCCGCATAGCGCGCCACGACGTCCGGCGTGAGCGCCTCGCCCACCCGGCCGCGAATTCCGGACACGCTCACCATCAACCCACCCTGCGACATGACGCCTCCGTCAGTGAGAAGCCGAAAGCTAGCCGGGGCGAAGGACACGACAAGCGCGTGGGACGCCTTGTCATCACGCCCGCCGCTCGTAACTTCGCGTAACTTCGCGGTGCGTCGCGCGTCCTCCACGCGCGCACGTGTCTCCCCCTCATAGCCCCTCCCTCCTCTGGCCGCGGCGACTCGATTTCCACTCCGGCTCAAGATGGCCACGCTCGCCGGCGTCGCCGTCGCGATCACGCTCGTCGTCCTGCTGGTTCCCACGTACGCGCGGGTGCGCGGCGCGCTAGAGCGCGCGCAGGGCGAGCGCCTCGTCTACCTCGCGCGCGCCACGGCGCTCGGCATTCCGGGCGACTCACTCCTTGTCGGCGCGCGAGCGCAGGATCTCATCCGCCGCGCGCGCGTCGAGAACGCCGACGTCCTCGGTGCGGGCAACGCGCTGCGCTCAGTCGAGTTGGTTGGACGCGATTCCGCCGATCGCTTTCGCCTGCTCGTCAACAGCGACCGCGACCAGGTCGCCTCCACGCTCTGGTCACCGCCTGATGACATGGCCAAAGGCGTCGCCGCTGGACACTCCACCGTGTCAGGGATCTACGACGCCGGGCTCGATCGGGTCCTCAGCGCCGCAGCCCCCATCTTCGCCAACAAGCGCGTCGTCGGCGCCGTCGTCATGACGGGACGCGCCGACGGTCTCCTGGCCGAGGCCCGCTCGGCGGTGTTCGAGCTGGCGATCTACGGTGCGATCGCCTTCGCACTCTCCATCGGTTTGGCCTTCTTCGGCGCCACACACTTCACGCGTGGGCTCGGACGACTCTCGCGCCAGGCCGATCGCGTCGCGCACGGTGAGTTGCGACACGAGCTCGCGTTCGAGTCGAGCGACGAATTGGGCGAGCTCGCGACGACCTTTCGGAAGATGACCTCGGGCCTGCGTGCGCACATCGCCGACCTGGAGACCTCGGCCGCCGAGGTCGCCACTACAGCGGAAGATCTGGCGTCCAGTGCGCAGCAGATGACTGCCTCCACCGAAGAGGTGTCATCCGCCGCAGGTGCCATCGCCGAAGCCGCCGCCACCCAGACGCGCGGCGTGAGCAACGCGTCGGAGGCATCCAGCCGCGTGGCGTCGCGCGCCGTCACAGTCGCGAGCAACGCGGAGCAGGCGCGCAACGCTGCCGACGTGGCGCAGCGCACGACGCGACGCGGCACCATCGCCGCCGACGAAGCGCTGGTCGCCATGGCCGCCATCTCGGCCGTCACCAAGATGGCCGTGCCCGCCGTCGTCGAGCTGGGTGAGAAGTCGCAGCGCATTGGCAAGATCACCGATGCCATCGGCGCCATCGCGCGCCAGACCAACCTGCTCGCGCTCAATGCGGCCATCGAGGCATCGCGCGCCGGAGAGCACGGCAAGGGGTTCGCCGTCGTCGCCGATGAGGTGCGCAAGCTCGCCGCCGAGAGCGCCCGTGCACTCAATCAGATCCGAAAGCTCGCCGCCGAGATTCGGAGCAGCGCGATCCGAACCGAGGAGCAGATCATCCAGGCGAGCGATCGGGTCACCGCGGGCGAGTCGGTCATTCGCGCGTCCGCTGAGGCACTGACGCAGATCGACAAGGAGATCGGCGCCGCGCGCACCGCGGTGGATCGTATCGTCGATGCGGCCGACGCCCAGCGCGGCGAGGCCTCGTCGCTGGCCAAGGAGATCGAGGTGCTCGCCTCCACGGCGGAGCTGAACGCGAGTGCCGCGAGCCAGGTGAGTACCGTCGTACAGGAGCAGACCGCAGCCATGGCCAGCGTCGCCAGCTCGAGCCTGCACCTGGCGCAGGTTGGCGAGCGGCTCAAAGAGTCGCTCCGCCGCTTCGAGATCTGACCGCACAGCTCTCTGGTGTCGATCGGTGAGTGAACCTCTCGCGCTCCTTCCTCTCGCGCTGGCCGCGGGCGCTGGCCGTATCAGCGCGGTGGGCGCCACTGGCGATGCTCCGCTCGAGGCGCAGCAACTCGTCGCCGCGGGGCTCACGTTGCTCCAGCGCAGCGCGCCGCTGGTGCGCGCGCTCGGCGGCAAACGCTCGGCCATCCTCCTCCCTACCAGTCCGGCGTACCTCACCGCGCTCGCGGCAAGCGAGGGACGCGGCGCGGTGCTCGTGAACCCGCTCGCCTCGGCGTTGGAGGTCGCCTTCCAGTGCGCCGACGCGAACGTGGGCGCCGTCTTCACCACCACGTCGCTCGCGTCGCGCGTCCCGGTGGGTATGCCGCTCGTGCTGCTCGACGACGCGCCACGCCTCGCGCGCGTCGTCACCCCAGACCGCGTGCAGGAGGTGGATCTCGGCTCGCATCACGGGTTGCGCATCGAGGGCGAACGCGATGTGCCCGGTCGGCATGAGGAGGCGGTCATCGTCTATACGTCAGCGATGCGCGGACGGCCGCTCGGCGCGATCCTCACCCACGCGAACATGCTCGCCAACGCGCGCTCGTGCATCGAGGCGACGTTGAACACCGCCGACGACGATGTGCTCGCCATTCTGCCGTACTCGCACCTCTTCGCACTCACCGTCACCTGCGGCGCGCCACTGCTCGCCGGGGCGCGCGTGCGCACGATGGAGCGGTTCAATCCAGCCAGGGCAGCTGAGATCCTCTTGGACGGGATCACCGAGGTCGTCGGCGTACCCGGCGTGTTCGGTGCGATGCTCGCCGCCATCGAGCGGCGCGGCATCGACCTTCGCGGCTCGCGACTGCGCGTCTGCATCTGCGGTGGTTCCGTGCTTTCACGAGAGCTCCAGGACCGGTGGGCGAACGTTACCGGCGTCGAGCTGCGGCAGGGCTACGGTCTCACCGAGGCCGCGCCCGTCTGCCTGTTCAATCGCGTCGATGGGCCCAACGTGCGTGGAACGCTGGGCGTGCCCTTCCCCGGCGTCGATGTGGCAATCATGCCGCCCGCGGAGTACGGCGATGCCGTCGCTGGAGACGTCGGCGACGCCGCACCGCTCGCGGACGGCGTGCCGGGTGAGATCTGTGTCCGCGGCGAGAACGTCTTCGCCAGCTACGTCGGTGGCTCCTCGGCGGGACTGCCTCGGCGCGGTCCGTGGTTGTGCACGGGCGACGAAGGTGTACGCGACACGGGCGGGACCATCAGCTTTCGCGGGCTCCTCAAACCGATGTTCACGCGCAACGGATTCAATATCTATCCGCGCGAGATCGAGCTCGCCGTGCGCGAGCTGCGCGGCGTATGGAGCGCCGAGGTGAGCGCCATCCCCGATCCGGCCAAGGAGAACGACATCCGGCTCCGCGTCACCGGCGCCGTCAGCGTCGATGAGGTGAAGCAATGGTGCGAGACGAGACTCAGCGCGTACAAGCAACCAACAGTGATCGAGATCGACGACGCGTGATCGCGCGCTGCACCCGCACTACGCGGGCTGAGGAACGGCGAACGTCGCCGTGGTCGGCACGGCACGCGGGATCATCGTGAAGTTGCCGTTCTCCACCCCACGCACCACCGCGTCCACGACATCGGGATCGAACTGTGTGCCTCGGCAACGGATGATCTCAGTGATGGCTTCATCCATCGAGAGTCCCGGCCGGTAGGGTCGGTCGCTCGCCATCGCGTCGAAGCAGTCCGCCGCTGCAGCGATGCGCGCCTCCAGGGGGATGTTCGTGCCGGAAAGCCCATCGGGTATTCCGCGTCCGTCGAATCGCTCGTGATGAGAGCGGACGATGTTCAGCGCTTCCGGCGTCTCGCCAAGCAGCGGCGCGAGGATGCGCCACCCGACCATTGGATGCGTCATGATGTGCTTGTACTCCGCCTCCGTCAGCTTGCCGGGCTTGTTGAGTACGTCCTCGCGCACACCGATCTTGCCGATGTCGTGCACGTGGCCGCCCAGCTCGATGCGCCGAAGCAGTTCTCCGTCCAGCCCGAGCTCGGTGGCGATCACCACGGAGTAGTGGCTCACGCGGATGGAGTGGCCGCGCGTGTATGGGTCCTTCACTTCGAGCGCCTCGGCGAGCGACTGCACGCTCGCGAGGAACAGCTCCTCGAGCCGCCGCGCCTGCACGGCCACCTTCTCCTGCAGGCCCTCCTGGTAGCCACGGTTCTCGAGCACGAGGCGGCGCTTCTCCAGTGCCTGTGCAACGCGCGCGCGCACCTCCTCCAGATGGAAGGGCTTGGTCAGGTAGTCCATCGCGCCCATCGCCAGACAGCTCACCGCGACCTCCACGTCTGCCACGGCGGTGATCATCACCACGGCGATGTCCGGCCAACGGCCGCGAATCTCCCGCAGCAGCCCGATACCGTCCACCTTTGGCATCCGAAGGTCGCTCATCACCAGCGTCACGGCGTGCTGCTGCAACAGAGCGATCGCCTCTTCGCCGTTCCCGGCCTCGAGACAGGTGAACCCGTCGTTGCGCATGAGCTGGGTGAGCACTTGGCGCAGGCGGGGCTCGTCGTCCACGATCAGGCAGAACGGCGATGGCGCGACCGCGGTGTATCTGGCTGGCATTGGCCTCGGGCTTTTCCGTGTCATCGTGCAGGGGCCGGGCAAGCGACGATCGCCGCTCTTCTTCGCTCACCGCTATCTTGTCGCACGACTCTACCAGCGAGTATCGGCATGACGCGCGTATTTGACGACGATCTTGGCGTTGGGTTCGGCACGCGGGCGATTCACGCGGGTCAGCGACCTGAGCCGCTAGCGGGTGCAATCATGACTCCCGTTTACCTGACTTCCACCTACGTCCAACAGGGCTTGGGTGACCACAAAGGCTACGAGTACGCTCGCGGCAAGAACCCGACACGCGAGGCGCTGGAACGCAACGTCGCGGCGCTCGAAGGCGCTCGGCACGGATTCGCCTTCAGTTCCGGAATGGGTTGCCTGGACTCGATCATGAAGCTGTTCCGCTCGGGTGACCACGTCGTCTGCGGCGAGAATGTGTACGGCGGCAGCTTCCGTCTGTTCGACCGAATCCTCCAGAATTTCGGCCTGACTTTCTCCTACGTCGACACCCGCGACCCTCAGCGGATCGCCGACGCGATGACGTCGGCGACGCGTCTGGTTTTCGTCGAGACGCCCACGAATCCGCTCATGCGCATCACCGACCTCCGCGCGTCGGCAGAGATCGCGCACCGCGGCGACGCCCTCCTCCTCGTCGACAACACCTTCGCCTCGCCTTTCTTCCAGCGACCGTTCACTTTCGGCGCCGACATCGTCTACCACTCCACCACGAAGTATCTGAACGGCCACTCGGACATGATCGGCGGCATCGCCGTCCTCAACGACGACGACCTGGCGACCCGGCTCCAGTTCATACTCAACGCCGCCGGCGCGGTGCCCGGCCCGTTCGACTCCTGGCTCGCGCTTCGCGGAACGAAGACGCTGCACCTTCGCATGCCTCGCCACGACGAGAACGGCCGCACCATCGCCGCGTGGCTCGCCGGGCGTCTGGGACACGAGCGGGTCATCTATCCCGGCCTACCGTCGCACCCACAGCATGACCTGGCCAAGCAGCAGATGACTGGCTTCGGCGGGATGATCTCTGTGGAGCTCGGCACCAAGGAACGCGCGGCCGAGGTGCTGGGCCGCTGCCGTCTCTTCTCGCTGGCCGAATCGCTCGGAGGCGTCGAGAGCCTGATCAGCCATCCCGCCTCCATGACCCACGCCAGCGTCCCCATCAGCCACCGCTCCGAGCTCGGGATAACGGAGGGCCTGATCAGATTGAGCTGCGGAGTTGAGGACGTGAGCGATCTGCTCACGGACCTGGAGCACGCGTTCCAGGTGGTGTGAGGCCTGACGTTGGCACTCCGCACTCCCTCGTCCGCAACGGTATCCGTTTTCCGCTCGGCTCCGGGAACCCCCTGGTTCCCGGGACCGCCGAAAACCGACAACGGATAACCGATAACGGATGACCGAGAATCACTGACAACGGACAACGGACAACGGAGAACCGACAACCGAAGAACCGCGGCGAAGCCGCCCCTGACACTTTCCCCGTGCGCCCCCCGTAGACCCGACTACCAACCATCCAGGAGTCGATCCCCATGCCCCCCACCCCCCTTCCCCTCATCGCCTCCCAGGCATGGGAGCACCCGGCCGATCGAGCCGCGCTCAATACGCTGCGAGCGATCCCCGGATTCGACGAGGTGGTGCGAAAGGTCGCGGGGTTCATCACGGAACGCGGAGTGCGCCAGCTCTTCCTGGCCAACGCAGTCAAGGTCGGTCCTCAGCAACGCCCGGCTCTGGACGGCCTGCTGACGGACGTGTGCACCAGTCTCGATTGGCCGGACCGCCCGGAGCTCTACGTCACGCAGTCGCCCAAGGTGAACGCATACGCTATCGGATTCGAGCACCCGTTCATCGTCATCAATTCCGAAGCGCTGGAGCTGCTCGACGACGACGACGAGCGGCGCTTTCTGCTCGCCCACGAGCTAGGGCACATCATGAGCGGCCACATGACGTACCGCACCATCGCCCTCATTCTGCTCGCCATCGGCACCGGCACGCTCCCCTTCCCGCTCGGCGTCGCGCTGCTGCCCTTCCAGCTCGCGTTGCTCGAGTGGCATCGGAAGAGCGAGCTCTCCACCGACCGTGCGGGCCTTCTCGGCGTTCAGGATCACGTCGTTGCGCAGCGCTCGTTCATGAAGCTCGCCGGCGGCCCGTCGTACGGCGACACGGCGAGCGTCGAAGAGTTCATGCGCCAGGCGGCCGAGTACGAGACCGGCGGCGACGGATGGGACAGGATCCTCAAGCTGGCGAATACGGCATTCCGCGAGCATCCGTTCAACACCGTGAGAGCGGGAGAGCTCGAGCGCTGGCGCACGAGTGGCGCGTACGACCTGATCCTCGCCGGCACCTATCCTCGCCGCGGCGAGGAGGGTCAGGGTCTCAAGGACGATTACGCCGACGCGGGCCGCTACTACTCGGACAAGGCCAACGCGGCCATGTCGAGCGTGGGCGACGCCTTCGGCCGCGCGCGCGACGCGTTCACCGACGCGTTCAAGGGCTGATCGAGAAGTCTCTTTGAGGGACGACCGGAGCGGCGACCGCCTTTTCCGCTGATATATTGCGCGCCATGCGCGTACTTCTCATCGGCGGCGGCGGTCGCGAGCATGCGCTCGCATGGAAGCTCAGCAAGGAGGAGCCGGGCCTCGAGCTCCTCGCTGCGCCGGGGAATCCGGGGATCGCGGAGCTCGGGGAGTGCGTCCCCATCCGAGTCACGGATCTGGATGGCCTCGAGCAGCTCGCTCGGGAACGAAAGGTCGATCTCACCATCGTCGGGCCCGAAGCGCCGCTGGAAGCCGGGATCGTGGACCGCTTCCGCGCGGCTGGCCTACCCATCTTCGGTCCAACGAAGGCGGCCGCCGAGATCGAGACCTCCAAGGCGTTCGCGAAACAGCTCATGCTCGAGGACGGGATCCCTACCGCTCGCGCGGAGATGCACACCAGGGTCGCCGACGCAAAGTCCGCAGTCCGCCGCTTCGGTGCGCCGGTCGTCGTCAAGGCGTCCGGTCTCGCGGCCGGGAAGGGCGTCATCGTGTGCAGGACGCTCGGCGACGCCGACGCCGCGATCGACGACATGCTGGAGGGAAATCGCTTTGGCGCCGCCGGCGCCGAAGTGCTCGTCGAAGAGTTCATGCAAGGCGATGAGGTATCGCTCTTTGCCGTCACGAACGGCAGCCACTTCGTCGTCCTGCCCGGCCTGCAGGATCACAAGCGACTCCTCGATAACGACGTCGGTCCGAACACCGGCGGGATGGGCGCATACCTTCCCGTCCAACTCGGATACGGGCCTGATCGCTCGATCAGCACCGACCCTGACGCCGCGGTCAGCCTCGTTCTGGAAGCCGCGCGTGACATCATCGCGCCCACGCTCCGAGGACTGGCCCGCCGAGGGCGGCCGTTTACCGGCCTGCTCTACGCTGGATTGATGCTGACGCCGGATGGACCGAAAGTCGTGGAGTTCAACTGCCGTTTCGGTGATCCTGAGACGCAGGCGCTGATGCCGGTGCTCGACATCTCGCCCCGTCTCCTCGAGTTGATGTTGGCGGTCGGCCTCGGTGCTCCGTTTCCTGGACTCCCCGTCTCGCCCTCCGCCCAGGATTTGCCTTTCACGGAAACCGTTCGCATCTCCACTGTCGAGGTCGATGGTGCGTGTGTCACGACGGTGCTCGCCGCCGCGGGCTATCCCGACACCCCGAGCACGGGTGACGAGATCACCCTGCCCTCAGCCGAAGCGGGCATCCACGTCTTCCACGGGGGCACGGCGCGCGACGAGTCGGGCCGGCTCGTGACGGCGGGCGGGCGGGTCCTCGCGGTGAGCGCAGTCGCACCGAACGTGGAGCTGGCGCAGCTCCGGAGCCTCGAGTTCGCCGAGCGCATTCACTTCCGGGGCAAGCAGAACAGGTCCGACATCGGGTGGCGCGAGATTGCCCGTCAGGTGCAGCTGGCGAGTGCCCGAGCTTCCCGAGACTGAGACTATCGCCCGTGACCTCGCTCGCGAGATCACCGGTCGACGCATTACCGACGTCGTCGTGCTCAAGCCCGACGTGCTGCGGGAGGTCACGCCCGGTGACCTGACGGATCGGCTGTTGGGCGCATCGGTGGACCGCTGCTGGCGACGTGCGAAGATGGTCGTCATCGATCTCGATAGCACCGACCGGATCGTCGTGCAGCCACGCTTCACTGGCGCTCTGTTGCTCAGCCGCGGCCCTCTCCCCGACGCTGAGGCACCGTACTCCACTCTGCATCTCCGTCTCGACGACGGTCGTGACCTCCACTATCGCGACATTCGCCGACTCGGCACGCTGGCGCTGATGTCGCGGGAGCGATTCGCCGAATGCTCCGGAGCATTGGGCATCGAGCCTCTTGACCCGGAGTTCACCGAGGCACATCTATCGGGAATTCTTCGGGGATCGAGGCAGGCGGTGAAGAAAGTGCTGATGGATCAGCGGCGCGTGGTGGGGATAGGAAACATCTACGCGAACGAGGCCTGCTGGCGTGCGGGAGTGGACCCCTCGCGTTCCGCCTCGGCGCTCGCGCCCGAGGAGATTCACGCTCTACACGGCGGCATCGTCGGCGTCCTCACCGACTCCGTCAGCGCGCGCGGGACGTCGTTCCGCGACTACCGTGACGCCACCGGCGGCAAGGGCCACTTCGAACGCTCGCTCGCGGTGTACGGGAGAGGGGGCGAGCCCTGCCTCCGCTGCGGTGCTCGCTTGGTGCAGACGCACGTCATCGATGGACGCTCGACGGTACTGTGCGCGCACTGTCAAAGGTAGAGTTGCTCCGCCCGCCCACGTCCGAAGAGCACCTCGGCGCGATGCGTGCGCACGTCCGCGCCACCGCGAAGGACCGTCCCGGGGTGTATCGGATGCTCTCGGCCGACGGTGAGATCGTCTACGTCGGCAAGTCCAAGAGAGTACGGACGCGACTGCTCAGCTACTTCCGCTGCGCGTTTCCCGAGGAGAAGGGCGCGCGGATCGTGCGAGAAGCAGTACGGATCGAGTGGGAGTACGCGCCGAGCGAGTTCGCGGCGCTGCTCGAGGAGCTGCGACTCATCAAGCTATTCCGCCCGCGGTTCAACGTCGCGATGAAGCGCGATGCTCGTCATTTCGCCTTCATCAAGCTGACGCGTGGCACCGCTCCCAAGCTGCTCGTCGTGCGCGGCGCCGGCGCGGACGACGCGCAGATCTACTACGGCCCATTTCATGGCGCGCAACGTGTCGGGGACGCGGTCCGAGAGCTGAACGACGCCCTGGGCCTGCGCGACTGCCGGCTCGATCAACCGATGCATTTCGCCGATCAGCCAGAGCTGTTCCAGATCTTTCCGCGCACGCCGGGCTGCATCCGCTTCGAGATCGGGAAGTGCATAGGCCCGTGCGTCGGCGGCTGTACGGCGAAGCAGTACGACGATCGCGTCCGCCTCGTCCGCTCCTTCCTCGATGGCGCCGATGACGGTCCAATGGCGACGCTCCGCGCGGAGATGCAGGCCGCCAGTGACCTCATGGAGTTCGAGCGAGCGGCGGTGCTGCGCGACAAGCTGCAACGCCTGGAAGATCTCCGCGAGCAGTTCATCAAGTTTCGCTTCGCCGTCGAGACGCTCTCCTTCATCTATTCGGTGCCAGGTCATGACGGCGATGACCGCTTGTATCTGATCCGCCGTGGCCGCGTGCGCGGCGAGTACGAGCGGCCGCGCAGCGAGCAGGACCGCGCACGGCTGCTCGAGATGATCGAGCAGGTCTTCCATCCCAGCGAGCGTGACACGGCGCAGGTTCCGTCGCACGAAGTGGATGAGCTGCTGCTGCTCTCCTCGTGGTTCCGGCGCTTCCCCGCCGAGCTCGAACGCTCGCGCGACGCACGCGCATTCGTCAATGAGCCGCCGGCGTTCATCTACGACCCCGCCATCGATCCACTCTTCGGAAATTCCGCGTCCTCGGCGGCGTGAGCGCCGTGGACGTTGGGCGTTTTTCTCGTTCGCCGAGAGCAACCGGTCAGGGAGATCAAGGTGTCAGTGTCGTTGAGCTTTGCTCCTGCCATCATCGACTTTCACCCATGCTGAACCCTTAAAGGAGCCGTTGAAGACCTGACTTTGTGATGGCCCGTCGTGGGGTTGGAAGAGCGGGGACGCGGATGACGCGGATGCTAGGGATTTCAAATGGATCTCTGCAACTGCCGTTGCTCTGAGGTTGCGGGGGCGAGACTCTGCGCCGCAGTTCACACAAGATCGGCAGCGCTGCCTGCGATAGAAGCCTCCCCGCCGGAGCCGTATCCGGCCGGTTCCGCGTCATCCGTCAGCGATCCGCGTCCCAGCTTTGGGACGCCACTTAAAGCCTGCGTGGCCAAGACGTACGAAGGTCTCGCCACCAGCATGCCGATCACTGCGCCGTCGCGCCCACTTCATGCGCTGAACCACGCGCAACCGATCGATCAGCCTCTGATATTTGGCGCCCCTCTTGCATCTCTGTGTGACGGTGACCGATGTCCGGCCGCCATCGCCGAGGGTGTGCATGACGACCTCGTGGCAAGCGACGACACTCGTCCAGTGCATCAGCGTCAACCCATGGCTCGTTTACCCAGGATGTGATGGCCCGGGAGGCTGTCACGATCTCACGCTCGGGCGCATCTACGAGATGCTCGCCGTCGAGGCGAGTGGCGCGTTCCTTCGCATCCTCGATGACTCCGGCGAGGACTATCTCTATCCCGCCTCGCACTTCAAGGCGGTCTGACTCGAACGGCGGCGCGACATCCGCGCCATATTCGGTGCGTCTGAGTCCGACCACCCACTGCGCCGCCCGATGCCGCCAATGATTCTCCGACACGCCGCTCTCGCGCTGATGCTCCTCGTCGCGACGCCAGTCGGCTTTGCCGCGTGCTCCGACCAGCCGCCGCCACCGATCGTCACGGGCCCTGCCCCGGACTCCTTCCAGGTGTCGTTCCAGACGAGCCGCGGCGACTTCGTCGTCGCGGTGAACCGGTCGTGGGCCCCCAACGGTGTCGATCGCTTCTATCAGCTCGCCGCGTCGCACTTCTTCGACGACCAGCGCTTTTTCCGCGTCCTCTCGGGCTACATCGCGCAGTTCGGCGCCAGTGGCGACCCCAAGATCAACGAGCAGTGGGAAGGGAAGAAGATCCCCGATGATCCGCGACGCGAGAGCAACGCGCGCGGCACGCTCTCCTTCGCCAGCGATGGTCCGGGCTCACGCACTCATCAGCTGTTCGTCAATCTCAAGAACAATCCCAAGCTCGACGTCCAGGATTTCGTGCCGATCGGCCGCGTCGTGTCTGGCCTGACCATGCTCGACTCGCTCAACGACGACTACGGGGAGTCGCCGAAGTATCACCTCGTCGCCACGCTGGGCAATTCGTATCTGCGGCGCATGTTCCCCCGCCTCGACTACATCAAGACGGCGAGACTGGTCGGAGACGGCACGACCGTCCCGTAGACCGCGGGCGCGGCTACCTTGCGCCCTTCTTTCCCCCGACCCACGACCACAGCGCCCGCTCGACCATCACCGGCGTCCAGTCTGATCCCAGCGCGACGGCACGCGCCCGAAGCGCCGCGGCGTACCGCCCATAGAAGCCGAGGGTCCACGCAACCTTTCCGAGGGACGGTACCTGCTCGGCGACGAGCTCGTCGAAGAAGGGATAGATCGCCGGTGCGGCGCTCGCAGTCACCGCCGAGGCGGTCGCTGGTCCCACGCCCTTCAGCCCTGCCAGCGCCGCGATCGGCGCCGTGAGATGCGGGACCATCGCGAGCGCTCTCGTGCTCGTCTCGATCACCTCGTCCGCCGGATTGCTCCGAACCAGCACGAGATTCGGCGCACGCCACACGCCGCGCGCCATCTTCCATTCGGCGAGGCGCACGAGCTCGGGAAGCGTGACGTGCGGACGTGTGCGAGCCTCGATGGCGACGGGCAAGTCGTCGCGATACCACCGGTCGAGCTCCGCGAGCCGCGTCACCTCCTGGCGCGAGACGACATGGTCGTATCGCTCGAGGGCCGTCGCCCACGGCACAATCGAGCTGCTGTTCCAGAGAGAGGTCACGGGCCTCACGACCATTGTGGTCGCCGTCACTCCGCCAGTGGAATCAACTCGACGTCCGCCTTCCCACCCACGATCGTCAATCGTGCCACGCTGGGCTCCAACCTGAACCGTCGCGCGCCAGCGGCGCCCGGATTGACGACGAGACGCCCGCCTGCATGCGTCACGAGCTGGCGGTGCGTGTGGCCGTACACGATCACGTCCGCGGGATAGCGCTCGAGCAGCCTCGCGGGAGTCGGGCTCCCCAACTCGTGCCCATGGCTCACGTGCATGCTCAAGCCGCCGATGTCGTGCTCGATGGAAGCACGCAGGCGTGGATCGTCCGGCGCGTCTGTGTTGCCGTACACCGCGAGCACCGGCGCGATGAGGACGAGCTCGTCGAGGATCTCGTCTCCGCCGACGTCTCCCGCATGCAGGATCAACTCGACGCCGGCCAGCGCGCGATGCACGTCGGAACGAAGCAGCCCGTGCGTGTCCGAGATCAGGCCGATGAGATGCGTGGCGTCGTCGCTCACGCGTCCTCGGGCGCGTCACCCCAGCGGCGCCCCAGTGAGTGCTCGACGTCGAGATGATCGAGTACTCGGGCCACGACGAAGTCCACGAGCTCGGCGATGCTCGTCGGCCGATGATAGAAGCCGGGACTCGCCGGCAGCACGACGGCGCCGGCTCTGGTGAGCCGCAGCATGTTCTCCAGATGGATCGCGCTGAACGGCGTCTCGCGCGGTACCAGGATCAGCCGCCGGCGCTCCTTCAGCGCCACGTCCGCCGCTCGCTCCACGAGCGAGCGGGACGTGCCTTGGCTGATCGCACTGATCGTTCCCATCGAGCATGGACAGATCACCATCGCACGGTTGCGCGCCGATCCCGATGCGGGAGCGGCGCCCCGATCGTTGTCGTCGAACACGGTCACGGCTCCCTCCCAGGCTGTTCCGCCGGTTGCCGCGCGCAGCGCTTCGATAGAGTCGACGAGAGTCTCCGTGCGCAGCAATCGAAGCCCGTGATCCGAGACGATCAGCTGCACCCGTTGCCGCGCCGCGACGAGCTGTTCGAGCAGGCGGACGGCGTACGGCGCGCCCGACGCTCCCGTGATCGCCATGACGACCGGTTCACTCGTCGCGCCATTCATCGCGGTGTCGGTACCGGCAGCGCCGTCCAGGCGACGTACAGCCGGCCCGCGAGCACGAAGCCGAAGAGCAGCAGGCTGATGACGCCGTTCATCGTGAAAAACGCCGCGTCCAGCTTGGAGAGATCGCCCGCCTTCACCAGTGAGTGCTCGTAGAGCAGCAGCGCGGCGACGACGAGGACTCCCGCCCAGTACAGCACCGTGGCGGCCGAGTCGCCCTGGACCGCTCCGACGCCGACGAGCGCCAGCGAGAGCAGTGTCAGCGCGTGCAGGCCGCGCGACACCGCGATCGCCCCCTGCTCTCCCAGTGCGGCCGGAATGGAGTGCAGGCCGTGCGCGCGATCGAAGCCGATGTCCGGCAGGGCGTACAGCACGTCGAAGCCGGCACCCCAAGTCACCACGGCCGTTGCCAACGCGCACAGCAGCCACCACGGCTCGCTCCATCGGCCCGTGACGGCGAGATAGCCACCGACCGGGGCGATCGACATGCCGAGGCCGAGCGCCAGATGGGCAAACCGCGTGAAGCGCTTGGTGAAGCTGTAGAAGCACACCCAGGCGAGCGCGATGGGCGAGAGCAGAAGACACAGCCGGTTCAACTCACTCGCCGCGAAGATGAACACCACCGACGCGACGAGCACGGCGATCCAGGCCTCCCGCACGCTGAGCGCGCCGCGCGGCAGCTCGCGCATCTGGGTGCGCGGGTTCCGCGCGTCGTATTCCCGGTCCACGATGCGATTGAACCCCATCGCCGCGAACCGTGCCGCAGTGAACGCCAGCACGACCCAGCCGAGCATCGGCCAAGTGATAGCGTGGCGATACGACGCGATGACTACCCCTACCAACGCGAACGGCAGCGCGAACACCGTATGCGGCAGCTTGACGAAGCTCGCGTACGTGGAAAGTCGTGAGGTGCCGTCGAACGTCTGACCCTCGCGCGCCGTCATCGAGCCGGGATCCCGAGCGATGGCCACATCGCGTCCACCGCGCGTCGCGTTCCCTCGTCCATCTCGATCACCGCGGGCCAGTCGCGCGTGAATCCCTCTTCCGGGAGCTTCCGTGTGGCGTCGATCCCCATCTTCGATCCGTAGGTGAATGCCCGTGACGAGTGATCGAGCACGTCCATCGGCCCCATCGTGAACCGCGTGTCCCGTTGCGGATCGATGTTGTTGAGCGCTACCCACCACGCCTCCTGCGGATTGCGCACGTTCACCCAATCATCGACGATCACGAGCACCTTGGCCAGGGACATGAGTCCCTGGCCCCACATCGCGTTCATCACCTTGTACGCCTGCCCGGGGTACTCCTTCCGGATGCTCACGAACACGAGGTTGTGGAAGATGCCCTCGGCGGGCATGTGATAATCGACGATCTCCGGGATCGTGAGCTTCAGCAGCGGCAGGAAGATCCGCTCCGTCGCGTGACCGAGGTAGAAGTCCTCCATAGGCGGCCGGCCGACGATCGTCGCCGGAAAGATCGGATCGCGCCGCATGGTCACGGCGGTGACGTGTACGGCGGGGTACAGATCGGCGAGGGAATAGAACCCGGTGTGGTCGCCGAACGGACCCTCCATCACCAGCGCTTCGGCAGGATCGATGTAACCCTCGATGACGAAATCGGCATCGGCCGGCACCTCGAGATCGCACGTCAGCGCCTTCGCGAGCTGTACCGGCTTGCGACGAAGGAAGCCGGCGAAGATGAACTCGTCCACCGTCGGCGGAAGGGGCGCGCTCGCCGAGTACATCGACGCGGGATCTGCCCCGATCGCGATGACGACCGGCATCTGCTCACCGCGCTCCGCCATCTCGCGCCAGTGCGCCGCGCCGACCTTGTGCCGCTGCCAGTGCATCGCGAGCGTCTGTTTCCCCGTCTGCTGCACGCGGTACATCCCGATGTTGCGGATGCCACGCTTCGGATCGCGCGTGATCACCATGGGCAGCGTGATGTAGGGCCCGCCATCCTCGGGCCAGCAGGTGATGATCGGCAGCCTGTCCAGGTCCACCTCATCCCCACGCCAGACTACCTCCTGGCACGCGGGAGTACCCGAGTGCATGCGCGGTGGGAACTTCGCCACCTCCAGGAGTCGCGGCAGCATCGAGAGCTTCCCCATGATGCCCTCGGGCACCTTGAGGTCGAGCAGCTTGGTGATCCGGTCTCCGTGGTCGTCGAGCTTCTCGACGCCGAGCGACATCGCCATCCGCGACATCGACCCGAACAGGTTGATCCCCACCGGATACCGCGAGCGAGATCCGTCCCGCAGGATGACGTGCTCGAACAGCAGCGCGGGGCCACCGCCCGGCTGCTTCATCACGCGATCACTGATCTCACAGAGCTCGAGCTGCGCCCGCACCGGATGCCGCACGCGCACCAGCTCACCCGCCGCGTCGATCGCCTGCACGAATTCGTTCAGAGTGTCCAGGGACAAGCAGTTGCTCCGTTGAAGTCTCACGAGGGTGAGTTGGCGAGTTAGTTGACGAGCGAGTCAATCGGTGAATCGGTGCGCTCACCCGCATGGGCCACAACCGGCGTGGATGACCGCTCCCGGCAGTCGCTCGGCGGTAGTACACTCGGTCGTCGATGCACCGACTCACCGACCCATTCACCGCCTCACCAATTCACCAGCTCACCGCCCTTTCGTTCCCACATGAATCGCCGCGATCCCGAGCGACAACGACTTCCACGAGACATCCACGAAACCCGCACTTATCATCCGGCGCGCCAGCTCAGCCTCGGCTGGAAAGTGCGCCACGGAGCGGGGGAGGTACTTGTACGCAGTGCGGTGGCCGCTGATCACTCCGCCGATGAGCGGAAGCAGATGATGGAAATAGAAGTGATATAGCGTTCGCACGATTGCCGAGCGCGGCGTGGTGAACTCGAGAATGACGAACCGCGCGCCAGGCACGAGCACGCGATGCACCTCCGCCAGCGCCCGGTCCAGCGACACCACATTGCGGATTCCGAAGGCCACCGTCGCGCCCTGCATGGCGTCGTCGGCGATCGGCAGCTGCTGCGCGTCGGCGGCGACTGGCGCCAGCGCCGACCGCGACGCCTTCCCTGCACCGGCCCGCAGCATCGGCACCGCGAAATCCGCTCCGACGATGAATCCCTTGAAGCCTGGCTGACGCGTCAGCTCTGCACCCACGTCGAGCGTTCCCGCGCAGAGGTCGAGGTACCGGCCCTCCGGCGCGTCTGGCCAGCCGAGCATCCTGAGCGCACGCCGGCGCCAGATACGATCGATGTTGAGGCTGAGGAGGTGATTCAGCAAATCGTACTTGGGCGCGATCTGCTCGAACACGGTGCGCACGTAGGCCCGTTTCTCCGCCCCGCCCCCGGCCGCCGCGTCGGCGACTCGCTCCTCGACCTCCGTCTCGTGCATCGATGAAAGTTCGCCCCCGTGTAGAGCACGGGCAAGCATGTCGCTGGATTGCGCTTCGCGGCGCGCGTAGCTTCTTATCCTTTCGCGCGCGGCTCCGGCTGCCTTCGGCGCGCGCGGACCCAGCCACCCAGATGCCCCACGCTCTCGACCTCGCGAATCTTCCCGATGCCGACGTCGTTGCCCTCGCCCTCGAGGGACGCGAGGCCGCGCATCGGGAGCTGATTCGAAGGTACGAACGCCCTGTGTTCTCTCTGGTGTTCCGAATGGTGCGCGACCGGGAGCTCTCCGAGGATCTGACCCAGGACACCTTCGTCAAGGTCCTGTCGCACCTCGACCGGTACCGATCGGAGTTCAAGTTCTCCTCCTGGCTGTTCAAGATCGCCAACAACGTCGCGATCGATCATCTTCGCCGCCGGCAGCTCGACACCGTCAGCATCGATGGCTCCCCGCACGCCACTACGCCTGACGCCGTCATGGCCTCGACAATCGAGCTCTCGGACGACTCCGAGACAGCGCTCGAGGAGATGGAGGCCAAGGAGCTGGGCTCCGCCATCGAGCAGGCCATCGCCAAGCTGCGCCCCGAGTACCGATCCTGCATTCTGCTCCGACACGTCGAGGGGCGGTCGTACGAGGAGATCGCCTCCACGCTCGACCTCCCGCTTGGAACCGTCAAGACCTACATCCATCGCGCCCGGCACGAGCTTCGCCGGGCGTTGGAGCATACGCGCGAATGACCCGCCGCAGGCCCTTCCCGGGCTCTGTGGACCAGCCTGAAACCCGTAGTACCACCTCCCCGTACTTGGGACCAGAGGATATGTGAATCACAGGCACCTACTCCCCAACGAGATCGACCTGCTGGTCGACGGCGAAGCCGGATTCGGCGTCGCCCCACTTCGCGCGCACATCACCGAGTGCGAAGCCTGCAGGGCGCGGCTCGACGACGCCCGCATCGTCGTGGACGCACTCGAGGCACTCCCGCACTTCGCTCCCGACTCGCGCTTGGCCGACCGGGTCATGTCGCAGGTACCGGTCTTCGTACCGGCCCACGTGGCGGCCCGAGAATCGGTCGTGCGTTGGCTTCCGAAGGCCGGGGCGGCCCGCGCTGCCGCAGCCATCCTGGCCACCTCGGTGGCGGGCCTGCTCACTGCGGCGATGGTCTGGCTCGCCAGCCGGGGCGACGCAGTCGTCTTCGCGACCGGTCTATTCTCCGACCGGATGCGCGGCGTGATCGTCGGCGCCGGCCGCGAGCTGGTGCTCTCCCTGTTGGGCGAGTCGGCAGTGGCCACGATCCAGTCCACGGGAGCGCTCGGGGTCACTCTCCTCGTGTTGGGTTTCCTGGCCGCAGCACTTGGCACCGTCGCCGGCATTCGTCATCTCGCGACCGCTTCGTCTCGGCGGGCGTGAGATGCGTCCGCATCTTCGCGCCCTCTTCGCCCTCCTCGCCGCGCTACTCCCGTCCGCCCTCTGGGCGCAGGCGGACAGCACGCGCGAGCTGAGCCGCATCCTCGAGCGGCTCGCCAAGGGAGAGCAGATCCAGGGACTGCCGCCTGCCGACAGCGTCGCCCCCGCTGCCCGCGCTATCCCCGCCGGATCGACAGTACGGGGCACGGTCGTCGCTCGAGGGCCGGTCGAAGTCTCGGGCGTTGTCGAAGGCTCGGTAGTCAGTCTCACTGGCGACATCACCGTTCGCGCCGGCGGACGCGTCACTGGCGACGCGGTGGCCGTGGCTGGACGAGTCATCGCGGACAGCGGTTGGGTGGGTGGCGAGATGCGCACGATGAGTGCTCTCCCGACGCTCCTCCCCGCCCCCGCGCCGGTCTCCGACGCGCGGTCGGCGGCCGAGCGCACCGTCGCGGCGGTGAAGGTCGTCGCCGGAAGTTTCGGCGTGCTGCTCATCGTGGCCATCGGCGTACTGCTCTTCGCCGCGCCCAATCTCACCGAAGTCGTGGAGACCGTGGAGCGCAGATTCGCTCGGGCCTTTTGGGTCGGGCTCGCCGCGCAACTCCTGTTCTTGCCCGGCCTGGTCGTGCTGTGCATCGCCCTCGCGCTCACCCTCATCGGCGTACTGCTCATCCCCTTCGCGGTCGTGGCGTACGCCATCGCCGTCGCGGGGTTGCTCACGCTCGGGTTTTTCGCCGTGGCACAGCTCATCGGCAGCGCCGTGTGGCGTGGACGCGACGCGACGGAGCGCCGTCGGTTGTTCGGTACACTCGTGGTTGGCGTGGCGATCTTCTTCGCGCTCTGGATGCTCGCCGCGATGCTGGTGTGGGCTCCGCTGGCCGCGACGGTGATTCGCGCTGCCGCCGTTGCGGCCTCGTGGGCCGCCGTCACGCTCGGACTCGGTGCGGCCATCCTCTCTCGCGCCGGCACGCACCGCCGCGTCGCAAGCGGAAGCCGACCCGTGCAGCTCGCAATTTGGCAGACGCCGACCCCCGTCACGGGTGTCGTCGCCGCGCGTCGGCCCGTGGCAGCGGCCAAGGAGGCACGATGAGACTCGCGACCGCGCTCGTCGTCCTGCTGGCGGTTCCCATCGCCGCGCAGGCTCAGGATCGATGGCGTTCATTCGACGTCTCTCGGCAGCTGCACGATACCGTGCCGCAGCGGATCCGGGTGCAGTACGGCGCCGGTCGTGTGGACGTGCGCGGCACCGATGAACCGCTGCTGTACGGAATGCATCTCCGCTACGACGAGCAGCGTTCCGCACCGCTGCACCGCCATGACGCGGAGCAACACAGCACCGTACTCGGACTCGAGTCTCGGCACGGCGTCCGCCCGTCCTCCAGCGGTGAGTCGGAGAGCGGCGAGCTCAAAGTCCTGCTGCCGAGCAGGATCCCGCTGGAGCTCGAGCTACAGTTCGGCGGCACCGAGGCCATGCTGGAGCTGGGTGGACTCGCACTGCACTCCGTCCGGCTCGAGTGCGGCGCGACCGACGCGACGCTCGGCTTCTCCCAACCCAACCGCGCACGCATGCGCGAGCTGGAAGTCAGCGTGGGCGCGGCCGGGTTCACGGCGCTTCACCTCGCCAACGCCAATGCGGATCTCATCCGCGTGCGTGGCGGCGTGGGGGTCGTCGATCTCGACTTCAGCGGAAGTTGGAAGCGGGATCTCGCCGTCGAGAGTCGGGTGGCAATCGGCAAGCTGATGCTTCGTGTACCCGAGGATGTCGGTGTCCGCGTCGAGATCCAGCGCGTGGCGGCGGGATTCGATCACGAGGGGCTGGTGAAGCGGGACGACGCGTGGTACTCGCGCAATTGGGACACCGCAACGCACAGGCTTCGCATCCGCGCGGAGTCGGTGTTCGGTGGCATCTCCGTGCAGCGCTCGACGCGCTAGCGGCCCGTCGGCCTATCCGGGTCGGCGCCTTCCGCCGGATGTAGTCGCAACGTCGCCCGGTCGGGCGATGCTCCGCGGAGTGCGCGGAGCCAAGCTACCCGCTCACGATCGAGCTGCGCGCCGACTGCGAGAGCAGTCGCTCGAAGTCCGCTCGATCGGTCGCGTAGCACTCGCATGCGGCGCCTTCCAGTCCCGAGCGATTGACCACGACCACCTTTCCACGGCGATAGCGAATGAAACCTTGCCGCTGCAATCCGTCGGCGGCCTGGGACACTCCGGCTCGCCGGACACCGAGCAGGATCGAGAGGAATTCGTGCGTGAGCTCGAACTGGTCGCCGCGCACGCGATCGTGCGTCATGAGGAGCCAGCGCGCACAACGCTCGTCCAGCGTGTGGAGGCGATTGCACGCCGCGGTCTGCGCCGCCTGATCGAACAGGTAGACGCCGTACCGCTGGAGGATTCCTCGAAAAATGCTTCCGGGCGCTGCGGCCGCGTGTAGAGCGTGGACGGGCAGCCGCTTGGCCTCTCCCGGAATCCGTACGAAGCACTCGAGCAGTGTGGCCGAGCCGTCGAGGAACGCTGGAAAGCCCGCCATTCCTTCGCGACCTGCCGTGCCGACCTCGATCCTCCTTCCATCGGAGAGAATCTTGACGACCGACGCGACACATCGTTCCGGGAAGTACACGAAGGCGATGGCTTCGCCCGAGTGGAAGATCACGTCCTGCCGCTCGAGTGTGACCAACTCCAGATGCGGCGTGAGCAGAGCGTATTCCGCAGGGGCCTGCCGACGCAGCAACTCGAGCAGGTGGTTCGACTCGACGGTCTGCGTGACTTCTGTCGGAGCGATCGCGCCGGCGAGCGGCGGCGCCACGTCCGCGTCGACCTGGCTGACGCGCATCGCTTCGTGCGCGAAAGGGGCGAAGCGGTATTCCAGATCGTCCGCCACTGGGGTCGCCGGTCGACGCGTGCCCATCTCCTTGCGACCCATCGGGGCTCCGGGGGGATGGATGGGAGGGGGCCTCTCACCCAGAAGCGCGGCGTGCAAGGCGACTTCGCCCCGTTGCTGCTCGCGGCGTGTCGGCGGATCGCCGACCGACGCACGAGACGAGAATTGCTGGTGCTGCGCCGGGGGCTCACCCGGCGCCAACTACTTTACACATATGTTTGGCAGTTTGCAAGAATGTTTGAGAGGTTCCTACAGTTCGGCGGCGGTTTCGCGGTCCAGGAGGCGCGGGCGGCCAGACTTGTCCTTGCACCCACGGTCGCGATGGCGCGGCACGCCATCACACGTGCAGCGCGGACGTATGCCCGCGTGCGACTGGTGACCTCGCAGAACACACACCCACGACGACTTTCGTCGCGAACATCATTGGCCCACGCTTTGCCCCGGTGATGGAGAGCCTCACTCATCGAGCACGGGTCGCATCCATGATCATCAAGGGCTTCAACGTCGTCGCGCTCGTCAAACGCACCGTGAAGGAGACTGGCGACGACCGGATCCCTTCGCTCGCGGCCGAGACGGCGTACTATTTCTTCTTCTCACTGTTCCCGCTGTTGCTGTTCCTCACGCCGCTCCTCGGTCTGGTCGGCAACGGACAGCAGCTCATGGAGTCTCTGCTGGGACGACTGTCGGCCACGATGCCTGCGGACACACTTTCGCTCGTGCGCCGGGTGCTGGGCGAGATCATCACATCGAGCGGCGGAGCGGGAGTGATGTCGATCGGCGTCCTGCTCGCCGGCTGGTCGGGCTCGAACATCTTCGGCTCGCTGATGGGTGCTCTCAACGTGGCGTACGATGTCAGTGAGACGCGTCCATGGTGGAAGAAGCAGCTCCTGCGCGTTGGCGTCCTGATCATCGCCGGGGGCATCATCACCGTCGCCACAGCGATCTTCCTCGATGGCGAGCGGCTCGCCCGCGGGATCGGCGACGCGCTGAACCTCGGAAGCGCAGCGGTCGCCGCGTGGTCGGTGGTGCAGGTCGTGGTCGCGGTCGCGATGCTCGTCGTCCTCGGCGCCGTCGTGTTCAAGCTGCTGCCCAACGTAAAGCAGCGCTGGCCGCACGTGTTCGTCGCGTCCGCGGTCACGACGATGCTCTGGATCCTCGCCACCCTTCTTTTCCGCCTATACGTCCAGCATTTCGGCTCGTACAACAAGACCTACGGGACGATCGGCGGCGTGATCATGCTGCTCACGTGGATGTACTACTCGATGTTCGTCGTGCTCATCGGAGGCGAGCTCGCGTCGGAGATGCATCACGGCACGGGCGCGGTCGATCCGCAGAAGGGCTCCGTCTACTTCGGCCGCATCGTCTCGGAGTCCGGCGCCGGCCGGCCATCGATGCAGAAGGCGAAGCGGATACCGTAGCGATCGTCGCTCACCGGTTCATCGCTTTGGCAGCAGCACGACACTGCTGCCGCGGTGGAGGCCGAGCAGCGTGGCTGCACTCCCGTCGCGCACCGCGATCTCCACCAGTCCGCTGGAACCGACGAGCGCAGTCGGCTCCCCGCTCGCCGCCTCTCCGTAGGTGCGGCGCACGGGCAGCGTGAGCCCGTCGATCTCCACCTGGCCACCGCGCAGCGCGAGCAGGTTCGTGACCGCGTTCCCAAACCGGTCCACCGTGATCACCTCCCCCTGCACGGCGCCGTCGTCGCGCCGTACGGCCTCGGGAGTGCGACGTACGACCGGATCGCTCAGCACGGCCCCGAGGGTCTCGAGCGACGCACCGAGTGCGAGCTGCGCGGCGGCCGGTGCGAACACGTCGCGGCCATGGAATGTCGGCGCGGCGGAGGCGGGGATGGCGAGCGACACGCATCGCGCCCCGGCGTGCAGCAGTGCAGGCGAGAGAACGCCGTTGTCCGGTCCCACGAGCAATCGTCCCTCGCTCTCCATCGCCAGCGCGTGCCGCGCGCCACCGACACCGGGGTCGATGACGACCAGATGCACCGTACCCTCGGGAAAGCGCCGCCAGTAGCGCGCGAGCGCTAGCCTCGCGCCTTCCACGTCGTGTGGCAGCACGTCGTGCGCGATGTCGACAACGGGGATCTGCGGAGCGAGAGTGGCGAGCACTCCCTTCATCTCGCCGACGTAGCCGTCGGCAGTTCCGAAGTCGGTGAGCAACGTGACGAGACGGGACATCTCATTCTCCGGATCGGTCATCGGACGTCGGGTGCGACGCGTACGCGCTCAAGCTCCGCTTCCAGCGTCCCACGCGCCAGATGGCCATCATCGCGACCGGCCGCAGCAGCGTGCCGACGCTGATGGTCCACCGAGGTGGCTGACGTCCAAGTCCCAGTACTGCAGCGCAATCCCAGGCCAGAATAAAGGAGCCCGCATGCCAATTCCGGTCCTGAGGCCAAGCACCCGCTACTGGTGTTGCAGTTGCGCCAACTCCGATATGCGTTCGGATATGGATGTCAACGCCCTCGCCGCGGAGGAGCTCGCGTCGGCAACGACGATCGGTGCTCCCGTGTCGCCGCCCTCCATCACGCGCGGATAGAGCGGCACCTGACCGAGCAGTGGCAGCTCCACGCTCTTGGCGAGCCGCTCGCCGCCGCCCGAGCCGAACAATGCCGACGGCTTACCGCAGTGCGGGCACTCGAACCAGCTCATGTTCTCGACGATCCCCAGCACGGGGACGCCGACGCGCTGGAACATCTTCACTCCGCGCAGCGCGTCGCCCACGCTGACCTCCTGGGGCGTGGTGACGATGACTGCGCCATCGACCCGGGTGGCTTGAACGAGCGAGAGCTGCGCGTCGCCCGTACCCGGCGGCATATCGACGATGAAGTAGTCGAGCTGTCCCCACGCCACATCCTGCAGGAACTGGTTGATGATCTTCATGACGATCGGTCCGCGCCAGATTGCCGGCTGGTCCGGCTCGATCATCATGCCGAGCGAGATCAGCTTCACGCCGTGCGCCTCGAGCGGAACGATCTTCTCATTGATCACCGGCGGCGCGCCAGTCACTCCCATCATGCGTGGGATGTTGGGACCGTAGATGTCCGCATCCATCAGCCCAACGCGCTTGCCGGCCTTCGCCAGCGCAACGGCCAGGTTCACTGCCACGGTGGACTTGCCGACGCCGCCCTTTCCCGACGAGATGGCGATGACCTTGCCGAGGTTCGGGAAGTGCTTCGGGGTCGGCGCGGCAGGCCGTGCCGGCGCGGTGGGCGCCTGATCCATCACCGGAAGGGCGCGGCCGGCACCGGGTCGCGCGCTCGGCACCGACGATCCACCAGGCGGCACTGCCTGCACGTCGAGCTGGACATCGGTCACGCCCTCGAGACCCTCGACCGCCTGGCGCACCTCTTTGGCAAGCGCGGGGTCGTCCTGCGGCGCGAGCAGAAGCGTGAGTCGCACTTTGCCGGATGTCGTGGTGGCGATGTCACGGACCTGCTGTGTGCTGAACAAGTCGGCGCCCGTGCGGGAATTGCGAAGTCGAGAGAGCGATTGGGCGATTCGCTCCTGAAGTGTCGTAGCCATGCCGAAGAATAGCGGATCAACGCGCGCGATGGGCCGCGCGCCAATGGACGACGCGACTCAGACGGCGGGCGTGGCGCCGACGTCGCCGGAAAGCATCGCGCGCGCCGACTCGACGACGAGCTCGCGCACCTGATCGAGCGTCCCGGGGAGCAGTGCCCCCGACGCCTTTGCGTGACCGCCGCCGCCGAATCGCTTGGCGAAGGCGTTCACGTCGGTCCCTCCCACACTGCGGAAGGAGACCTTGACCTTCCCGTGCCCGAGGTCGCGGAAGAAGAGCGCCATGCGAGTGCCGGCGATCGACCGGGCGTGCTCCACGATTCCGTCGAGGTCCTCCGCTTTGACACCGTGCTTCTCGAGCGCATCGGCCGACATGGTGAGCCACGAGAGGCCGTGCGTCTCGTCGACTTCCAGCGTACCGAGCACCTCGGCCATGAGCCGGATGCGGCCCGAAGGCGCGGAGGCATAGATGCGCGTGTACATGTCCTCAGGGTCCACGCCGTACGCGAGCAGTTGGCCCGCGACGGCCAGGCAGCGCGGCGAAGTGTTGCTGAAGCGGAACCCTCCGGTGTCGGTGAGCATGCCGGTGTACAGCGACCGCGCCGCGAGGGGTGAGATCTCCCATCCCATCACGATAGCCAGATCGTATACGAGCTCCGCGGTCGCACATGCGGTCGTGTCTGACACGGAAATCAGTCCAGCGGGATCGTTCGACGGCACGTGATGGTCGATGACGAGCTTGGGCACGGAGAGCGTCCGCACCGAATCGGCGAGGTTCCCGAGGCGGCTCACGTCGCTGATGTCGAGCACGATGAGAAGATCCACATCGCGCAGGGCCTTGGAGCCGCGCGACGTCTGATCGTCGACATCGTCGCCCAACAGGAAGGCGAACATGTCTGGCCACGGCGTGGGGTTGACGATGCGCGGCGTCAGTCCCTGTGCCGAGAGCAACCGTGCGAGCGCGCTCTCCGATCCGCACCCGTCGCCGTCGGCATTCAGGTGCGTGCTGAGCGCGACGCGACGGCCCGGGACGATCTCCCGCGCGAGCTCGATGATCGCCGCGCGTCGCGACTCCGGTACCACGATCAGATCGGTGGGCACTGGTTCCTCGGCTGCCGTGTGCTTCGTGGCTGGACTGCTTCTGACGTGCTACGCGTCGCGCACTGTCTGAGGGACGGGACCGCGAGACCCGGAAATGAGAAGCGGCGTCCTTTCGGACGCCGCGCTCAATCTACCACACGGCGAAGGTCAGGTGCCGGCGTGGTGGTCAGTCTTGCCGCGTCCGATGTGCGAGTGGCCCTTGCCGTAGATGAAGTACACCACCAGGCCGAGCGCCAGCCACACGATGAGGCGGATCCAGGTGTCGCCGGGCAGACCGGCCATCAACCCCAAGCAGCTCAGGATGCCAAGGATCGGGACGAGCGGCACCATCGGCGTCCTGAATGCGCGCGGGATCTCCGGCGAGCGCACGCGCAGGATCCACACGCCGGCGCACACGATCACGAAGGCGAGTAGCGTGCCGATGCTGACGAGCTGACCCAGCAGTCCGATCGGAAAGAGCCCCGCCACGATCGCCGCCACGGAGCCGGTGAGGATCGTCGTGATGTACGGAGTCTTGAAGCGCGGATGCACTTTACCGAAGACCGGCGGCAGCAGGCCATCGCGCGCCATGGAGAAGAACACGCGGGGCTGGCCCATGAGCATCACGAGCACGACCGACGCGAGACCGGCGAGCGATCCGATCTCCACCGCGTAGCGCAGCCACGCGAGCGACGGGCCCGCGGCCTGAACCGCGACGAGGATCGGCGCGGGGTCGTTGAGCTTGGAATAGTGAACCATCCCCGTCATGACGAGCGCCATGAGGATGTAGAGGATGGTGCAGACGAACAGCGAGCCCAGGATGCCGATGGGCATGTCCTTCTGCGGATTCCTCGCCTCCTGCGCCGCGGTACTCACCGCGTCGAACCCGATGTACGCGAAGAAGATCACGCCCGCACCGCGCAGCACCCCGCTCCATCCGAACTCGCCGAACTTCCCGGTGTTCTCCGGGATGAAGGGATGCCAGTTCGCCGTGTTCACGTACGCGAAGCCGACGCCGATCACCAAGAAGATGATCGCCAGCTTGATGAAGACGATGGCGTTGTTGAAGCGGGCCGACTCCTTGATGCCGATGACGAGGATCACCGTCATCACCAGCGTCAGGACCACGGCGGGAATGTTGAGCGTCGCACCGGTTCGGCTGAAGTTGTTGGCCGCGTCCACCGCGAACGGCGCGTTGGTCCACGCCGTGGGGATCGCGATCCCGAACTCGGCGAGGAAGGCGACGAAGTTGCCCGACCAGCCCACGGCAACGGTCGCCGCGCCGAACAGGTACTCCAACATCAGGTCCCACCCGATGATCCACGCGACGAGCTCGCCGAGCGTCGCATAGCCGTACGTGTACGCGGATCCGGCGATGGGGATCATGCTGGCGAACTCGGCGTAGCAGAGGCCGGCGAAGCCGCAGGCAATGCCCGCCGCCACCATCGACATCACCACGCCCGGTCCTGCGTACTGCGCCGCGGCGTTGCCAGTGAGGACGAAGATGCCGGCGCCGATGATCGCACCAATCCCGAGGAGCATGAGATTGGTCGCGGTCAGCGTTCGATTCAGCCCGCCTTCCCCTTCCTCGGCCGCCTCGCGTTGCAGCACGGCGACACTCTTTCTTGACCACAACCCCATCGGGATCTCCTGAGAGCAGAAGCGTGCGTTGTTTGTATACAGACGGGCGAGAACTTCGTCGCGTGCGTTGAGCTTGTCAAGCACACGAACGGCTCGCGCGAGCGTCGTTCACCCTCGCGCGTGTCGCATTACCGAACGATTCACAGACTGTAGTTGGGTGCCTCGCGCGTGATCGTCACGTCGTGCGGATGCGACTCGCGCAGACCGGCGGCGGTAATGCGGACAAACTCGGTGTTCGTGCGGAGCTCATCGATGGTGCCGCACCCGACGTAGCCCATGCCGCTGCGGAGTCCGCCCACCATCTGGAAGAGGACGTCGCCCACGGGACCCTTGTACGGGACTCGACCCTCGATGCCTTCGGGCACCAGCTTCTTGGGCGAGAGCTCGCCCTCCTGGAAGTAGCGGTCGGCGCTGCCGTCCTGCATGGCCGAGAGAGAGCCCATGCCGCGCACCATCTTGAAGCGACGGCCCTCCAGCAGGAAGGCCTCGCCCGGACTCTCCTCGGTGCCGGCGAGCATGCTACCCATCATCACGCTGCTCGCCCCGGCGGCGAGCGCCTTCACCGCGTCGCCCGAGTACTTGATGCCGCCGTCGGCGATGACGGGCACGTCCCCCGCCCCTTCCACGGCATCGAACACCGCGGTGAGCTGCGGAACGCCAACGCCGGTGACGACGCGCGTGGTGCAGATGGAGCCTGGGCCGACACCAACCTTCACGGCATCGACACCGCGCTCGAC
>JBDSDB010000155.1:0-23176 GCA_039920785.1 Gemmatimonadaceae bacterium
GACGACCGGCTCGCGCGTGGACGCCGGGATGATCCAGCTCTCCCCCGTCTCGCGCGCCAGCGGTGTCGCATCGCGCCCTGTGGTATACATCACGAGCCGCCGCACGAAGGGCACGTATGCCGGCTGCAGTGGGAAGTCGCCGGCGCGCGCGTCCAGCGGCGCGCCGATCATCACGACGCGGCCACTCCCCTCGGCGCGCTCGAGCACCGCGGCCGATCCATCGTCGAACCGCGCGATGACACTGCCCCCGTGCGCGGGCTCCAGTCGTACGTGACGCAGGAAACGCGGCGCGACGAGTGCCGCCGGCGTCTGGCGAAACGGGGCGAACAGCGGATGGTCCAGCCGCACGTCGCCGAGCGAGCCACCGCGGTCGTCGGAACGATCGGCCATCCCGCCCATCGTGGCGGGAAGTACGTCAGCCGCGGTGGCGCGCCGGCCGAGTCGACGCCCCGCGACGACGACGAGCCCGCCGCCGCGCTGCGTCCAGGCGGCGAGGGCGGTGCCGACCGAGCCGCTCGGCATCGGCGTGTCCCAGAACATCGCGAGCGCCGCGCCGTCCAGCATCTTGGCGTCGAGTCCCTCCGGCCGCACGCGCTGCACTCGCACCGAGGGCGCCCCGCCCACGGCGAGCGCGCGCTCCATGAACAGCGTCTCGTCACGCTCGGCGTCATCGGGCGCGACGAGCAACACGCGCACGACGTCATCCGAGGTGAGCGCGAATCGGGCAGAGTCGTCGGCGGCGAGCGAATCGGGATCGATCGTCACCTCGCCGCGCACGAGTCCGGCCGGGAGTGGCACCGGATCGAAGGCGATCCTCGTGTCGCCGGCGCCGCTCGCGCTCACGACCCGCGTGCCGCTCTGCCGGCCGTTGAGCTTGAGCATCGCGGTCAGCTGCCGCGCAACGCCCTGTCCGCGCGACGCGACGTTCGCCGTCACGGCGAGCATCTGTCGATCATTCCGAGCGAGCGTCCGCGCCTCGGTAACCGTCACGCTGGCGTTGGCATGCGCCGACGGTGAGACGGGCGCGACGCGCACGCGCATCGTCGGCGGAAGGTCGAGGCCAGCCAGACCCGGCGTGCCGGCGCGCTGCAAGTCGGTCACGATGACGACGTCCACGGGCGCGGCGCCCGTGCGCGCGTCGGCGACGAGCTGGCGTGCGGTGCGCAGCGCCGCGGCGTAGCGAGTACCAGCTGTTCCAGGACGCGCTTTGTCCAGCGCGGCCAGCACGAGCGCGTGATCGGTCGTGAGCGGCTGAGCGACGTCGGCTTGATCGTCGAACAGTATGACGCCGACTCGGTCCGTGGGTGACAGCGCGAAGACGATGCGGCGCGCCGAGTCGAGCGCAGCGGGCCACACGCCACGATGGCCCATGCTCATGGAGCGGTCGAGCAGCACGAGCACGGTCCGCTCGGCGGCCGTGCGTCCGAGCGACAGCGGCCGCGACCAGAGCGGCCGCGAGAACGCGAGGACGAGCAACGTGATCGCCAGCGCGCGCACGAGTAGCAGCGGCCAATCGGTGATGCGGCGGCGCTGCGCGGTACGAATGGGCAGCCGCTCGATGAACATCAGCGACGGAAAGCGATGCGGCGTGTCCTTGTCGCGGTGGCGCAGATGCAGCACCACGGGCACGATGATCGCCGCGAGTCCGGCGAGGAAGGCAGGGACGAGGAAGCCCATCAGCGCACCCGGCTCCGCGCCAGTCGTCGATCGAGATAGACGTGCAGCGCGCGGTCGAGCGGCTGATCGGTGTCGATGCGCACGTAGTCGGCCCCCGACGCCACCAGCCGCTTCGCGACGGCCGCGTGATGCGCGCTGGACGCCTCGAGGTAGCGCTTGCGCAGATCCTCGGGTCGCACGGCGATCTTGGTGCCCGCCTCCGCGTCCTCGAAGGTCGCGGCGGCGGTGAAGGGGAAGTCGCGCTCCGCGGCGTCCACGAGATGGAAGATGATGAGATCCTGGCCGCGCATGCGGAGCGCGTCGGCGCATCGCCCGAGCTCCGCGGGCGACTCGTAACAGTCGGTGACGAGCACGAGGATGCCCGCGCGCGACGTCATGTGCGTCAGCCGCGCGACGGGCGCCGCAAGCGTTCCGGATCCGCTCGGCTTCGACCTCGCGAGCGTGTGGAGCAGGAGCTGCAGGTGGCGCGCCGACGGCGGCACGACGTCGACGATCTCGCCCTTGAAGGTGGCCAAGCCCACCCGATCCCCTTGTTGCTGCGAGAGCCACGCCAGCGAGGCGATCAGGTAGCGGCCGTAGTCGTACTTCGTGACCGGTCCGCTGCCGTAGTCCATCGACGCCGACGAGTCGAGCGCGAAGATCACGTTCGCGTTGGTGTCGGCCTCGAACTCCTTGATATAGAACCGTTCGGTCCGCCCCACGAGCCGCCAATCGATGCGGCGCAGGTCGTCGCCCGGTTGGTAGCTGCGGTGCTGCGCGAAGTCCGTCGAGGAGCCGCGCCGCATGGAGCGGTGCTGGCCGTGCATGAAGCCGTCCACCACCGTCCGCGCCAGGAGGGCGAGATCAGAGATCCGCGCGAGCAGCGCGGGATCGAGGAAGGAGGCGGGAGCGGCGGGCACGTCAGAGTGCGGAGCGCGGGGTGGCGATCGCGCCGAGGAGGCGCGTGATCAGCGTATCCGTGGTGACCTTCTCGGATTGCGCCTGGAAGTTGAGCAGGATGCGGTGGCGCAGCACGGGCAGCGCCAGCGCACGCACGTCGTCGAACGAGACATGGGTACGACCCTGCAGCAGTGCGCGCGCCTTGGCGCCGAGCACCAGCGCCTGCGCGGCGCGCACGCTCGCGCCGTACGATACCCACTCCTTGATGAACGCCGGCGCCGACGGCTCGCCGGGACGGCTCATCCGCACCAGCCGCACCGCGTAGCGCGTCACCTCGTCGGCGACGGGCACGCGCCGCACGACGCGCTGGAACGCGAGGATCTCCTCGCGCGACACCACGGCGTTCACCGTCTCGTTGGGCACCGTCGTCGTCGACCGCACGACGTTGACCTCCTCCTCCTCGGGCAGGTAGTCGAGGACGATCTCGAACATGAACCGATCCAGCTGCGCTTCGGGGAGGGGGTAGGTCCCTTCGAGCTCGATCGGGTTCTGGGTGGCGAAGACGAAGAAGGGCGGCTCGAGCGGGTAGGTTCGACCCTGCACGGTCACTCGCCGCTCCTGCATCGCTTCGAGAAGCGCGGCCTGCGTCTTGGGGGGCGTGCGGTTGATCTCGTCGGCCAGCAGCACGTTGGCGAACACCGGGCCCGCCATGAAGCTGAGCCGCCGGTGGCCCGTCTCCGGATCGTCCTGGATGATGTCGGTGCCGGTGACGTCCGATGGCATCAAGTCCGGGGTGAACTGAATGCGCGAGAACTTGAGCGCGAGCGCCTGCGAGAGCGTCGAGATCAGGAGAGTCTTCGCCAGACCTGGCACGCCGATCAACAGACAGTTCCCGCCGGCGAACAGCGCGATCAACGCCTGCTCCACGATGGCGTCGTTGCCGACGATGACCTTGCGCAGTTCGGTGGCGATTCTGCCGCCGGCCTCGGCGAGGCGGTCGGCGAGCTCGGCGTCGTCGAGACGATCCAGATCGACGGGACTGGTGGTTGCGGTCAAGCGGTTTCCTCGTGATCAGCGGGTGAGTGCATACACCAGATAGTTGACGCCCAGCTTGTACGCTTCGTTGGATGCCGCGACGGCGAAGTACGACTCGTCCGACCACTCCCAATACTCGGAGATGTCGTTGTTGAAGTTGATCATCGCCAGCAGCCTTGCATTGCGATCGTTGTTCTCGTAGATGCCCCAGAACTCCGAGGGCACACCGTAATAGGGATGCGTGTACTCGAGCGACGTGACGTGGTAGAACGAGTCGAACACCTTGTCGTCCGGCGACATCCGCATCGGGCGCAGCTCGGGAAACACCTTCTTCATCTGGGCTTCGAAGTTGGCCCAATCGCCGCGGGCGAAGTCGTCGAAGATGATGAACCCGCCCTTGAGCAGATAGCCGCGCAGCGCGGCGACCTCGCCGTCGGTTGGCTGCCAGTACCCGGCCTCGCACAGGTAGGCGATGGGGTACTTCGACAACTCCGGATCGTCGAGCGTGAGGATGTTGCTGACGAGCGTGCGTGTCTTGATCGCCGTGATCTCCTCGATGATCTTCGTGAAGTGTCGCTCGCCGCGCGGGTAGTCGTGATCCCACTTCACGTCACCGCGGAAGCTGCCGAAGTCGGGCGGCGCGTACCGGATGCGCACGAAGGTGAACCGGCCGTCGTACGGCGCGTTCTCTTCGTAGCTCTGCACGCGCGTCCGTCGGCCCTGCGCCCACCCGATCAATGGGACGCTCAGCGTCACGAGCGCCACCACGGCGAGCGCACGAAGAACGAGGGCCGTGGTGACTCTCACGGCGTGCGCTGCCCCGGTGCAGCCCTGAGCTCCAGCAGGAACGCCTGTCCCTTCTCGAACGATGGCGCCTGCTCGAGCACGGCGAGCAGTTCGCGCCGCGCCGCGGTCGTGTCGCCCACCGCCGCGAGCGCGCGCGCCAGCTCGTACCGCGCGTCGATCGGATCGGGCGGATTGAGCGCGACGATGGCGCGCCGCTCGCGCAGCGCCGTCTTGTAATCGCGAGCGCGGCTCGCGAGGGCGGCCAGTCGAGTGTGCAGGGTCACCTCGTACGGTGAGATCCAGATCAGCCGCTCGAGCGGCGCACGTGCACCAGTGGAGTCCCCGAGCTTCTCTCGCAGGTCGGCCTCCATCAGGTTCGCCTCCCACGCCGTCTCATTGCGCGTCGTCACGCGAACGATCTGTGCGAGCGCCTCCTTCAGGTCGCCGCGCTCCGCCGCCAGACTGGCGAGATACTGCGCCGGCGCGCTCGGGCCCGCATACTCCGGAAAGAGCGCCTGGGCGCGCTCGAGCGCGACCCGCGCCGAGTCGGGCTGCTTGCTCGTCAGAAACGTTGCGCCGGCGCGCATGGCCGTCACGAACTCGCCGGTGATCACCTTGCCGCTGTCCGTCGAAGCGATCGCCGTGAGCGGCACGGCGAACCGCTGCCGCAGCCAGCTGTCGAACCGCGCGTCGAGCTGCTCGGGCGTGAGCTTGAGCACTCGCGCGAACACCGCCGGCGTCGCCAGGCCGTCACGGTACGCCAGCAGCATGTCCACGAGCGCCTTCCGTCCGAACTGCGCCTCGATCATCTCGCAGACGAGCGACGCATCGTAGTAGCTGAGGATCACCTCACCGGCGAACCTCGGCCGAACGAAGCCGTCGTTGAGTTGGCTCACCGGCCGCAGCCGGCCCGCCGAGTACGCGGCAAGGAACTCTGCCGTCGCACCCGCGCCCCAGCCTGGACGTGCGCGACGCTCCTCGAGCACCGAGAGCCCCTCGGACAGCCATCGCGGCGCCCGATGCTCCGACAGCCCGAGCGTGAACGCGTGCGTCAGCTCGTGCCACGCCGTCGAGCCCCAGTTGAACTCTCCACGCGTGCGCGCCGACGGTGCATCCATCGCCAGCAGATTGCCGAAGCTCACGCCGAGCGCGCCGAGTCCGGCGAGGCCCACCGTGCGCACGGAGAAGTCGGCGTGCCGGCGATAGAGCTCGATGCGCACCGGTCCCTTGGGCCGATAGCGATACCGCGCGGCAAGTGTGTCGTACGCCTCGTCCAGCAGCGGCACGAGGTACGTGCTGAGCAGCTCCGACTCCTCGGGCGGAGCGATGATCCTGAAGTGACTGGTCTCGATCGTCTTGAACGTCTTGAGCTGGTCCAGCAGATCGAGCGTGTTCTTGTGCCACAGGTTGAACGGATCGTTCGCGAACGCGCGCTCCAGCCGTGCGCGGCCCAACTCCATGTCGCCGGAGCGCAGCTCGTTGTTGCCGAGCAGCCCGAGTGCTCGCACCGACATGGAATCGAGCGCGAGCGCTTCCTTCGCCATGCGCACACCGTCGGCGTAGCGACGATGCGCGGCCGCTACCTCGGCGAGCTCGGCGTAGAACTCCGCCGGCCGCGGGTTGAGCCTACGTGCCGCATCGCGCGCGGCGGAGAACTGCGCCGAGTCCCCGCGCAGCCAGGCGACCGCGCCGAGCAGCGACCACGCCGGCATCGACGACGAGTCCACCGCGAGCGCCGCCCGCACGGCCGTCGTCGCCGAATCGTACGATTCCGCCGACAGATGGGTGCGCGCGACGAGCAGTCGCGCCGGTACGAGTGCCGGATTGGCCGTGAGACTCTGCCGGAGCAGCGGCGCAGACGGACCGTCGCCGGAGAAGCTGGCCACCCGGCTCAGTCCGAGCAGCGCGCGCGCGTCGTTCGGGGCACGCTTGAGCACTTCCTCGAACGACGCCTTCGCATCCGGCGCGTTGTACTTGTCCAGAAACAGCTCGCCCGCACGAAGCCGCGCGTCCAGGTTCCGGTTGTCGGCGGCGTACGCGGCGTCGAACGCGGCGAGTGCGCTGCGAACCGCTGTCGCGTTGCCTCGCGCGAGCAGGAGATACGCGCGGCCGGCCGCGACGCGGTCGTCCGACGACCAACCAGCGGCCCCGCGCTCATAGTCGGCGGCGATCGTGCCGGCGCGCCGGATCGCCTCGGCGTGATTGCCGCGCCGCTCCGCGAGCTCGGCCAACGTCACACTCGCGGTGCGCCACTCCGGCGCCTGCTTCTTTACCGCGTCCTGCAGCACGGAGTCCGCCTCGGTGAGACGTCCGCGCATCACCAGCACTTCGCCGAGCGTGGACGCGAGCGCCGGTCCGGCGGCGCTCGCCGCACGGATGGCCTCGTCGAGCTTGCCCGCGTTCGCGAGCGCGCGCACCTCCGGCCTCTGGGCGACCGCACGATCCGAGCACCCGATCATCATCGGCGCGAGCAGCAACCAGAGGGCGCGTCTCATGGGCTCTTTCTCAGCGCGTTGATCGCGCGCGTCTTCTCCGCCACGAGCACGAGCAGACGCTCCAGCTCTGCGTCGTACGCCGCGGCGGACATCGAATCCTTCTTGCCACGAAGCGTGGCCACACGGCCCTCCAGCTCCTGCCGCTCCGTCACCAGCGCGAGCGCGCGTGGATCCACCGGCCCGCGTGCCGCACCGAAGCTCACACTGCGCGCCACGGTGCTGTCGCTGAGCGCCGCATGCTCGGTGAGCATCTTGTTCTCCGTCTCGTACGCGCGTGCCACCTCCTTTCGCGCATATGTGAACGCCTCCAGTACCGAGACGCGCCCGTCCTTGTCCGCGTCGGCCTCGTCGCTCGTGAGCCCGCGCACGAGCGGCGCGGCAAACCTGCTCTCGTTGCGCTCGAGCGCCGTGCGAGTCGCCGTGACGACGACTCGCCGCGGCGCGGCGAGCGCCGCGCGGAAGTCGCCGCTACCGCTGGCCGCGTTGACGAACACCACCGACTGACGCGCGAATCCCGATAGCCACCCCGCGAAGTCGGCCACGGTGGCGTCGGGACCGGGCAGGCTGACGCGCGAGTCGAGTCCCTCCCCCGAGCCGTGCCCGACGAGGAAGACGACGACCACGTCCCCTGGCGCGACGCGACGCGACAGGGCCACGAACGACTTCGCGATCTCGTCGCGCGTCGAGCGCGCGCGAGCGCGCACGCGCTTGCTCGTGGTATCCTCGCCGAGGACGAAGAGGCTGGAGTCCGCAACCTTCCACCGTGACCGCGCACTGTCCGCGAGCGCCGACACCGCCGACTCGAACGCCAGACGATAGGCCGGTTCGCCCGAGAGCCCGCTGACGGCGAGCAGGTGCACCCGCTGCGCACGCGCGATGGCCGGTGCGAGCAGCACGAGCCCGAGGAGCACGATGAGCGCGCGTCCGCGCGCAGAAGACAGCAGTCGACGCATCAGGCGAGACCTCGCTGGCGACGATACGCCCACTCGGCACCGAGCAGCGTCACGAGCAGCAGAAAGACGATGGGCATGTCCCAGAGATCGTGTGCATCGCGTTGCGTCACTCCGCTCTCCGTGTAGTTCACGTCCTCGGCGAGCCCGGCCACCTGCGAGAGCGGGTAGTACTTTCCGCCGGTCTCGCTCGATACCTGCCGCAGCAATGAGGTGCGCAGCTCGGCCTGCTCGACGTCGGCGCCCTGATCATCCGCGAGGAGCGCGCCATCCACGGAGCGCAGGGACTCGCGTCCCGTGCTAGCGGTGGCGGAGAAGACGTACGCACCGCGATCGGTCGGGACGTAGCGGCCCGTGTACGTGCCGTCGCCATGCGCCGAGCGATCCAGCGGAACGTCGATCAACGTGCCGGTCGGCGTCGTCACCCGCGCGACCACGGCCGCCTGGCCAATGGGCGCGAACGTCGAGTCGACCACTCGCGCGCGGAGCTCTACCGGTTCGCCCGGCGTCACGCGCGCCGGCACCGCCGTGATCTCGACCTGATCCGGCACGCCCTCGACCATCCAGCGCAGCAGCTGCCGCCAGAGCGTCGCGTGCGTGACGTCTTCCACCGGGATGCTCGCGTGCATGCGCCACAGCCAGCTGTCCTGCACGCCGAAGACGATCCCCATGCCGCGGCCGTAGCGCTGAAAGGCGAGCATCGGCGCGTCGCCCTCCTTGGATCCGGTCGGCCGCCCGACCAGCAGGGTGGTGGCGCCAGGTCGGAGCGTACCGAGCCGGTTCACGGATGTGAGCGGGGGCAGGGAATCCCAGCGCGCCAGGTTCGCCGCGTCGACATCGCGCAGGCGCAGTGCGGCGTGCACGCGGCCCGCCATCGTCGGATGCAGAGCCAACTCGGTGGGCGCTGCCCCGGTGTCGGCGCGTGCCTGGTTCAACGACACCGGCAGCACCTCGGCCACGGGCGTGCCAGTGTATCCACCCTCCGCCAGCGCGGACCGGCCGCCCAACGCGAGCAGGGTTCCACCTCGCTGCCCCACGAAGTCGGACAGCATGCGCAGTTGCTCTCCCGTGAAGAACGACGACTCCACGCTGCCGAGCACGATGGCGCGGAATTGGAAGAGCTCCTCGCGTCGCGTCGGGAAGCCGCTCACCAGCTCGAGACTGTCGCGCACGCCGAGTCGAAGAAACTTGTGCTCCGCGCTCCGCATCAGGCCCACCACCTGGATCGCGCTGTCACCGGCCACGGCACGGCGAAGGAAGGCGAACTCCGGTCGCGGCTCGCCCTCCAGGTAGAGCACGCGCGCGGGCCCGCGGCGTACGTCGAGCATCGTGTTGAAGACGTTGTTCTCCGACACCTGCTCGTCCTTGATCGCCCGTGCGCGCACGGCGATGCGATACGTGCCGGCAGGCAGTGGAGGTAGCCGCAGTTGCGCCCGCACCACGTCCACCCCTCGCGGAATCTTCAGCTGCTGGGTGGCGACGATGCGTCCGTCGGCTTCGACGGTCAGCGTCGTCGTCTCGCCGCCCAGTCCGCGCGTGCCGATTGCCGCATCGATCAACACGGTGGATCCAGCGAGTACGCTCGGCGGCGCGGTCACGCTCGACACGGCGAGGTCGCGCGTGAACCGTTCCTGTCCGACGCCGACCGTGTACACGGGAACTCGTCGCGCCTTGAGCGCGAGGAGCGACGACTCGATGTCGCCGCCGCCGTTGTCGGCGCCGTCGCTCACGACCACCACCCCAGCGAGCGGCATCCCGGCGAGATCCGTACGCACACCGTCGAGCGCCGCCGCCAGGTCAGTCCGGCCTCCGGCGGCCGCGAGTGCCTTGCCCGTGGGTGCGGGCGTCGCGTCGGCGGCAAAGCGAAAGATGCGGACAGCGTATCGGGCCGACAGCCGCCGCACGAGCGAGCTGGAATCGGCGAAGGCGCGCTGCATCGCCTCTGTCCGCGTGCCTCCGTCGACGTCGGCCAGCCGCATGCTGCGCGAGTCGTCGAGCAGGATGGCGAGGACGTTGCGCTGTGCCACGGCACTCGACAGCACCTCCGTGGGCCGCAGCAAGCAGCCCAGCAAGATGACGAACGCCAGCGCGCGGAACACTCCGAGCACGATCCGGTCGGTGCGCGAGATGCCGCGGAGTCGCCGGTAGGCAACGGCGATCAGCGCGAGAGCGGCCAGCGCCGCCAGCGCGAGCAACCACACCGGCACCACGGGTGCGAACACCAGTTCGCCTCGTCCGAACAGACGAGGCGGATACTTGAACAAAAATGTGAAGGCGGACTCGAGCGAAGCTCCCACTCACTCTCCCGAACGATGGACCTATAGAGGAAGATCGAGGCGAACCGGCCCCCTCGATGTACGCGGGCCGATTGCAAATGGTTCGACACCGGCGCCGGGTATGTTGGCTGGCTGCAAAGCTGAAGTGTGGCCCACCACAATGCAGGAGCCGGGACGGGGAGTGCCACGCTCGCGTTGACGTCGCCTCGCGCAAGCTGCGCCCACGCGCAGTCTCGACGCTTGGACGATTCTCACAGGTAGCACTTCCCCCTAGCTACAGAGTGGAACGCGCGAGCGTTGGGCGCGAGCCAGAGTGCGGGTTGCCACTGACCACGCCGCAACACCGGTGGCGGGCACTTGACCACCTCGATACTCGGATTGCCGTGGGCGACCGCCTCTGACTGGGCGTTGCAAGGGGAGACAGTTTCGTTGAACTTCGCCTACGCTCGTTCGCGAATTCTGCGAAGAATCGAGCAGGCCATTCCATCCCCCAGTGACGTGATCAATCCGCGCCACCGCCGCCTCCGCTGGCTGCTCGCCTGCCTGGTCGGCCCGCTCGCCGCCTGGTCCGCCGCCCGGCGCCGTCCCGACACCATCGTCGTGACGCTGCGGCCCGACCGGCAGTTCCAGACGATCCACAGCTTCGCCGCCTCGGACGCCTGGAGCGTGCAGTTCCTGGGGAGTCACTGGCCCGCCGCGCAGCGTGAGCGTGCGGCCGACCTGCTGTTCAGCACGAAGGAGCGCGCCGACGGATCCGCTGAGGGAATCGGCCTCTCCGCCTACCGTTTCGAGATCGGCGCGGGGAGCGCCGCGCCAGGCGACTCGAGCAAAATCACCGATCGCTGGCGGCGAGCGTCGGGCTTCATGCGAGCCGATGGCAGCTACGATTGGACGCAGCAAACCGGGCAACGCGCCTTCATGCGCGCCGCGAAGGCGCGCGGCGTCGCGACCTTCATCGGCTTCGTCAACAGTCCGCCCATTGCCCTCACCAGGAATGGGCGCGCCACGTCCTCCGGCGGCGACTCAGCCAACATCGCGCCCGCCCGCTATGGCGACTTCGCTCGCTTCCTCACCACCGTCGCCGTCGAGCTCGAGCGGCGCGACGGCGTCCGGCTCGACTATTTCAGCCCATTCAACGAGCCCCAGTGGGGCTGGACGAGCGGGCAGGAGGGCTCGCCCTGGCGCGTGGACGAGATGACGGCGATGACTCGCACGCTGAGCGCTGAGCTCACGCGCGCGAGAGTTCCGACGAGGATCTCCATCGGCGAGTCGGGCCGGATGAACTACGTCTATGAGCTCGGCGACAAACCGACGGCCGGCCGGCAGCTGCAGGCGTGGTTTCGGAAGGGGTCGCCGCACTACCTCGGCGCGCTGCCCAACCTCGAGCACGCGATCGCGTCGCACAGCTATCACACCACCAACCCGCGAGACACGCTCCGTGCGGTCCGGCGTGCGCTGCGCGATTCGATCCTCGCCGTGGACCCGACCCTCGGGTTGTGGCAGTCCGAGTACTGTGTGCTCGAGACCACGCCGCTCATCCGGGGCAGGGGCCGCGACTCGACGATCGACGCCGCGCTGTACATTGCCGGGATCATTCACGCGGACATGGTCGACGCACACGCCAGCGCGTGGCACTGGTGGATCGCGGTCACGCCCTACGACTACAAGGACGGCCTCGTCTACATGGATCGCGACACGCTCACGGGCACGGTGCGCGACACGAAGATGCTCTGGGCGCTCGGCCACTACTCGCGCTTCGTGCGTCCGGGCATGCGACGCATCGATGCGAGCGTCGCCGGAGCTGGAACGGACAGCGTCGACGCGGAGCTGCTCGTGTCGGCGTACCGCGATCCGCGATCGCGTCGACTCGTGACCGTGTTGACCAACCGCGCGACCGAGGAGCGCCAGGTGCGACTCGACGTCCCCGGCACGCGTGCGATGCGAATCTATCTGACCACGAACGAGGCCGGCGTGAGCCTGAAGCGGAGCGGAACGCTTCGTCCCGGCCAGCCGCTCGCGATGCCGGCGCGCAGCATGGCGACGTTGGTCTCCGACTGATCCACCCCTCCCATGCGCACCATGCGACTGACCTTCGCGAAGACCCTGGTGACGCTGTCTCCGCTGCTCCTCCTCGGAATGTGGGCGGCGGCGCGGCGCGGTCAGTCGCGATGATCGATTCGACGCGCGAGTGCTGATGATCCGTCTGGCTCTCCCCACCGACGGCGAGCGCCTGGCCGAGATCTATGCGCCGGCCGTCGTCGGTAGCGCCATCTCGTTCGAGCTCGAGCCGCCCGACGGAGCGGAGATGGCGCGACGGATCGGCGATGTCGTCGCCCGCACGCCCTGGCTCGTGTGCGAGCGTGATGGCATCGTGGTCGGCTACGCGTACGCCGGCCGGTTTCGCGAGCGCGCAGCCTATCAGTGGTCGGTAGAGGTGTCGGCATACGTGGCGCGTGAAGCGCAGAGCCGCGGCGTCGGGCGCGCGCTGTACACCTCGCTCTTCGCGATGCTCGCGGTACAGGGCTTTCGCAACGCGTACGCCGGCGTCGCACTGCCGAACGACGCGAGCATCGCACTGCACCGGGAAGTGGGCTTCACCCCGGTCGGCGTGTATCGTGAAGTGGGATACAAGCTCGACACGTGGCATGACGTCGCGTGGTTCGAGCGCGCGCTGGCGCCGCGCGTGGTGCATCCCCAGCCGCCGCGGCTCCTCCCAGAGCTTCTGGGAGACGGCGCCCTCCTCGACGCGATGCAGGCGGGCGCGCCGCTGCTACGGATCGGCGAGCGCTCCGCTGCGGACACGAGGAGCGCGTGAGGATCATCAAGGGAAAGTTCGCCGGGCGCGACCTCACGTCGCCCAACGATTTCCGTGTTCGGCCCACCGCGGAGCACGTGCGCGCCGCGATGCTGGACCTGCTCGGTGCGGACGTCGAGAAGGCGCGCGTGCTCGACCTGTTCGCCGGAACGGGCGCGCTCGGTCTCGAGGCGATCTCGCGCGGGGCCCGGTATGCAGACTTCGTCGAGACACGTCCCTCGAGCCTACACGCGCTGCGCGCCAACGTCGCGCTGCTGCGGCTGCGCGACAAGACGCGCATCTTCAAGCGCGACGCGCTCCCGTTCGCCGCGGCGCTCGCGCCAGACAGCTACGATATCGTCTTCGCCGATCCGCCGTACAATTCCAAGATGCTCGATCGCGTGATCGACGACTGGCGCTCGCGCGGCTTCTCGCGCGTGCTCGCCATCGAGCACGCCGCGGCGCACGAGTTGCCGCGCGCCGCCGTCCGGCGCACCTTCGACGACTCGGCAATCAGCATCTACCGCGCATGAACGTGCTGGCGACACGCGTTCCGTCTGGCCTCACTTTCGCCATGGATGGGGTCGTGGCGCTCTGCACGCCACAATACCCCTCACCGCGATGACGATGAAGCTCAAACCCGTGACCTCGAAGGATTCCATCCGGCTCGGCGACGCGCACGCGCGGTGGCCGGGTCACAGCAAGACGGAGGGCGAGCTCGAGCGCGCTGCGGCCAAGGAGATGAAGCGCATCGGCGACCTGGAGCGCGTCCTGTACGCCGACGCGCGCTTCGCGCTGCTCATCGTCCTCCAGGGTCGCGACGCATCGGGGAAGGACGGCACGATCCGCAAGGTGTTCTCCGCGGTGAACCCGCAGGGATGCTCGGTATCGAGCTTCAAGCAGCCGACGGAGCTGGAGCTCAGTCACGACTTCCTGTGGCGCGTGCATCAACAGGTGCCGGCGCGCGGGATGATCGGCATCTTCAACCGCTCGCACTACGAGGACATCCTCGTCCCACGCGTGCGCGGGCTCGTCTCCAAGAAGGTCTGGTCCGCCCGCTACGAGCAGATCAACGACTTCGAGCGCATGCTCGCGGCCAATAAAGTCGTCACCCTCAAGTTCATGCTGCACATCTCCCGCGACGAGCAGAAGCGGCGGCTCGCCGAGCGGCTCAGCGACGAGACCAAGAACTGGAAGTTCCGTGCGGGCGACCTCGACGACCGCAAGCTCTGGGACGACTTCACGAAGGCCTATCGCGGCATCCTCGAGAATACGAGTACGGAGGAGGCTCCGTGGTACATCGTGCCGGCCGACGACAAGGACGTGCGCGACCTGCTCGTCTCGCGCACGATCGCCGATACCCTCGACTCGCTCGGGCTGCGCTACCCGAAGGCCGACCCCGACATCCTCGGGTTGAAGATCGAATGACCGCCCGCTCGACCTCGATCGCCGCTGCGGCATTCGACACTCGAAGGGTCTGGCGCTAACGTAGGGCATGCTACCGACCCGAATTCTTGCGGCGACCCTTCTGCTGGTGGCCTGCAGCTCCCGGAGCGCGCCATCCGAGGGGAGTGCCGCGGCGGCCGCCGTCGTGGGCGAGCCCGGCACCCTCCCCGCCCTCGATCGATTCGAGGCGGAGATCGCGCGATTCGAAGCGAGTGACCGGACCTCACCGCCCGCGCCAGGCGGTATCGTCTTCGTTGGCAGCTCGTCGATCCGCCTCTGGACGAGCCTCGCGAGTGACTTTCCTGCGCTCCCGGTGCTCAATCGCGGTTTCGGCGGGTCCACGCTGCAGGAGGTCAATCACTATCTGCCGCGCGTCGTGCTGCCTTACCGTCCGCGCATGATCGTCCTCTACGCGGGCGACAACGACATCGCCTCGGGTCGCGCGCCGCAACGCGTCGCCGAAGACTATCGCGCGTTCGTCCGGCTCGTGCGCCGCTCGCTTCCGGCGGCGCGCATCGTCTACATCTCCGTGAAGCCGAGTCCTTCGCGCTGGGCGTTGAACGAGCAGGGGCGCGAGACGAATCGCCTCGTTCGCGTCATCACCGCCACGGACCCGCTGCAGACTTTCGTCGACGTGTTCTCTCCGATGCTCGGCAGCAACGGCCGTCCGCGCGCGGAGCTCTTCGTCGCCGACAGCCTGCACATGACGCCGACGGGCTACGTCGTCTGGCGAAACCGGCTTACGCCGATCGTCCGATAGGCCGGCGAATCGACCGCGCGCCGGCGTCGGCACTCCTGCGCTCACCGTCACGACCAGAGGCTCGATGAAGCAGGGTCACGAGCAGCCGATCGAGATTCGGTCCGCCGATCCGGGCGACGCAGGGGCGCTCGCCCAGCTACTCGGTGACCTCGGCTATCCCGCTGACCCTTTGAAGCTGCCCGATCGGCTGACGCGCATGGCCGACGCGGGTGCCTCGACGGCGATGGTTGCGGTGATCGATGGCCAGCTCGTCGGCCTCGCGACGGTGCACGGCCGCATCGTCCTGCACAGCGAGGCACCCGTCGCGCAGCTCACCGCGCTCGTCGTTCCGCGCGAGATGCGCGGTCGGGGCATCGGTCGAGCGCTCGTCGCCGAGTCGGAGCGCTGGGCCGCTCGTTTCGGGGCGCGGCGGCTGGTCGTCACCACGGCGCTCCATCGAGCCGAGGCGCCCGTATTCTACGAGCGGCTGGGCTTCGAGCACACCGGGCGGCGCTACGTGAAGACGCTCGAGTGAGCCGATGACACGGCCCATTCCGCGTTACTGGGAACCCGCGCCTCCTCGGCGGGTCAGGTAGCGATGTGTTCTACATCGGCGGCGTCGTCTCGCCGAGATGACTGGCGGGCCCACTCCTCACTCGATTCGATGCCGATCACCGAGACCTATACGAACGGCGACCGTCGCGTGCTGCGTCGCCTCCTCAGCGCAGCCTGTGCGCTGACCATGCTGCTGTCCGCGGGCGCGCGCGCCTCCGCCCAAGCGAGGGAGCGGCCCGTTCCGCTGGACGGCGCCGGCCGCATCATGGCGATCACGCCGCCGCTCGCCGCGCGACTGAGTCTGACGCCGCCCCTCTGGCCCGTGACCGGTGACTACGTCGAGGCGCGGCTCTATGCACTCGACGACAGCGCCGCCAGCCCGGGGAGCGCTGTGCTCGTCGTGCGGCGGCAGCGCGACGTGCTCGAGCGGTATCCCTTCTCCGACACCCAGCGCCGAGAGCTGTCGAGCGCCATCGAGCGCGCCATGGCCGTCGCGCCGCGCGGGACGATCGCCGAAGACATGTCCACCATCGTCTCGGAGCCGGTGCGCGGTGGCTACGTGCTCAATCAGACGGTGCTCGGCGGAGCGCTGTTCGGACCGGCCGCCGCCGCGCTTACCGGAAATGCTGCGTTGGGCTCCGCCGTGTATCTGCTCTTCGCCGGCGGCACCTTCTTCCTTTCGGCCGAGCGTTCCAAGAATGGCGCGGTGACTCGCGCGCAGAACCATCTTGCGTGGCACGGCGCGCGCCAGGGCGCCAGCGCCGCATATCTCGCGACGTATGCGCTTGTTGGAGAAGCGGGGGACGACAAAGGCTTCGCCGCCGCGCTCCTGGCGGGCGGCATCGTCGGCGACATCGTCGGCGATCGCATGGCGCGAACGATGACGGACGCGGAGGCGCATGGCGTGTCGCATGGCGGAGTGTTCGCTCCCGCGCTCCTCGGCGGCGTGCTCGGCACGGCGGGCCTCGCAGGCGACGAAGGATCGCGTCGCGTCGCCGCCGGGCTCGCGCTGGGCGCGCAGGTGCTCGGCTACCCGCTCGGCATGCGCTACGTGCGAGGTCCGAGCTACCGCGTGACCGCGGGTGATGTGGGCACGCTCATCGTCGGGGAGGCCATCGGCCTCGCCGCGGCCGGATCCTTCGTTGCCGATGAGGCCAATGCGTCGGACGAGGTGGTCGCTGGTGCGCTCACCGCCGGCTTCGCACTCGGCGCGATCCTCGCCGATCGTGCGTTCGTCTCGCCGTTCGACTACACGGACTCCGAGTCACGTCTTCTGCAGCTCGGCACGCTCGCCGGCGGCGTCGTGGCGCTCGCCGTGCCCGTGGCCGCGACGGCGAACGACGCACGCCCCTATCTCGCGGCCGCGACGGTGGGCGGGATCCTTGGCGCCGTGCTCACACACCGGCTGCTCACGCCGAGGCGCGCCACGGCGGCCGCAGTGCGGCGCACCGGCGTCCGCCCCCGCCCGCAGCGGTTCGACGTCACCTTCACCCCGCAGACGTTGCTGATGGCCGGCACGGGAGCGCGAGGCATCTACCCCGTCCTCAACGTCGACTTCTGACGGTCGGCGCTGCATTGCCGTCGAGTTGCGGCCAACTCATATTGCGGCGCGCCGCGGACGCGCCGGGCACCGCCGCGCACCACTCTCGTCATGCAGGAGAACGGAATGCGTGCAGCTCTCGGCGTCCTCGTATCGGCTCTCAGCGTCTGCGGGTGCGCGCCCGCTTCGGCTCGCGCGCAGGCACAGGCGCCCGCGCCGGCCCTTTCGAACCAGGTGCAGATCCTCCCCGCGTCGCGGCTCGCGGCGATCTCCGACTCGATGCCGCCGGGCGCATCGCGCACGCTGCAGATCGGACGCTTCGAGGGGCTGACGAACGCGCTGACGATGCGCGACAGCGCTGGCATCCACGAGCGGCACGAAGGGTTCACCGACATCTTCGTCGTCCAGAAGGGGAGCGCGCGGCTGCTGTACGGCGGAACGGCGGATGGCGAGCGCCTGACGACACCGGGGGAGTGGCGCGGCGGCACCATTCGCGGGGGAACACAATCGGAGCTGCGGCCCGGCGACGTCGTCGTCGTTCCAGCTGGCATTCCACATCAGATGCTGCTGAACCCGGGAGAGCACATCGCCTACCTGGCGTTCAAGGTTGCGGGCGCGAAGAAGCCCGGGCAGTAGCATCCCCGCCAGCAACTTCGTCGGTTTCGAGCACGTGCTCCTCGCCATCCCCGATGGCGAGGAGCGTCGCGCGCGCGAGTTCTACGTCGACGTCCTCGGCCTCATCGAGGTCATTCGTCCCGAAGCGCTCGGCGGAAATGCTGGCGGGTGGTTCCAGGGCGGCCCCGTCATGGTTCACCTGGACGTCGATCCGGACTTTCATGCCGCCCGGAAGGCGCATCCCGCCATCCTCGTCACCGATCTCGGGTTCCTGACGGCGCGCTGCGAAGCGGCGGGCCATCGCGTCAAACACGGGGTCAAGTTGCCCGGCTTCGACCGGATACACGTCTGTGATCCGTTCGGCAATCGCCTCGAGTTCATGCAGATCGACCGCGCGATGCCGTAGACGGGCCCGCGGGGACGCGCAAATCGTCGCGCTACTGACCGGAGTGGAGCGCCGGGGCTACCTTGAAGGAACATCGCGCGTCGTGCCGGAGAGATGGGCTCCCCGCATGGCTCCGCACGCAGACCATCGACACGGAACGGACACCATTGGCCAAGAAACCCAACTACGATTTCGAGCGACGCAGAAAGGAGCAGGACCGCAAGAAGAAGAAGGACGCGAAGCGCGAGGAGCGTCTGCTGCGCAAGCGTGACGCCGACGGCAATGAGCTTCCCGAAGGCAGTGAGGACGGCGCCGAGCCCGTCGATGGTGCGCCGGTCGCCGAACAGCAGGGCGACGGTCAGCCGGGCTAGGCGCCAGGTCGGTTGCCGCGCTACGCCGCTCTCCTGCGTGCCATCAACGTCGGTGGGCACACGGTCAAGATGGACGAGCTGCGCGCGCAGTTCGAGGCGCTGCGCTTCGCTCGCGTGGAGAGCTTCATCGCGAGCGGCAACATCATGTTCGATACCCGTTCGACGGCCACCGCGTCACTCGAGACGCGCATCGAGAAGCAGCTGCTCTCGGCATTTGGATATCCGGTGGAAACCTTCCTGCGCACGGCCGACGAGCTGTCGGCCGTCATCGCTCATCGTCCATTTCGCGCGGACGATCCGGTCGTCGACGGGCACACGCTTCACGTGCTCTTTCTCAAGTCCTCGCTGGAGCCAGCGGCGGAGCAGCGCCTGTTGGCGCTCAGCTCCGACTACGACGACTTCGAGGTGGTGGGCCGCGAAGTGTTCTGGCGCTGCCGCGGGCGGAGCAGCGACTCCAAGATCACCCCTCCGATGTTGGCGCGCGCGATGCCCGCGCCCGGCACCGCGCGCAACATCACGACCGTGCGCAAGCTCGCCGCCAGGCTCGCGATCGGCGCGGGCTGATCGTCAGCGCGGGGTCGCGTCCCACTCGACGACGAGCAGCGACACGCCCTGCCTCGGCAACGAGAATCGAAGCGTTCCGGCGCCGTCGGTGATCGCCATGGGAGTCGGGTCGCCGAGCATCGCGAGCTTCGAGGCATCCAGGAGCCGCTGGTAGCGCTGATCGTTCGGCGCGATCGGGCTGCCCATCCGCTTCCACTCCGCGTACGCGTTGCTGTGCTGCTCGTCGATGCGATAGTGCGTCACGCGGGCGCCCGTACGGGCGGCAGAGAGTCCGGCCAGCGCCAACGTGACCACCGCATCGGGACCGGCCACGTCGTCGTCGTGATAGTGCCACACGAGCACCGCCAGCTTCGTGCTGTCGAGGCTCGCGAATGCGGCGACGTCGGGCGCATCTCGCACCCCGGTCGACAGGATGCGCTCGAGCGGCACCTCGGCGGAGCTGATCGTCGCGACGCGGAGCCCGCTCATCTTGCTGAACATCCGGAAGACGTTCAACACGGGAAGGTTGATGCCGTTGCTCGCCAGCGCGCGGAACCCGGCGAAGTAGGGCTGGTCCTCGAACTCGAACGCCCACGTCAATGCGCCCTCGAGCGTCACGCCGTGCTTTTCGGCGAGCATGTGCTTCCGCGCAAAGCTCGCCGCGGTGTAGCTCGAGTACATCGTCCCATTTCGATACCCGAGCGAGGGGCCCTGACACGCGGCGCATCCCTCGGGGTCGGATTCTCCGATCACGATCGGCTTGTGCTTGAGCTCCGGCACCGCGGCGATCATCGAGAAGCCTTTATCGATCCCGGCGAGCTGGTTGGAGATCCCCATGCGGACGTGACCGTCGACGTAAACGGGAGACCCCTTCGCGTGGAACGAGAGGAAGTCGGTTGGAGTACCCGTTCGCCCGCTCACGGCGTTCGTGCCGTGAACGACGTGTTTGAAGAATCCCTCCATGAACGCCCCCCCCGAGCCGGCGACGTCAGGCCCGCCGACGCGTGCCGTGGGAAGCGCGCGCCGCACCGCCGCGATGGCGAAATCGTGCAGCTTGTAGAACTCCTCCGGCGTCGCCTTCCAGTAGGGTGCGATGTTCGGCTCGTTCCACACCTCCCAGTACCATTGCTCCACCTCGGCGCGCCCATAGCGGGCAACGCAGTGCTTCACCCACTGGTATACGAGCTCTCCCCACTTGGCGTAGTCCTTTGGCGGATAGGCCCAGCCCGTGGTGATCAGGTCGTATCGCAATCCCGGCCGCCACTCGTGCTGGTACGGCTCCGGGTGCATGGAGAGCGCCTGCGGCATGAAGCCGATCTGCGCGTACGGGCGCACGCCGCGCGCGAGATACGTGTCGAAGATGCGATCCACCACCGTCCAGTCGTAGATCGGCCGACCCTTGCTGTCCTCCGTGTACGCATTGGTGCTGCCCCACTTCAGGGAAGGAGTGCCATCCCCGGTGTTGAGCAGGTTGTGCGTGCGGAAGAAGACGTCCTTCGGCTTCAACGCACCGAGGTCGCCGAGCAGCTTCCGTCCGTCCTTCATCGTGGCGTAGTTGGGCTCGTCCGCCCCGAAGAAGCGCCAGATGGGCCGGATCGCGGCCCCAGTCTTTCGCGCGTCCACCTCGATGCTGACCGGGAAGGACGCCGCCCTTGCCGCGGTGTCGGCAACCTGCGCCTGCGCGAGCGATGGGCCGAGCAGCCAGAGAGAGGGGGCGAGCAGCAAGGGGCTGAAGCGTGACATGCGTCCGGAGGCGAAGTGGTGACGTGACTCGAGGTCGGGTGTGAGGTCGGGTGTAAGGCGCCTCAGTGTATCCCGGCGCGAGTCGCTGCGCCATCGACATCGAGGTTGCTAAGCGGCTGCTAAAGCGTCGGTTGGATAGTCCCTTCTCCCTCCTAATGCCGCCTCAAAATTTCCCTGGCGCACGCTGCGCGGCGACTCCGATGCCGGAGCGCCCCCGAATCTCTCTGCTACGCGCGCTGACTTGCGGCGTCTTGTGCCTCACGCCGCTCCTGCCGGTTGAATCGCAGAAGCTCCGCTTCCGTCAGCTCACGCCCGACGATGGTCTGTCCGGCTCCCTGGTCCAGTCCATCATTCAGGACAGCCGGGGATTTCTCTGGCTGGGCACCAGGAAGGGCCTCAACCGGTATGATGGAACCGCCTTCACCATCTACCGCCACAAGGCTGACGATTCGACGAGCCTCGCCGACAACAATACCGAGATCGTCTACGAGGATCACCAGAAGCGGCTCTGGATTGGCCATCCCCTCGGCCTCAGTCGCTACGACCGCGAGCGGGATGCCTTCGTGAACTATTCGATCGGTGACGGCGTCGGGGTCACCGCGATGGTCGAGGCGCAGGAGACACTGTGGCTGGCGACGACGCGCGGACTGTACAAGTTCGATCGCGCTTCCGGCAAGGCGATGCCATTCGCCGCCGATCAGCTCGGGAAGATCGCGCTCGCGGCGTTGTTCGAGGACAGCGGCAAACACCTCTGGATCGGCACCAGGGGCAGTGGCGCGCGCGAGCTCGATCCTCGCACCGGGCAGTTGAAGTCCTGGGCCATCGATCCGAGCAATTCCGAGTCAGCGGCCAACCTGCGCGGCAAAGACATTCGGACCTTCGTCGAGGACGGCGAGGGCTCCGTCTACATGGGCATGATGGATGGCGGGCTCGCCAAGCTGAATCGGGCGACGGGCGGCGTCACGCTGTACCAGCACGATCCCGAAGATCCATTCAGCATCTCGATCGACGCCGTGCACGCGCTCCTCCTGGACGGAACGCGCGGCCTCTGGGTCGGCACGGAGAATGGAGGGCTCGACTACTTCACCTTCGCGACCCGCCGATTCCAGCACAACAAGTTCGACCAGAACGATCCGTCGGGCCTCAACAGCAACTCCATCTGGGCGCTGCATCGCGACCCCACCGGCAGCCTCTGGGTCGGCACGTTCGCCGGCGGCGTCAACGTCACACGGCAGAACGGCAACGCCATCCGGAGGTTCCGCTCGGTGGCCGGCGACGCGACGAGTCTGAGCTACAACTCGGTGATGGCATTTCTCGAGGACAGCCGCGGCGCAATGTGGGTCGCCACGGACGGGGGCGGTCTGAACAAGTTCGACCGCGCCACCGGCAAGTTCGTGCACTACAGCATGAAGACGAGCGATCTGAAATCCGACGCCGTGCTCACGATCACCGAGGACAGGACGGGAAAGCTCTGGATCGGCGCCTGGGCAGGCGCGTTGAGCCGCTTCGATCCGCAGACCGGACACTTCACCGCGTACACGCCCAAGAACAGCGGCATCGCTGACGAGCATATCTTCGCCACCTACGCGGACAAGGCCGGCATGGTGTGGGTCGGCACGAACTCCAAAGGGCTGCAGCGCATCGATCCCGCGACGGGTGCGACCAGCACCTTCCTCCTGGGAACGGGCGCCGAGCGCCAGATCCGCATCATCACCGAGACGAGCGACGGGATGCTGCTCATCGGCACGAGCGGCGGCGGTCTAGTGGAGTTCGATCCGCGCACGTCGTCCAGGAAGCGGGTCTACGTAGCCGGAAAAGATGGCATTAGCGGAAACGCCATTCAGGCGATCGTCGAGACCGAGCCGGGCATCGTGTGGGTTGGAACGCCGAATGGGCTCGACCGGATCGACCGGCGCGCGAACAAGATCGAGCACGTGACCGAGGAGGACGGCCTGCCCGGTTCCGCCGTGAGCGGTCTCGCGCTGGACGCATCGCGCCGTCTCTGGATCAGCGGCGACCACGGCATCACGCGGTACGATCCGGCGACGAAAAAGCTGAAGCGCTACACCGTCGCCGACGGGTTGCAGGGGAGCGAGTTCAACGTCGGCGCGTACTATCGCGCTCGCGACGGAGCGCTGTTCTTCGGTGGCGCGCAAGGATTCAACATGCTCGATCCCGGGAGCATCACAGAGAACGCGCACGTTCCGGCCGTCGCGATCACTGGCTTCCAGCTCTTCAACAAACCCGTGACGATCGGCGGTCGGGGCTCTCCGCTCGAGTCGAGCATCACCGAGACCAAGCAGCTGGTGCTGCAGCACGACCAGAGCGTATTCACGCTGGAGTTCGC
>JBDSDB010000156.1:0-9075 GCA_039920785.1 Gemmatimonadaceae bacterium
GCTACTTGCTCCTCGTGGACATCGTCGGCTGGTAGCCTTGGTTTTTTGGTGTGTGGCGGTGAGATCTTCCCCTGAGACCCCGGTCGGCTGGCAGTTGTCGCATCCGTTGAAATCCGTTGCATCCGCGTCATCCGCGTTCGCGCTTTACTGACGCCATGAGGAGCGGACTCCCACACCTCTCCCTTGACGCCCCACCGACAGTTCGATAGTTATATGACCATGAAAACCTCCAACCCGATCAGCGGCGCACTCGCGCCCGGCCAGTTCGAGCGGATCGCCAAGGCGCTCGCCGATCCGCGCCGCTTCGCCATGCTGGAGGCGATCGGCACGAAGCTCGAGTGTCCCAACCAGGCGCTCTGCGACGGGTTCCCCGTGTCCAAAGCCACTGTCTCGCACCACCTCAAGGAGCTGGTGCAGGCTGGGCTCGTCGAGGGAGAGCGAGAGGGACAGTACGTCGCCTACCGCATCCGGCCGGATGTCGTGAACGCTTATGCGGCTGAGGTGATTCGTCGGGTCGGGATGGGCACAGCCGGTCGTCGAGGCTGAGGAAACGCATCATTCGGCCTGCCTTTGTGTTCATCTGTTTAGCGTTTGTACAACTGTCTTACCACTGCACCGCCCCTGGAGGGTGTCCGTAATGTCTCGTCCCGACCAACCGATCCAACGCTTCCGCCTCCGCGCCCTCACTCCACTGCTCTCCGTGGTCGTCACGGCGATCGTGCTCGGCGCGTGGAAGTACTCCTCCATCCAGACCGCCAACGCCGCGTCGGCGAGCCAGCCCGAGCCGGTCGAGGTCGTCGCCGCCGCGGTCGCGACACCTCGAACTCACCGCGAGACCGCCACCTCCATCGGAACGGTGATCGCACCGCGCTCCATCTCGCTCCGCAACGAGGTGCCCGGCACCGTGCGCCAGGTCGCGCTCCGGCCAGGCCAGGTCGTCGAGGCCGGCTCCATACTCGTCGCGCTCGACGTCTCCGTCGAAGCCGCCGAGCTCCGCGCGCAGGACGCGCAGGCCAAGCTCGCCGAGACGCAGCTGGCCCGCACCGAACGCATGACGTCGCGAGGTGCCGCCTCCGCCATGGAGCTCGACAACGCTCGCGCCGAGCGCGATATCGCCCTCGCGCAGATGGCGCGCACTCGAGCGATCATCGCGCGCAAGACGATCCGCGCGCCGTTTCGCGCTCGCGTCGGCATCTCCGACGTGCACGCCGGCCAGTTCCTCGAGACGGGCACGCCGCTGACGACGCTACAGGGCGTCGAGGGTGCCGTGCACGTGGATTTCTCCGTCGCCCAAACGGTGGCTGCAGGACTCCGCGTCGGTGACCAGGTGCAGGTCTTCTCCAGCGACGGCGCTCCCGCAATCGCCGCACGCATCAACGCGGTCGACGCCCGCGTCGATCCCACCACTCGCAACGCCTTCGTCCGCGCCGAACTGCCGAACACCGTGGCACTCCCCGCACCCGGTTCATCCGTGCGCGTGCAGGTCAACGTTGGACCCGTGCGCAGTGCGGTCGCCGTGCCCGTGAGCGCGCTGCGCAAGGGCCCGGGAGGCGACCACGTGTTCGTCATCGCCGCCGACAAGAACGGAAAGACGCGCGCCCAGCTCCGACTCGTGAGCGCGGGGCCGGTGCTCGGCGACGAGATCGTCGTCGTCGACGGGCTCCGCGCGGGCGAGAAGGTCGCGGCGTCGGGATCGTTCAAGCTGCGCGACGCCGTGCTGGTCGCCGTGGCCGACACCGCCGCGACCGCAGCGGTCAAGCGCGTCGGCCTGCGCCAATAACAGGACACCACACCCACCATGCGCTCCTCATTCACCGACATCTTCATCAAGCATCCGGTCCTCGCGATCGTCGTCAATCTCGTCATCGTCCTCATGGGATGGCGAGCGCTGACGACGCTGCCGGTGCAGCAGTATCCCAAGATCGAGAGCTCGTCCGTCGTCATCACGACGGTCTACTATGGCGCCGGCGCCGAGACGGTACGCGGCTTCCTCACCACGCCGATCGAGCGTTCGGTGTCGGCGATCAGTGGCGTCGACTATCTCGAGTCCACGAGCCGCGCCGGCGTCAGCACGGTGACGGTGCACCTCAAGCTCAATCACAACAGCACCGCGGCATTGGCCGAGGTGACCGCGCGGTTGCAGCAGGTGCGCTCCGAGCTGCCGTCCGATGCGGAACCGCCCGCCGTCGAGGTCCAGCGCGCCGATCGTCCGTACGCCTCGTTCTACCTGAGCTTCTCCTCGTCTACGCGTGACACGCCGGCGATCACAGATTGGCTCGCGCGCACCTTGCAGCCACAGCTCGCGACGATGCCCGGCGTGCAGCGCGTCAGCTTCGAGGGTGCGCGACAGCTCGCCATGCGCGTCTGGATCGATCCGGACAGGCTCGCCTCGCTCGGCCTCGCGCCCGGCGACGTCCACGCCGCGCTCCGCCGCAACAATTATCTCGCCGCCGTCGGACAGACGAAGGGAAACCTCGTGCAGGTGAACCTGCTCGCGAACACCGATCTCCGTTCGGTCGAGGAGTTCAAGCAGCTGATCGTCGCCGATCGCAACGGCGCGCTGGTGCGCCTCGCGGACGTGGCGAAGGTGGAGCTCGGCGCCGAAGAGGCCAACATGGTCGCCAAGTACGGCGTCAAGGAGGCGGTGTACCTCGGCGTGTGGCCGCTCATCGGCGTCAACGAGATCGACGTCTCGCATCGCCTGCAGGCGGAGATGGAGCGCATCCGGCCCACGCTGCCCGCCGACATCGAGATGCATCTCGCCTATGACGCGACGACGTTCATGCAGGACGCACTGAAAGAGATCACGAAGACGCTGGCCGAGACGATCGCCATCGTCGGCCTGGTGGTCTTCCTCTTCATGGGCTCACTCCGCACAGCGCTCGTCCCCCTCGTCGCGATGCCGATCTCGCTGATCGGTGCGGCGCTCGTGATGTACGCGTTCGGGTTCAGCCTCAACCTGCTGACGATTCTCGCCATCGTCCTCTCGGTCGGACTCGTCGTCGACGACGCGATCGTCGTCGTCGAGAACGTCGAGCGGCACGTGCGGATGGGCAAGACACGACTTCAGGCGGCGTTGGTGGGAGCCCGCGAGCTCGTGGGACCGATCATCGCCATGACGATCACCCTCGCCGCGGTCTACGCCCCGATCGGCTTCCAGGGTGGACTCACCGGCTCGCTGTTCCTGGAGTTCGCCATCACGCTCGCCGCCGCAGTCGTGCTGTCGGGGATCGTCGCGGTGACGCTCTCGCCGATGATGAGCTCGCGCTTCGTGCACGAGCATGGGCAGGAGGGCCGGCTGACGCGATACGTCAACCGTGTGTTCGACTCGGTGCGCGCGCGGTACGAGCGGATGCTCGACGGCGCGCTGCAGATGCGCGCGGTCATCGTCGTCACGGGCCTGATCGTGCTCGTCGCCGCGTGGCCACTCTACGCCTTCTCCAAGCGTGAGCTCGCACCGGTCGAGGACCAGAGCCACATCAGTCTCTTCATGGAGGCGTCGCCCGACGCGTCGCTCGTCGCGACGAACCGCGCCACGCGTGACGTGGTGCGCACGATCGAAGCGTTCCCCGAGGCGAAGTTCATGTGGTCGCTGACGGCGAACTGGGGGGCGTTCGGCGGCATGCTGGCGAAGGACTGGAAGGAGCGCGACCGCTCGACGGAGCAGATGTACGGTGCCGTGTACGGCGCCGTCTCGCAGATCCCCGGCGTGCGCGTCTTTCCTCGACTCGATCCGCCGCTGCCCACCCCCGGACAATACGACGTGGAGATGGTGCTCCAGAGCGACGTGCCGCCCGAGCAGATGCTCGAGACGGTCGGCGCGGTGGTCGGCGCCGGCTTCAAGAGCGGCAAGTTCCTCTACGTCGATACGGATCTCAAGATCGACCTGCCGGAGGCCCGCGTCATCATCGACCGCGAGCGCATCGCCGACCTCGGGCTCGATCTCGCCAGCGTGGGCCAGGAGCTCGGCACCCTGCTCGGCGGCGCGTACGTGACGCGCTTCAACTTCTTCGAGCGGAGCTACAAGGTCATCCCGCAGATCGGCGACTCGGGGCGTGCGACGGTGAGTCCCCTGCTCGATCTCAAGATCAAGACGCCGAGCGGCCAGCTCGTCCCGGTGTCGACGTTCACGAGGATCGAATCGAGCATCGCGCCACGCACGCTCAATCGTTTCCAGCAGCGCAACGCCGTTCGCATCTTCGGCGGCGTGAACCCCGGCGTCACGAAGGAGGAAGGGTTGCGCGTGCTCGAGGATGCCGCTCGCGGCGCGGGAGGCGACGGCATCACGATGGAGTACGCCGGCGAGTCGCGGCAGATCCGTCGCGAGGGCGCGGCGCTCACGGTGACGCTCGCCTTCGCCGTGGTGCTGATCTACCTGGTGCTCGCGGCGCAGTTCCAGAGCTTCCGCGATCCGTTGATCGTGCTGCTCGGCTCCGTGCCACTCGCCATCTCGGGCGCACTGATCTTCAGCTTCCTCGACCTCACGACCATCAACATCTACTCGCAGGTGGGGCTGATCACGCTCGTCGGCCTGATCGCGAAGAACGGCATCTTGATCGTGCAGTTCGCCAACACGCTGCAGAAGCAGGGCTACGAGAAGGTGGCGGCCGTTCGCGAGGCGGCGTCCACGCGCCTGCGGCCCGTACTCATGACGTCCGCCGCCACCGTGCTCGGACACTTCCCGCTCGTCCTCGCGACCGGGCCCGGCTCCGAGGCGCGCAACAGCATCGGCACCGTCCTCGTCAGCGGCATGACGATCGGAACGATCTTCACCCTGTTCGTCGTGCCCGTCGTGTACTCGTTGATCGCCGCCCAGCATGGGCCGGAGCTCGACGAGGAGACGGTGCCCCAACGAACTGCTCCCACAGTCTTCAGACCTGAGGTCGCGCTGTCGTGACACATCGCATTCGAATACTCGCGTTGGTCGTCGGGCTCTCGTTCGCCGGAAGCGGCGCGAGCGCTCAGACCCACGCGGTCAGTGCTCTCCCGTCTGCGCAGCAGCGCGCGGACGACCGTTCGCGGCCAGCGCGCCAGACGGGCGCCGAATTCTGGCGCGCACTCGGCGACAGCACGCTCCTTCGGTTGGTGAGCGAGACGCGCCAGGCCAGTCCCGACGTGCAGATCGCCGTCGCTCGCGCGGATGGCGCACGCGCGGCGAGATCCGTCGCCGCGTTCGACATGACGCCGGCGATCACCTCGAGCGCCGGATACACGCGGCAACGCATCTCGAGCGCGTCGTTCCCTGGCGCGTCGGGTGCGTTCCCTGATCAGAGCATGTGGGACGCCGGGCTTCGGCTCACCTGGGAGATGGATGTCTTCGGGCGGCTGCGAAAGTCGCTCCGTGGCCAAGGCGCGTTGTACGACGCCGCCGATGAAGACGTGCGCGACGTGGATGTCTCGCTCACCGCGCAGGTGGCGAGCGCGTATCTCACGCTGCGCGGCGCGCAGGACCGCCTCGCCGTCGCACGGCGCAGTGCGGAGAACCAGCGCCGCACCCTCGAGGTGACGGAGCGGCGGTTGGAGGCGGGTCGAGGCACGGCGCTGGATACGGAACGCGCCAAATCACAGTTGAGCGCCACGCTCGCCGCGATCCCGACCCTCGAGACGACGATCGACGCAGCTCGGCAGCGCATCCGCGTGATCACGGGGCGCAACGGCACCGACGAGTTGCCCGCGCTTTCGTCGGCGATCGTGTTGCCGGATTCTCTTTCCCTGCCGAGCAGCGCCTCGGCCGTTCGCGACCGTCCCGACGTGCGCAGCGCGGAGCGGCAACTCGCCGCGCGAACCGCGTTCGTCGGCGCGGCGCGAGCGGAGTACCTGCCGCGATTCTCGATCGGTGGCGCAGCCGGCTACACCGGCAACGCCGTCGAGCGGCTCGGCAACTCCGGTACGCCGCGGTATGCGATCGGCCCGGTGATCTCGTGGCCGGCGCTCGACCTCGGCCGCGTGCGCGCCGGAGTGGATGTGGCGCGCGCCGAAGAGACGCAGAGCAAAGCGCGCTACGAGCTCACGCGACTGCAGGCACGGGAGGAACAGGAGACGGCCGCCGTGCGATACCGTCGGGCGAAGGAGCGACTGCGCCACCTGGAGGACGCGGCGACGGCCAGCGCCAAGGCCGCGGAGCTGGCGAGGCTGCGGTTTGTCGAAGGCGCATCCGACTTCCTCCCCGTGCTCGACGCGGAGCGCACACTCCTCGAGCGCGAGAACGAGCGGGCGATGGGGCGCACGGACGCCGAGACGAGTCTCGTCGCGGTGTACCGGGCGTTCGGTGGCGCCAACGTGCTGGGCGGAGAAGGCGCACGCTGAGCCTTGACGAACACAGCCGCGCTCCGTCTCTGGCGTGGATCGATCGGCACTTGCGATGAGATGACCGGCGTCTCATGATCGTCGACGGCACCGACGCATAGAATCGTCTAAGGTGCCGTCGCTCGAGCGCGAGTCTCGCCGATGATGGTGGACCGTGCCGTCACGATCACCCCACGCCTCCTCGCCATGCGCCTCATTCGTCGCACGCTTCACATCGCGTTCGTGAGCGGTCGGACCCATCGGCCGCTCGAATCCCTTCTTCGTGGTGCAGCGGCGGCCGCGGTCGCACTGAGTATGGCCGCCTGCGCGGAACCGTTGGCGCCCGCGTTCGGCCCGCTGGCGCCGGAGAGCGCCGAGCGAACGCTGACCGGCGCGAGCAGCATTCAGATCTTCAGCGGACTACCGGGAGCCCCGATCGGCGATGCTCGAGGATTGAACAATCTCGGACAGGTCACCGGATCAGCGATAAAGCTGCCTCCGTCGCCGGACGACTTTCGACCCTACCGGTGGACCCCCGGATCGGGACTTCAGCAATTGAGCAGCATCTGCTGTGGCACGGCGTTCGGTAGCGACATCAACGACGCCGGCGATATCGCCGGAACGACCCAGACGAACTTGAACGAAGGAGTTCGCGCTTTCCGAGGGGCCGGCGCGACGATGGTGAACCTCGGCATCCTGCCGGGCGCGGACAGGGAGGGTTCGAGCAAGGGAAACGCGATCAACGCCGCAGGACAGATCGTCGGCTCGAGTGTCACTGCATCCTTCACAAATCACGCGGTCCTCTGGGATGCCGCCAACGCCATTCAGGACCTCGGCACGCTGGGTGGACTGAGCAGCGCGGCAATCGACATCAACGCATCGGGCCAGGTGATCGGCACGAGCACGATCGCCGGAGAGACCGAGACACACGTCTTTCGCTGGTCCGCGGGGAGTGGCATGCAGGATCTCACCGCGCAACTCGGTACTCTCACGAGCGTCATCGGGATCAACGACGCCGGCCAGATCGCCGGGAGCTACACGACGTCCTCCGGAGAGACGCACGCCTTCCTCTACACGCCGGCGTCGGGCCTGCGCGACCTGGGCACACTCGGCGGCACGTCGAGCAACGCGACGGGGCTGAACAACAACGGCCAGGTGGTGGGCAACAGCACAGTGGCGAACGGCGACTTGCACGACTTTCTGTGGACGCCGACCGACGGGATGGAGGATATCACGGCGGTCGCCGGGGCGCTCGGAGTTCCGGGCGTTCGGCTGCTGAACGACAAGCTGCAGACGCTGGTCGGCTCGCCGGCGTTCGCGCCATCCGGCCAGACGTCGCCCCGCCTCGTGCAACTCGTCGTCACGCCGAATGCCGCCCCGGTGGCACGCTTCACCTTCGTGTGCGCGGGGCTCACCTGCACTCTCGACGCGAGCACCTCGTCCGACGACAAGGGCATCGTGTCATACGAGTGGGACCTGAACAAGTACCCTGACGGGACAGCGACCGGGGTCACCACGACCGTTGTCTACGCACACTCGAGCACCCGCAACGTCACCCTCACGGTCCGCGACGCGAACGGCCTCACGAACAGCGTCACGCAAGCGATCGTGATCGTCGAACCCTCGCCTCATATTCCTGCGCAGTAGCATCATCTCGAATGCACTTGCCGAGGAGGGCGGGGAGCGGGCGAGTCGGCAGCCCGCGACGCCCGTGACCGACGCTTGGCGGCGTTCGTCGAACTAGCGCACGTGTTGTCCGGTGCCGACACTCGATGGTGTCGGCGCTGCCTCGCCGCCTCAGCACGCCACATCGTCAATCACGGACCGCCGGTGCCTACACCGCACGCGCCGCCCCTCGGGGCTCTCCTCTCCACGTCCCGCGAGCCGCTTCCGCTCGACGAGGAGCGCACCTCCGCGCCGCACGGCCTCTCGATCCTGCTCGTCGAGGACGACCCGATCTTCGCGCGCCTCGTGCGCGCATCGCTCGAGAACTCGCCCGAGGAGAAGGATTGGCGACTCACGCACGTCGAGACCCTCGCCGCGGCGTGCGCCGTCACCGAGCCACCGGACCTGATCGTCCTCGATCTCACGTTGCCCGACGGTCGGGGTTTGGAGACGCTGGCGCGCGTGCGCGAGAAGTTCGTCGCCGTGCCGGTGGTGTTGCTCACCGCCGTGGACGATCCGGACATCGAGGAACGCGCGCTCCGCGCCGGCGCGCAGGACTTCCTTGGCAAGGACGAGCTCACGCCGCGCTCGTTCCGCCGAGTGGTGCGCTACGCGATGGAGCGACACCGCGCCCAGCTCGACCTCATGAAGCTCTCGACCCGCGACGAGCTGACAGGGCTGTACAACCGGCGCGGCTTCTTCATGGCCGCCGAGCCGCTGACACGGCTGGCGGAGCGCGCCGGCCGTGCGTTCGTGGTGTTCTACGCCGACCTGGACGGCCTGAAGCACGTGAACGACACGCACGGGCACCATGCGGGCGACGAAGCGATCCGCGACGCCGCCTGGGTGCTCAACCAGACCTTCCGTTCGGCGGACATCGTGGCACGCCTCGGCGGAGACGAGTTCGCCGTGCTCGCCAACGAGGCGCCGGCGGACTGCGTGGACGTGGTGATCCGCCGTCTCGGGAAGTGGCAGGCGGAGAGGAACGCCGAAGCCGACCGGAAGTTCGCCATCGCACTCAGCGTGGGTGCGGCGGCATGGTCGACGGAGTCGCCGAAGTCGTTGCTCGCGCTGCTCGAGGATGCGGACGCGGCGGCGTACACGGCGAAGCGGCGGGGGCGGTAG
>JBDSDB010000157.1:0-36585 GCA_039920785.1 Gemmatimonadaceae bacterium
GACGCTTGCCGTGCGCGCGCGCACGACGGCGATGGAGATGGACTTTGCTCTGTTCTACGATCCGAGCCGGCGGCTGATGTCCATCGGCTACGATCCCCGCACGGGACGGCTGGACGAGTCGGCGTACGATCTCCTCGCCTCCGAGGCGCGCCTCGCGAGCTTCGTCGCCGTGGCCAAGGGCGACGTGCCGGCGGAGCACTGGTTCCATCTGGGTCGGTCGCTCACCACGAGCGATGGCTCCACGGCGCTCGTCTCGTGGAGCGGCAGCATGTTCGAGTACCTCATGCCGCTGCTCGTGATCCCGTCGCGGCCCTTCTCGCTCCTCGATCAGACGCACCTCGCCGCCGTGCGCCGCCAGATTGCGTACGGCCACGCGCGCGGCGTGCCGTGGGGGATTTCGGAGTCGGCCTACAACCTGCGCGATCGGCACGAGACCTATCAGTACCGCGCCTTCGGCGTGCCGGGCCTCGGGCTCAAGCGGGGACTTGCGCGCGATCTCGTCATCGCGCCGTACGCGAGCGCGCTGGCGCTCGGCGTCGATCCGCACGAGGCGTTGCGCAACCTTGCCGCGCTCGAAAAAGAGGGCGCGCTCGGCCCGTATGGCTTCTGCGACGCGCTCGACTACTCGCGTCCCGACGGCGATGGACGACACGCGCTCGTGCAGACGTTCATGGCGCATCACATCGGCATGACGATTGTCGCGCTCGACAACGTGCTGCATCTGAAGGAAGGGCAGGGGATCTGGCAGCGCCGCTTCATGGCCGATCCCGCCGCCCGCGCGGCCGCCCTGCTCCTCGACGAGCGTGTGCCGCGCCGTTACACCGTGCGCTCGCCGCTGCCGTACACGCCGGACGACCCGTCCATGCGGACGGAGCCGACGCAACAGGTCGTGCGCGAGGAAGACAGCCCTGACACTCCCGAGCCGCACGTCGGACTGCTTGGCGGGGCGGGATACACCGTGTTGCTCACCAACGCCGGCGGCGGCTATAGCCGCGCCGATCGGCTCGACGTGTTCCGCTGGCGCGCCGACGCCACGCGCGATTCCACCGGCCAATGGATCTACCTGCGCGACGTCACCACGGGGAGCGTCTGGTCGGCAGCACACCAGCCTGTGCGTGCCACGCCGAGCTTCTACCGCGCCACCTTCGCCGCGGACCGCGTCGTGTTCGCGCGGACCGACGGTGCCTTCGAGACGCGCACCGACGTGGTCGTCGTTCCGCGCGAGCGCGCCGAGATCCGGCGAGTGGTCGTGATCAACAGGTCGCGGCAGACCCGTGAGCTGGAGCTCACGAGCTACGGCGAAGTGGTGCTCACCGACGCTGCGGCCGACCGGTCGCACCCGGCCTTCCAGAATCTGTTCGTCGAGACCGAGTGGGTACCCACGCATTCCGCCGTACTGGCCTCACGGCGACCGCGGTCGGCCGGAGAGCGCCGCCCCTGGTGCGCGCACGTGGTCGCCACCGGACCAGAGTGCATCTCCGACGTGACGTGCGAGACCGACCGCGCGCGCTTCATCGGCCGCGGCCGCTCGGCGAGCGCACCGCGCGCGCTGGACGACTTCGGGGATCTCAGCTGCACGGCGGGCGCGGTGCTCGATCCCATCGCGTCGCTCCGCGTGCGCGTGCGCCTCGAGCCCGGTCGCTCGGCGACGGTGGCGTTCACCACCATCATCGACGAATCGCGCGACGCGGTGCTCCTCGCCGCCGACCGCTATCGCGATCTGGGCGCCGCCGAGCGCGCGCTGGCGCTGTCCGTGACCGAGGCGACGATCGAGCTGCGCAACCTGGATGTCGCGCCGGCGGACGCGGCACTCTATCAGGAGCTCGCCGGCGCGCTGATCTACCACCGCGACGCGCTCCGCGCGCCGCAGTTCGAGCGCATGGCCAACACGCGCGGGCAGCAGGCGCTGTGGGCGCACGGCATCTCGGGTGACTGGCCGATCGTGCTCGCCACCATCCGCGGCTCGAACGGACTTCCGAGCGTCCGACAGCTGCTCGTCGCGCACAAGTACTGGCGTATGAAGGGCGTGCGCTCCGATCTCATCATCCTCAACGCCAAGGAGCCCTCGTACATCCAGGAGCTCCAGGATCAGCTGACGGCGATGGTCATCGCGTCCACCGAGGGTGGAACGCTCGATGCGCCCGGCGGCGTCTTCATCAGACGCAGCGACATCATGAGCGCCGAGGACGTCGCCATGCTGCGCGCCACGGCGAGCATCCACGTCGTCTGCGACGGCGTCGGCCTGGGCGAGATCGTCGCCGCGACGGTGCGTGCGCCCAGCGAGCCCTCGCGGCCGCCGCTTCGCGCGCTCGGCCGTCCGCGCATCGTGCGCGCCGAGCGCGACCTTCCGCGCGCCGCGCGGCCGCCATATGCCAACGGTTACGGCGCGCTCACCGCCGAGGGTGATTACGAGATCACGGTGTCGGGGGCCACGGTGCCGCCCGCGCCCTGGTGCAACGTCATCGCCAACGCGAACGCCGGCTTCTGCGTCAGCGAACGCGGCTCCGGGTACAGTTGGGCGGAGAACAGCTTCTTCTATCGCCTCACCCCCTGGTTCAACGATCCGGTCAGCGACCCCACCGGCGAGGTGATCTTCATACAGGACGATTTCACCGGCCGCAGTTGGTCGCCCACGCCTGCGCCGATGGCGGCGCGCGACGGTGACGCTGCCGCGCCGCCGTACACGGTGCGTCACGCGCCCGGTCGCACGACGTTCGTGCACGAGCGCGACTGGATCGTCACCGAGCTGACCCTCGCCGTTCCCACTGACGATCCGGTGAAGATCTCGCGGCTCCGCATCACCAACCGCGGCCGCGACGTCCGGCGTCTCACCATCACGAGCTACGTGGAGTGGGCACTCGGCGCCGAGCGCGAGCACGGGCGCCAGCAAGTGCACACACGCCTGGACGAGAGCACGGGCGCCATTCTCGCGCAGAACTTCTACAATGAGGAATTCGCGTCGCGCGTCGCGTTCTCGTGGATCAGCGAGCCAGTCACGAGCGCGACCGCACATCGCAGCGCGTTCATCGGGCGCAACGGTGATCTCTCCGCGCCCGCCGCGCTCGACAACCCATCGCTCGGCAACGCCTTCGGCGCGGGCTACGATCCGTGCGCGGCGCTTCGCTGCAACATCGTGCTCGCTCCGGGAGACTCGAGGGAGCTCGTCGTACTGCTCGGCGCCACGCGCAGCGACGACGAGGCGCGCGCCGTCATCGCGCGCAATGGCCCGCCCGAGCAGGCCGCCCACTCGATCGATGCGGCGGTCGCCGCCTGGGAGCAGCGACTCTCGGTCGTCACGGTGCGCACACCGTCGCCGGAGCTCGACGCGCTCGTCAATCGGTGGACGCTCTATCAGACCCTCGCCTGTCGCATCTGGGCGCGGTCCGCGCTCTATCAGTCCAGCGGCGCGTACGGGTTCCGCGATCAGCTGCAGGACGGGATGGCCATGGTGTACAGCGAACCCGCGCTCGTGCGCGCGCACCTGCTGCGATCCGCGTCCCACCAATTCGTGGAGGGCGACGTGCAGCATTGGTGGCACGAGCCCAGCGGCCGCGGCGTGCGCACGCGATTCTCCGACGATCTCGCATGGCTCCCCTTCGTTGCCGACCACTATGTGCGGACCACCGGGGACACGGGCATCTGGCAGGAGCGCGCTGCGTATCTCGAGATGCGCACGCTCGGTCCGGACGATCATGAGGTGTACGACCGGCCCACGGTGAGCCTGGAGACCGGCTCCCTCTACGAGCACTGCGTGCGTGCGCTCGACAAGGCGTGCACCGTCGGGCGTCACGGCCTCCCACTGATCGGCGGTGGCGACTGGAACGACGGCATGAACCGCGTCGGCGTGGGAGGGGAGGGTGAGAGCGTCTGGCTCGCCTGGTTTCTCATCGTCACGCTTCGCCGCTTCGCCGCACACGCCGAGGCCGCGGGCGACACCGCGATCGCCGCGCGCTTTCGGAAGCATGCCGACGATTACGTCGTCGCGGTGGAGCGTGACGGCTGGGACGGCGACTGGTATCGGCGTGCCTTCTTCGACGACGGGTCACCGCTCGGCGCGAAGGGCGACTCGGAATGCGAGATCGATTCCATCGCGCAGAGCTGGGCGCTCATCTCCGGTGCGGGTGATCCAGCGCGGGCGCTGCGCGCGTTCGACGCCGCGCGCGAGCGCCTCGTGCACGCCGACGACCGCATGATCCTCCTCCTCACGCCGCCGTTCGATCACTCGACGCGGGACCCTGGCTACATCAAGGGCTACCTCCCAGGCGTGCGGGAGAACGGCGCGCAGTACACGCACGCGGCGCTCTGGACGGTGTTCGCCGCGGCGAGCGCCGGCGATGGCGACCGGGCCTTCATGCTCCTCGATCTGCTCAATCCGCTCACCCACGCGCGCACTCGCGCGGAGGCGGACCGCTACAAAGTCGAGCCGTACGTCATCTGCGCCGATGTCTACAGCGGGGCCGGCCACGTGGGACGCGGCGGCTGGACGTGGTACACGGGCTCGGCGAGCTGGAGCTACCGTGCCGCACTCGAGGCGCTTCTTGGCTTCTCGCTGCGCGGCGACCGACTCGTCATCGCGCCGTGCGTTCCGCGCTCATGGGGCCACTTCGAGATCGACTACCGCCATCGCTCCGCCACGTACGCCATCCGTATCGAGAACCCAGATGGAGTGTCCACCGGTGTGACTCGCGTCGAGGTCGATGGAGCCGTCGTCGGCACGGAGGAGATTCCTCTCGTGGACGACGGTCAGCGCCATACGGTGGTCGTGACGATGGGCGCCGCGACGGGACGCTGACCGATCGATCGCCGGCGCCGCTGTGGCTGCGGCCCCAGCGCCATCGTACCGGCGAAGCGAGCAACCCTCGGACATTAACCGTCGGGAGGTGTCGCGAGGAACAGATGAGGTCATGGTAGCGTTGAGCTCGCGGGAGGACAGAACCCGTGGGTTGAGCGAAGGACCTCCGGACTGGTTGGCCATTGGACGAGCGTTCGGCCGAGTTGTGTCCCTAGCCCCGCTGGCTATGGCGGGGCCAGAGCGGCCGTTCCACGTCTCCGGAGCTGATCAAGACTCCGTCCGCCCACCACCCGGTTCCCTTTTCGACTCGCGCGCCACAGACTGTACCTCACCCCCTCGCGCGCGCCACCATGCCGAATCTCGTTAAACGGAATCACTGGATCGTTCGCCTGACGCACTGGGTGAACGCCATCGCCGTCGTGCTCATGGCCGGTAGCGGCATGCGCATCTTCAATGCGCATCCTGCCTTCGCGCGCCCCGGCGAGCGTTTCGCGCTCAACCCGTGGGAGGGCACGCCCATCCCCGCCTGGTTCACCTTCGGCGGATGGCTCGGTGGCGCGCGGCACTGGCACTTCGCCATGATGTGGCTCCTCGTCGCGAACGGCCTGCTCTACCTCGGCTTTCTCTTCCTCCACGGCGAGTGGCGCGATATCGTCCCTCGCCGCGGAGACGGGCGCGATGCGATCGAGATGCTCAAGTTCTATCTCTTCGTGCGAAAGGATCACCCGCGCCAGGGCAAGCACAACGCGCTGCAGAAGAGCACCTACTTCGCCATGCCGGTGCTCGGCGTCGTCCTCGTGCTGAGCGGGCTCGCCATCTGGAAGCCCGTCACGCTCGGGTTCATCACCGCGCTGTTCGTCAACTACAAGTGGGCCCGCTACGCGCACTTCGTATCGATGACGCTGCTGATCCTGCTGTCGCTCGTGCACGTGTTCATGGTGTTCGCCGTGGATCCATACTCCCTCCGGGCCATCGTCACCGGCTGGTACGACCGCGCGCGGTCGCCCGAGGCACGAAACGCGCGGCCCTTCTATCACCTGTTCGCCCCCCCCTCCTCACCCACCGCGCCGCCCTCTTCAGAGGTGCCTCCGTCATGACCATCGACCGGCGAAATTTTCTCGGCCTCTCCGCCGCGTCACTCGGGAGCGCGATGCTCGCGGCATGCAACAAGAATCCCGACGCCGCCAAGCCGATCCTCGACGTCGCCGAGCGGGCGAATGAAGCGATCGAGCGTGGCTTGTTCCGGCACGACGCGATGAATCGGCTCGGGGCGAACGTCCCCGTCGCGGGCAGCGCATTTCCCAAATACTTCATCTCCGACACTGTGCCGGTGCTGGACCCGGGCGCGGCGCGCGCGTGGCGGCTCGAGGTGTCGGGTGCCGTACGCCGGCCGCTCTCACTCTCGTTGGACGACCTGACGAAGATGCCCCGCATCACCCAGAAGGTGGATCACTACTGCGTGGAGGGATGGAATGCGCGCGCCACCTGGTCGGGCGTGCGCGTGAGCGACCTGGCGCGCGCCGCCGGTGTCACGGACGACGCGCGCTTCGTCGATTTCGCCGGGTTCGACAAGGGTTATCACGAGAGCTGGGACATGGAAAGCGCGACGCATCCGCAGACCATCGTCGCGTATGGCATGGACGGGCACCTGCTCACGCCCGGGCATGGAGCGCCGGCGCGAGTCCACTCGCCCGTGAAGCTCGGCTACAAGAACACCAAATACCTCACCCGCGTCGTCTTCATGCCCGCGCAAAATGGCGGCTACTGGAGCGACCAGGGCTACGAGTGGTTCGGCGGTACCTGAGTAAGGCGCGCGCACTACTTGCACTGAGGCCGCGCAACCGCGCCTCACCATCGCTCCTAGTCCCGCCGGCATGTCCCAGACATCCTCCGTTTTTCACAACCCGAGCGCAGGCCTGTTCGAGCTTCGCACCGAGTCCGGCACGGCGTCGCTGCGTTATGCGTACCGGGGCGCCGACCTCGATCTGATCCACACGGAGGTGCCCGACTCGGAGGAAGGGCAGGGCTACGGCAGCGCGCTCGCGAAAGCTGCCCTCGAGTACGCGCAGTCCGAACGGGTGACGGTCGTGCCGTCCTGCCCGTTCGTGAGGCGCTACATCGAGAGTCACCCCGAGTACGCCGGCCTCGTCGCCCAGGGCTGACAGGCAGCCGCAGAGCGCCACGTTCGCCGCCGCGCGCTCAACGCGGTAATCTCCGCGATATGCTGAGTCCCACGCCAGACATTCGACGACCCGAGCCCCGCTGGCCGGTGATCGTCGCGGTCTTCTCTGCGGTCGCCCTCCATTTCGCGCTGCCAAACTCGATGCATGCCGGTTCGTCGTGGGCACTGGCGATCGTGGTGGCCGTACTCGTGGCGGCCGCACAGTTGTTCCACGCGACGGGCCAGTATCGTGCGAACTCGTGGACAGGCTACGCGATCCTCGGCCTCCTCGCCGCGGGGCTGTTGTACGGCGTCGCCGCGCTGTTGCTCGGTCTCGTCCATCACACGGGGAGCGCCACCAGTGTGCTCCGCTCCGCGTCGGTGCTCTGGCTGACCAACGTGATCGTGTTCGCGAGCTGGTATTGGCGGCTCGACGCCGGCGGCCCGAACGAACGTGAGCGACGCGAGGCTCACATCAATGGGGCATTCCTCTTTCCGCAGATGTCGCTGCCAGGCTCGTCGGATGCGTCGAAGACCCTCGCCGACGACGTCGGGTGGCGGCCCAACTTCGTGGACTACCTGTTCCTCGCGTTCAACACGAGCACAGCGTTCTCACCCACTGACGTGCCCGTACTGTCCTCATGGGCGAAGCTGACGATGATGCTCCAGGCGCTCATCTCGTTGACCACCATCGTCCTCTTGGCCGGACGCGCTGTGAACATTCTCTAGGGAGCCTGCGCCTCCACGTCGATGATCATGCTTCAGTCCAGGGCGCGCCGCGCGGGAGCGGGCGGTACCGCGGAGGCGCGCATGCACCAGCGCTCCAGCTCGAATGCCGACATCGTGCGCCAGTCGGGCGGATACGGCGCGAGCCGCCGCTTTTCGCCATCCGCCGACTCGAACACCAGCCACCCGCCGCGACGTCGGTCCCTCTCGAGCACCTTGGACAGCGTGCCGGTGAACGAAGGACTGCCGATCTCACGCACCGTCCACGCGACCTGCACCGTGTCGATGAAGGTGCGTGTGCTGTTGAGGTGAGGCATTTTCCGCGAAGTGAGCGCGAAGTGAGAACTCACGCCGCCCCGTCTGAAGCGGCGCTACTACTCCCCAAATGTTGGTGAATGTGCAGCGGCCGGCGAGTGAGGCGCATCACCTCGGCGGAGTTGAGAGCGTCGCTCCGTCTGGTGAGCCGTCCCCGCCGGGTGTCCGACACGCCCCTCAGGGAAACTCCGCGATGAACTGCTCTCGGGCGGCGATCAGCGAACGCGATGTGCGCTGCGATTCGGCGCGGCCCACCGTGGCTCCGGGGCTCCCACTCACGCGGAGAAGTAAGTCGGCAATGGAATAGCGCGCCGATACGACGGCATACTGAAATACGTCGTCTCGCACCCGTGCGCCCGAGTACCACACCGACACCACTTCGCTCTTTTCGTGATAGTGGAACGTGGACCGGTACACGAGATCGCTGATCGGCGCGAACGTACCTGTCGCGAGAAGCGGGACCGGTGAGGTCTGCCAGTCCGTTCCATTCGCGCTTCTGGCGAAGTAGATCGATGTCTGAGCGCAGTTGGCTCCCTCCGGATAGGCCGCGACCAATGCCCAGTACTCAGACCGGGCCGCGACGTACTGCACGTCCCAATGCCACGGCACACGGCCGTTGATCGTGAGCTCCACCCGCTCCGGCGTCCCCCAGGTCACGCCGTCCGTGGAGCGTCGCTGCTGAAGCATGAGCTGCTGCCGCGTCGACTTGCATCCGTTCTCCACAGCGTTCACCAACCACATGCGCCACGCTCCTCCAGTCTCCCGAACGACTGCCGGAGAGATCAGGGCGTACCGTGAATCGCTCAGGACCCGCCGGCCCTTGGACCAATCGACGCCGTTTCGGCTCGTCGTCAGATACAGCTCATCGCCTTCGGGAACGGTCTGTCGGTAGTACATCCGCAGCTCCCCCGTCGCGGGATCGTGCACGAGGTCCGGATCGGAGAGGTAGCCCGACGCGACGGGAAGGGCCAGCGGGTTCGTCATGCCAGGCGGCACCAGCATCTCTCTCGGGCTCGCCCCGGAGAAGATCGACGGATTCTCCACCCGGGGGTTGCCGTTCGGATAGGGCGTTGCCGCGAGCCAGTAACGCTGACCCTGCCACCCGCGTGAGAAGAACGCGACGTCTGGATGGACGAGCTGGCCCGAGCCCTCGTACGTCTGCACCCGGAGCAATGTGGGCGCGAGCGACACCGCTCCAGGGACCTCGGCCTCATCGATGTCCGAGGCTTCCTCCGGCGCGGCGATGCGCGCCAGCGCGTCTACGTGCCCACCGTCGCCCCGGCAGGCGCTGAGCGGCACCAGGGCCAGGACGGCAACCGCAGTCAGAATCGTTGCCCGCAGCGTGCGGGCGGGTGCTGCTCTAGACTCGACTTCCGTTCTGCGTGGCTCCACTCCCGTCGTCGGGGGGACACCGCGCGAGCGCTCCTTCTCCATCTGTTGCCGCACCTCTTCTTCGGGTGAGCGGTGTGCGTGATCGCACATCCGGTCGTGCAATCGATCCTCCTTCCCCCTAACCAGTTCGGCGTCGAAGAAGCTATCTTACCGAGCACGAGCATGAGCGGTGGGCGTCCGAATGCATGAGTATGTTGCGTCCGGGCCCTTGGCGCCAGCGTGGTGGCGCCGCCTGTTTGGCGCCCGTAGTATTGATCCGCAATTCACTGGCAGCCCTGCGGCGAGTTCTCGCGCGCCTGCCTCTCCCGACGGAGGAGAGCCCGTATGTGTGGCATCGCAGGGTTCTGGTCCCCCTCGCTCGTCGCATCAGCGCGACGCGAGACGGTGCGCGAGATGACGCAGAGCCTGGCGCATCGGGGACCGGACGCCGACGGCCACTGGGTTCCGGCGGACACGCCCATCGCTCTCGGTCACCGGCGTCTCTCGATCCTGGACCTGTCCGCGACCGGCGCCCAACCGATGTGGTCGGCGAGCGGCCGCTACGTGGTCTCCTTCAACGGCGAGATCTACAACTTCCGCGAGTTGCGCGAACGGCTCCAAGCCACCGGCGCGACGTTCCGGGGCACGTCGGACACGGAAGTCCTCCTCGCTGGGTTCGAGGCCTGGGGAGTCGCCGCCACGCTCAAGGAAGCCGTCGGCATGTTCGCGCTCGCCGTCTGGGACATTCGCGACCAAGAGCTGTTGCTGGCGCGTGACCGGATCGGCGAGAAGCCGCTCTACTACGGGGTCTGCGGGGATTCCCTCGTGTTCGGCTCCGAGCTCAAGGCGCTCCGCCGTCACCCGCACTGGAAGGGGGAGATCGACCGCGGTGCGGTCGCGCTCCTCATGCGCTACGGCTACGTCCCCGCGCCGCACTCCATCTACGCGCGCATCGGAAAGGTTCTCCCCGGAACGGTGCTCTGCTTCCATCCGAGGGACGGCCTGGTCCCGTCGGTATCCACCTACTGGTCGGCGGTCTCGGTCGCCCGCACCGGCGCCGCGCGCCCGTCCACCAAGTCGGACGACGAGCTCATCGAGGAGCTCGACGTACTCCTGCGACGCGCCGTTTCCGACCAGATGATCTCCGACGTCCCGCTCGGCGCGTTCCTCTCTGGGGGACTGGATTCCACCACGGTGGTGGCGCTCATGCAGGCGCAGGGCGGAGCGCCTGTGCGCACCTTCTCGATCGGATTCTTCGATCCCAAGTTCGAAGAGGCAAGGCACGCGCGCGCGGTCGCCGCACACCTGCGAACGATCCACACCGAGCATTACATCACGGCCGAAGAGTCGATGCGCGTCATCGATCGGCTCCCGTCGCTCTACGACGAGCCGTTCGCCGACTGGTCGCAGATCCCGACCTTCCTCGTGTCGTCCCTCGCCCGCGACTCGGTCACCGTCGCGCTCACCGGTGACGGTGGGGACGAGCTGTTCGGCGGCTACGATCGCTACGTGGGCCTCGACACGATCTGGCGCTCGCTGCGCGTCATGCCGCGCCGCATACGCCTCGCCGCTGCGCAGCGCTTCGACCTCGTCGACCGCCTCGACGCACGGCGGTGGAACCCGGACGCGTGGAACGGCGGCGAGACCGCGCGTTCGCGACGCGCGCATCGGCTCGTCGTCAAGGCCCGCAAGATCGCGCGGCTGCTCCGCTGCGAGTGGCGCGAGGACCTGTACCACGAGCTGCTCTCGTCCTGGACCGATCCCAGCCGGCTCGTGCCCGGTGCCGCGGAGCTGAACACAGCGATCACCGACGTGGCGAACCTGATGCCCTCCGCGTCGTTCGCGCAGCAGATGATGCATCTCGACCTCATGTGCTACCTGCCGGACGACGTGCTCGTGAAGGTGGACCGCGCGGCCATGGGTGTCGGGCTCGAGACGCGTACACCCTTCCTCGATCATCGCGTTGTGGAGTTCGCCGCGGGGCTGCCGCTCCGGCTCAAGCTGCGCGACAAGCGATCCAAGTGGATTCTGCGCGCATTGCTCGACCGATACGTGCCCCGCGCATTCGTCGAGCGCCCGAAGATGGGGTTCGGCGTTCCGCTGCACGACTGGCTGCGCGGTCCGCTACGCGAGTGGGCCGATTCCAAGCTCGATCCCGCGCGCATCTCGCGTCACGGTGTGTTCGACACGGCGGAGGTCGGCCACATCTGGCAGGAGCACCTTCGAGGCTACTCCAACAACGCCGCCACGCTGTGGCCGATCCTCATGTTCGACGCATGGGCCGATGAGACGTCCGAGGCCGATCGGTCGTCCCTCCATCACACGCCGAGCGTCAGCGAGCGACTCGACAACGACATCCCGGCGCGATAGCGACTGTCCGTCCTCAGTGGAGGTGACGCATGCACGGATCGACACCGAGCGAACGACTTCGTCGCGCGCTGTGGACGGCGATCGCCGAGGACGACTGGGCGCAGGCCGATCTGGATGCCGCGGTGTCCGACTACGTGCGCGACGCTCAGGAGCGGGCGTCTCCTCTCGATGACATCCGTCGCTCCCTGCGAGTGCACGTGCAACAGGTTGGTCTTGGCCTGTCGGCCGATCGCTACGAGACCATCGCACGGCACGTCGTCGCGCTCGCCGAGACCGCGCATCGCGGCGTCTTTCGCGGCCGGCACACGTCGGACACGATCAGCCTGCCAGAAGCCGATGGAGAAGGGTAGTCCCACCGCCTCCGGCTGCGCGCTCACCTTCCTGCTGCTCGACGCGGCACGGGCGGTCGAGGCGCGAGCTGAGCGTGCGTTATCCGAGGTTGGCCTGTCGCTGGCGAAGCTGGGCGCGCTCCGCCACCTCGTGATGGCTGCGGAGCCGCTCACGCTCACCCAGCTCGCCGAGCGGCATTGCTGCGGCCGATCGAACGTGACGCAGCTCATCGATCGTCTCGAGGCGGAGGGCTTCGTCGTTCGCGCCGCGGACCCGGACGACCGTCGCAGCGTACGCGCCTCTCTCACGCCGATGGGCCATGCTGCCTATGACCGGGCGAGCGAGCTCCTCGCGGCGCACGAGCACGAACTCGACGAACGACTCGGTAGCGCACCGCGTGCCGATCTCGCGCGCGGCCTGCGCGCGCTGCGCGAGGGCTAGCCTGGCTCGTGCCGCTCCCGCCGTCGGGAGCGCGCTACCGTTGCCTTCCCGAATCCTCGCCGAGCAAGCCATCCATGAACGGCTTCGCGATGCATTCGAAGAATCCGCGCCCATCGCAGATCGACTTCGCCGACGCCTCGACGTACTGCTTCACCTTGTCCGGATAGTTCTTGCAGTGCGGGGTGTTCGTCCCCTTCACGCACCCGTTGTAGCGGAGGAGCGCCGTTCGGTAGTCGCGCGTGCGCGTCTCGCCCGTCTTCGTGCGCGGATGGAAGTACTTGCTCAGGATGAATACTCCGTAGCGGACGTTGGTCGAGTCGGACGCGAGGTCCTCGCCGAGGCTGTCGCTGAACTCCTTCTTCAGCCACACCTTCGGATACACCTGCATCAAACCGACGGCGCCCACGTTGGACATCGCTCCGGAGATGAACCGGGCGTTCTCGGTGAGCATTACGCCGAAGATGAGCGCCGGCGAGATTCCGCGAGTGTACGCCTCCTTGACGGCAAACTGCGCGATGGAGTCGGCGCGCGCGGAGTCGACCTGTCTGGTGCGCATCACGTCCTCGTAGAAGTTCCGCTTCTCGTCGCGGAACTTGTCGGTGGCCATGAAGCGTCCGATCGGAGTGCTGTCCGCCGACGCGAGCACCTCGGCCGCCATCGGCGCGCGCCTGCGCAGCTCCTCGGCCAGCGTCCCGCGCGTCGCGAACACCGGTCGAGTGTGGCGCAGCGAGAACACGATCACGACCAGCAGGACGCAGATCAGCGCGAGCGAGCGGAGGACGTACGCGAGCGTCGACGTCTCTTCGCTCGCGGTTGCGCCTCGGCGTCCGTCGTCGGCGCCTCCATGCTCGCGGCGATCACGGCTGCTCCGCCGGTCGCTCGCAGTCACGTCGGCCGCCATGGTCACGGTCTCAACGGGCCCATCCGAAGTGGCCGAGCAGCCACCAGAGCACCAGGAAGATCAGCACGGTGCTGAAGCAGCCACCGCCAAGCTTCCGCGCACCATATCCCGCGGCGAGGCCGCGAAGCAACTTGCTCATCTCTCCTGTGCTCCCGGGTCGTGGACCCGAGAGAAGTGCACGAGGCGTACCGGCGGCTCCCGGGACGCTCTTCTTGGCCCCGCCGGCGCTACTTCGGCACGGCCACGTCGGGGCCGGACGCCCGGGGGATCGTCGCGGGCGTGCCCGTCATCGCGCCGGCCACGGTGCCCGGTGTGGCGACGGCCGTTGGAGCCGCAGCCGCCTTTGCCGGGGGAGTTGGCGCAGCCAACGGCGATGGCGGGGGTTGAACGCTCGCTGTAGCAGGCGGAGAGGCGCTGTCGGCCATGCGCGGCAGGCGAAAGCGCAGTGGATCGACCTGGTGGCCATTGACCAGCACCTCGTAGTGCAGGTGCGGGCCCGTCGAGAGGCCGCTCGTGCCGACGGTCGCGATCGGCGTGCCCTTGAGCACGCGAGCGCCCTCGGCGACCAGTGCGCTGCCGCAATGCGCGTATCGCGTCGTCACTCCGTTCGAATGCTGGACTTCGAGTACGAGCCCGAACCCGAACTTGCGGCCCACGAAGCTGACGCGTCCTGGAGCGGGCGCGATGATCTTCGTGCCGCGCCGCGCGGCGACGTCCACGCCGAGATGCGGTCGGAGTACGTGCAGCAGGGGATGGCGCCGAGCACGGGAGAAGCGGCTGGCAATGGCCCCGATCACCGGAAGCCCCTCGAAGGCGTCTCCGCTCGAGCTCACCGACGCGTCGTCGGCCGGCGTCGGGACGCCACGCCTCGCCATCTTCCTTCCCGATACCGCGGGCCGCGAGAGCGGCCCAGCGCTGGGCGCTGCACCGACCACACCAACGAGTACGGGATCGGCGAGCGTCGTCACGATCTCTTCCGGATCCTCGAGCGCGACGCGCGCGAGGGCGAGCGAGTCCTCCACGATGGTCAACCGCGCTCGGAGCAGCGCGGCTTCGTCGCGCGCGGCAAAGTAGGTCGGCGAGCGAACCGCGACCACGAACGCCGTCACTCCGGCGCCGGCTACGATGATCAGCGCGCTGGCCGCCACCATCATCGCGCGGGCCTGCCAGTGCGCCACGTTGAACGAACGCGTGGGCGTGCCGGGCGTCGGTGGAACGAGCAGCAGCTGCCACGGGCGGCGCGACACCGGCACCGCCTTGGCGCGCGGCCACGCCTGCGTGATGGGCGGCAGCGTCGGTGTGAGACGCTCCGGCCGCAGCCGGATCACTTCGGCGGAGCGTCCGCCATCAGCAACTTCGAAGGGCAGGATGGCATCCACGTACCTGGGCGTGCGCTTCGCCGAGGACATGGTATCAGCGTGCGCCGGAGGCCGTGTCGTTCGCGTGCTGGGTGCCCGGCGCTCCGGTGCCCTCAGGCGGGCGCATCAGGACGCGCCCGTTCACGACTCCACCTTCCTGGACGAGGATGGTCTGCGTCAGGATGTCGCCGGTGACGATCGCGGTCGCCTGCAGCTCGACTCGCTCCGTTGCGGTCACGTTCCCGGTGAGCGAGCCACCGATGATGACCTCGCGCGCGTGCACGTCACCACTCATCACCGCACCCACGCCGAGCACTACCGTGTCCGCGCGACGCACGGAGCCGTCGAGCCTCCCGTCGATGCGCAGCGAACCAGCCGTGTCGAGGTCTCCGGTGAGAGCGAGCTGGGCGTCGAGCAGCGAGTACCCGCTGCCAGTGGGGCTTGGGGTGGCGGCACCGGAGCGCCGAGCGAGAAGGCTCATCAACAGGGACGGCTGAGGGAATCGGGCGAGAGCGAGTCATGACATGACGCGCTGGATCATCGTTCCATCCCCAAGACGCACCAACCTCGACCGACGGCACGCCGCGTTTCCAGACGTGACGGAGGTCACGCTCATGAGTCGCTCATCACCGGATGAATTGAGCAACATGCGTATTAATGCCAGTTACCGGGGTAGTAGTTGGCATAGGCTCTGCCATATGAGCCTGTGCAGCGCCATCGGCCTCGGCCGACCACATTTGGAGGTTCAATGCGCTCGACCATCAAGACGCTCATCCTCGCTCCCGCTGTCGTGCTCGCGGTGGCGTGCGGAAAGGACTCATCCGCCGACTCGGCGCTGAACAACGATCTCTCGCTCGCGGCGCAGGCCAATTCGGCTGCCCGCCTCGATTCCATCTCGGCGGTGGAGCGCACGAACGCCGCGGCGGCAAGCGCCGCTCGCAGCGCAGCAGCGCCGGCGCCTGTCCGTCGCTCGACCGCCTCCGCCCCGGCCCGTCGTACGTCCAGCGGAACGAGGACGAGCAGTGGCACTGCTGTCGCCTCCGAGCCGCGCACGGTGACCCAGAAGAACACCAAGCGTGACGCCGCTATCGGCGCCGCGGCGGGTGCGATCATCGGCGCGACGACGAGCCGCGACAAGGTGAAGGGCGGTATCATCGGCGGAGTCGCCGGTGGAATCCTCGGAGGCGTCATCGGGAACAATGTTGACATCCAGAAGAAGCCTGCTCCGTAACCGTCACGTGTATCGGAATGCGCGAACCACCGCGTGAACGAGGCGGTGGGGACGATCGTCTTCCAGCCCGGCGGTCGGCCGACATGCCGCCGCCGAGCGGGGAGACTCTCGTCGATCATCTGGTGGAGCGCTTGGCGCGTGCGGAGCGAGAGCTCAATATCGCACGGGACGAAGTCGCCGAAGACGGGCGCCACCGAGAGCTCCTTCGCCAGGCCGCGCGCCAGGTCGCGAGCGCGGAGCGGGTGCCGCTCACGGAGCTGATTCGCTCGGCGATTCCCACGCTGGGCCGCTGGTGCCTGCTCGACCAGCTCTCCAACGGCCGCGGCGAGCGGCAGCTTCTCACCCATGACCATGCCCTGGACAACCTCGCCGGGGCGGTGGGAGGCACGGTTCCGCTCGACGGCGACCCCTCGCTCGGCATCGTGCGGGCGCTGAAACTACGCCGCTCGGAGCGAATCGAGCACGTGGAGCTGACGCATCGCTCCAGCACACTCGACGACGCCCAGGTCCCAGCATCCTGGATGGCGCTCGAGCAGCTTGCGGAAGGTCCGGTGCTCATTGCGCCCGTCTCCGCGCGCGGGAGGATCTGCGGGGCGCTCACCTTCGGGCGCGGACGACAGGATCCGGAGTACTCCGATCGCGAGCAGCGACTTGCCGAAGAGCTGGCGCAACTGGTGGGCATGGCGCTGGAGCACCAGCGCATGACCACCGTGGCCGAGGCAGCGGCGCGCACCAAGTCGGAATTCCTGGCGATGATGAGCCACGAGCTGCGCACGCCGCTCAACGCCATCGCTGGCTACGCCCAGCTGCTGGAGATGGGATTCCGCGGGCCTCTGAGCGAGGGCCAGCGCGATGCCGTGAATCGAATCCTCCGGGGCCAGGAGCACCTGCTCACCCTCGTCGATGCCGTGCTCACCTTCTCTCGGCTCACGAGCGGCCGCCTGAGCATCGATTCCACGGAGTTGGAGGCTGGAGAGCTCGTCGACATCGCCAGCGAGCCACTGGTGGTGGATTTCGCGGCGCGCGAGATCGACTTTCGCATCCTCCCCTGTCCGCCCCAGACGCGCGTGTGCGCGGACCGTGAGCGTGCCGTGGAGATCCTGCGCCACCTCCTCTCGAACGCCGTCAAGTTCACCCCTCGCGCGGGCTCGGTGACGGTGGGTTGCGAAGAGGGACCGGGCGTGATCCGCTTCATCGTGACCGACACCGGCCGCGGCATCCCGGAAGGCCAGCGTGAGTCCATCTTCCAGCCTTTCGTGCAGGTCGAGAAGGGGCTCACGCGGTCTGCAGACGGCAGTGGCCTCGGACTATCGATCGGCCGCGAGCTGGCCGAGCGAATGGGGGGGTCGCTCACCGTCACGAGCGAGGTGGGTGTCGGCTCTCGATTCGTGCTCTCCCTGGTGCGCGCAGTCGACGATCCTCCCGCCCGCAGCGATTGACAGCGTTTCGAGCGAGGGCTAATATTCGGGGCTGCGTCGCCCGCGCACGCGGTTCCGAGAATTGAACGGAGCTCGCATGCGTGGGGCTCTTTTTGTTTTGAGAGCGTCGTCTCGCAGCGTGTCCTCGCGCCCACGGCGCGAAAATCACCCAGGAAGGACGAACTGATGGTCGAGATTCATCTCGAAGAGAGCGATCGGCTGGATTGGGCGCTCAAGGCGTTCAAGCGCAAGATCGCCAAGGCCGGAATCCTCAAGGATCTCCGCAAGAAGCGTTACTACGTGAAGCCGAGCGAGGCTCGGCAGCTCAAGGCCGCCGCGGCGCGTCGCCGTAGTCGCACCGAGCGCTCGCGCTGAGCCCCCAGGGCTAGCGCAAGGAACGGATGGCGAAAGAAGACGCGATTCAGCTAGAAGGCTCGGTCACTGAGGTGCTCCCCAACGCCACGTTTCGGGTGCAGCTGACCAATGGCCACAATGTGCTCGCGACGCTGGGCGGCAACATGCGCCGCTTCCGCATCCGGGTCCTCGCGGGCGACCGCGTGACCATCGAGGTCTCCCCGTACGATCTCACGCGCGGGCGAATCACCTTCCGTCACAAGAACTGAGCGACGACGACCGACCCGCCCACCGGCGGGTCGTCGTGCATTGGGGCCATGTACCCGGTCGCCACTACAGCTGCGTCGCGAGCCGCACGACGTCCGACTCCAGCGTCGTTCGCTCGATCGCCCTGCGCAGCCGGTTTCGCACGCGCAGCAACAGCAGCGCCGCGACGACGACCAGGCCGGCGACGAGCCCCCACCACAGGCCGAGCGCACCGAGTGGGGTGTAGAACCCGAGTGCGATGCTCACCGGGAATCCCGCGAGCCAGAAGCCGGCGAGATTGATGAGGAAGGGCGCGCGCGTGTCGCCGAGGCCGCGCAGCACACCGGCGCACACGGCCTGGATGCCGTCGAACACCTGGAACACCCCTGCGATCGGGATCAGTGTCGCGGCCAGCACGGCGACGGGCACGTCGGTCGTGTACAGCGCCGCGATCGCGCGCGGCGCCGCGAGTAGGAGCACCGCCGTGCAGCCCATGAAGCCTACACCGCAATAGAGCGCGGTACGCGCGCGCTCACGAACAGCGTCGGCGTCGCCCGCACCCGCGGCGTGCCCCACTCGCACGGCCGCGGCTGCCCCGACTCCGAGTGGCACCATGAACGTCAGGCTGGCGAGATTGATCGCGATCTGATGCGCGGCCATCTCGCGCGTACCGAGGACCCCCATCAACACCCCGATCGCGGCGAACACCCCCATCTCGAGCATCTGCTGAAGGCCGATCGGAGCGCCCAGCCGTAGCATCTCGAGCAGGGGCGCAAGCCGCGTCGCCTCGGCGCGCCACGGTACGATCGCGCGCTGGAGCGTGTGCCACCCTCCGGCGCACAACAGTAGCGTCATGATCCAGCGGGCAATGCATGTGGCCCACGCGCTGCCAGGCGCGCCCATCGCCGGGGAGCCGAGGTGCCCGTACACGAACACCCAGTTCAGGCATGCGTTGACGATGTTCGCGACCAGGACGACGACGAGCAGCGAGCGCACCTCGTGCAGTGCCTGCAGACTCTGGCGAAGCACGACGAAGGCGAAGAAGGGCAGCACGCCGAGGATGGAGATGCGCACGTAGGGCGTGGCGAGGGCGACGAGTCCCGGTGGCTGGCGCAGCAGCTCCAGCATCCCTTGCACGGGCCAGAGCGCCAGACACGCGGCCGCGCTGAGCGCGAGGGCCAGCACGAACCCGCGCTGCACGCCGAGCGCGATCCGTTCCGCATCGCGCGCGCCGACCGCCTGCGAGACGAGGGGGTCCAGCACCATCAGGATGCCGGTCGCGGGGATCGTGAGGGTCACGTAGTACAGATTGCCCAGCGCGACGGCGGCGAGCGCTTCGGCGGACACGCGCCCCATCATCAGCGTGTCGACGACGCCCATCGACATGAGCCCGAGGTGAGCGAGCACGATGGGGAAGGCAAGGCGCGTCATCGCGGCCAGCTCGGCGCGGCGGGGCAACTGCATGCGGATGCTCGTGAGCAGAGGGACCCGTCGGTTCCAGGTGTCACAGTAACTTATGACGATGCGACGCCGCTCCTCGATCTGTGCGCTTCTCGTGCTGGCCCTCGCGCTCGCACCGGTCGGCGCAATGCATGGGCAGCACGCAGACCACGCAGCGGCGGGTATGGAAAGTGATGCGCGTGCCGACAGCGCGTCAGCGGCGCGCGTGCACGTGATGGCTCAGGCTATCCCAGTGCTCACCCATGCTGCGCACTCGGCGGGAGGAGCGGATCTCACCGAGGGATATCTGTCGCAGGCCGCGGTCATGGCGCGCGGCTCCTGGTGGAATGGCCACCTGCGCGTGGACGCGACGCTGAACGCAGAAGGGCTCACGATGGCGCACGGCGAGCTCTCGACTGGCGCCTTCGGTGAGGGCTATGTGGATCGCCGGCATCCGCACACGTACCTCCACGAGATCATCGCCACGGGGATCGGATCAGCGGGGGGGGTCGGATACTCGGTGAGTGGAGGGCGCGGCTTCGTGCCGTTCGGGACCGACGATCCGATGATGCGACCGTTCGAGAAGTACCCGATCAACCATCACCTCGCCCAGATCCTCGAGCGCGGGTTGCTCATGGGCGCGCTCCGACTGGGGCCGGCAATGATGGAGGCGGCCACGTTCGGAGGAGACGAGCCGACGTCCCCCAGCTCAGTGCCTCGGGCATCGCGCTTCGGCGATTCGTGGGCGATTCGGGCGACGGTGATTCCTCTCCACGGCCTGGAAGCGCAGGCGAGCTATGCGCGCGTCAAGTCGCCGGAGCAGACCGCCGGCTTTGGTCTCGCTCAGCACAAGCGTAGCGTGTCGGGGCGCTTCCTCTCGGGCGACGGCGGTCGCTATCTCCTCGCAGAGTGGGCGCGTACCGTGGAGCGCGACCAGGACCGCGGTGTGAACGTCTTCTCGTTCGAGAGCGCGCTCGCCGAGGGCGCCGTGTCGGTCGGCCCCGTCGGTCTGGCACTGCGCCTCGAGCAGACCGATCGGCCGGAGGAGGAGCGGCTCCCCGACCCCTTCCGCACGGTTCGGCCAGCAGTCGACCTCACAATCAGTGGAATCACGCGATGGCGGAGCGCCACCATGGCGGTCACGCTACCCACGGTGATCCATGGCGCCCTTCGCGGGTATCCATTCGTGGAGCTCGAGCGGCTCTCCGCGCAATCGCGCGACCCGCGCAGCATCTTCGTCCCGCAACGATTCTATGGCAGTCAGGGTCCCTGGATGGCGACGGTCGGTATCAGGTTGCGATACGGACCTCTCCACGCGCGAATGGGGCGGTACGGTTCCGCGCTCGCTGAGAGCGTGCCCATTCGCACGCTCGGGAGCGATGAGCCCACCAACATGCATCAGCACTGACCTCGCGCCTCCACAGCATCTCTGACTCTGCCATCTCCCACGTTCTCATGCGACGCTCTCTCAATACACTTAGTCTCGCGCTCCTCGCGTTCTGTGCCGCATGCGGCAAGGATGCGACGACGCCGACCGGGCCCGACCCGCTGCAAAATCCTTGTCCGTCGGTCGGGCAGCCCGACGCGATACCGGCGATGACCGTCCTCGGCTGCGGCAACTTCAAGCCGCAGCGCATCACGGGCGAGATCTTCGTGCGCGGCAGCACTGCCTATACGACCACGTGGGGAAATCAGGGCGGCTCGAGCGTGTTCTACATCTGGGACGTGTCAGGCAACGTGCCGGCGATTGTCGACTCCGTGCGCGTGGAGAACGCCGGTACCCTCGGTGACATCGTCGTCACCGACGACGGCGGCCATCTCGTCGTCGCCACCGAGAACGCACCTGGCTCCATCGTCATCTACAGCCTCGCCGATCCGCGGAGGCCGCAGCTGGTGACCCGGTTCACCAACGCGGAGACGAACCCGGGAGTGCATACCGCAGAGGTGGGGCGGGTCGGAGGGAAGCAGTACGCATTCCTCTCGATCGATCCCAGTGTCACCGCCGCGTCCAAGCTGGTGATCGTCGACCTGAGCAACCCGGCTGCGCCACTCCAGGTGTTCTCGCGGACCATCGGCACGCCATTCGTCCATGACACCTTCGTGCGCGACGGGATTCTGTTCCTCGGCCTCTGGAACGGTGGAGTGGCGATCTGGGACCTGGGTGGCGGAGGCAAGGGCGGGACGCCGTCCGCCCCCGTAGAGATTGGACTGCTGCAGACGGCCAACGGCAAGGTGCACAACATCTGGTGGTTCAAGGATCCAGTGACGGGCAGTGCGCGCTACGCGTTCATCGGAGAGGAGGGTCCTGGCAACGTGGGCGTGGCCTCATCGGGGGACATCCATGTCGTGGACGTGTCCAACATGGGGTCGCCGCGCGAGGTCGCGTTCTACACCGTACCGCTCGCGGGAACGCACAACTTCTCCGTGGACGAGGCCAACGGGATCCTGTACGCCGCGTACTACAACGGAGGCGTGCGGGCAATCGACGTGCGCGGTGATCTGGGATCGTGCGACGGCGCGATCTCGCCAGTGGGCAACTCGGGCGTCCCTCTCTGCGACCTGACGAAGATGGGGCGGCAGCTGGCCGTCGGACTCAAGGATCGGGGGAACTCTCCATACATTTGGGGCGTCCAATATCTGAACGGCTCGGTGTATGCCTCGGACATGCGAAACGGAATCTGGAAGCTGCAGGCAGTCTCGCGCCGATGATCAACTTCTCTAGATTGTAGTCGTACTGGACGCGCGTGGGCGCGACCGGTGTCTTTCTCTCGAGGTCGCCCGAATGCTTCGTCCACGCCACGCGGCCGCTGCGTCGCTGCTGCTGATCCCGATGGTCGCCGGCGGGTTCTTCCTCCAGGAAGCACCGGCCCGGACCGCGCCGCGACTGTTCGATCAGGTACTCTCCCTCGTCGCCAATCGCTACGTCGATTCGCTCCAGGGGCCGGCGATCTTCGAGAAAGCGGCCCATGGGCTGGTGCGCGAGCTGAACGACCCCTACAGCGAGCTGCTCGCGCCGAAGCAGAACGACGAGTTCAATCGCAGTGTCGGCGGCCGCTACGGCGGCGTCGGGATGCTGCTCGAGGAGCAGAAGACGACCAGCACGTCGAGCGTCGTGGTCAGCCGCATCTTCCCGAACACGCCAGCGGCGGAGGGCGGCGTGCGTGAGGGCGACCGAATCATGCAGGTGGATACGCTCGCCACGGTCGATTCGAAGATCGAGAAGGTCTCCGACGCGCTGCGCGGGCTGGCCGGCACCACGGTCCGGGTGACCTTTGCTCGGCCGGGCGTGCCCGAGCCGGTGAAGCTCGCGTTCACACGCGCGGTCATCCATGTACCGGCCGTGCCGTTCGCGACGATGCTGGGAGACAAGATCGGCTACATCCCGCTGCAGACGTTCAACGAGAACACGGCCGACGAGGTGGAAGCGGCGGCGGCGAAGCTCGTCGGAGACGGCGCGCGCGGACTGGTGCTCGATCTCCGCGACAACGGCGGCGGCATCGTGGAGCAGGCGCTCGCCGTGAGCTCGCTCTTCCTCAAGCGCGGCCAGGCGATCGTGAACGTGCGCTCACGCAACACGTCGGATGAGATCGCACGCGCGTCCAGCGAGCAGCTCCCGTCGCAGCCTCCGATGATCGTCCTCACGGACGGCGGGACCGCGTCGGCCAGTGAGATCGTCGCGGGCGCGCTCCAGGATCACGATCGCGCGCTGGTGCTCGGCACGACGAGCTTCGGGAAGGGGCTCGTCCAGTCGATCTTTCCGCTCGACGGTGGCTATGCGCTCAAGATCACCACCGGCAAGTGGTATACGCCGAGTGGACGAAGCATTCACCGCGAGCGCCTGCCCGATGGCCGGATCGCCCAGACGCGTCCGGATTCGCTAGAGACGGAGGCCGAGAAGAAGGCTCGGCCCAAGTTCAGCTCCGACGCGGGCCGCACGGTGTACGGCGGCGGCGGTGTCACGCCCGACCTGATCGTGCCCGACGACACGCTGAGCACCGCGGAGCAGGAGTTCCTCCGCACGATCGCGCCAAAGGCGCAGGCGTTCGTGACGGTGCTGAACCGGTACGCCTTCGAGCTCAAGTCGTCGGCGTCACCGACGTTCACGGTGACTGCGGAGTGGCGTACCGAACTTCGCCGTCGACTGGGCACAGCGGGCATCTCCATCGATGCCAAGTTCGAGCCGGCCGCTACGGCGATGCTGGACCGCGAGCTCGACCGGCGTGTGGCTCGCCTTCTGCTCGGCGACGCGGGCGCCAAGCGTCGCTCGCTCGCCGCGGACCATCAGCTGGCGCGCGCCGTCGCGCTGCTCGCAGACACGCGCTCGCAGGACGCGCTGTTCGCCGCAGCGCACGTCGCGTCGTCGGCGACGCGGTCGAGCGAATCGCCGGCGAAAAACTAGCGCTGACAACGCTCTCGTCATGACATCAGCGATCACGCCGCACGCGATCCGCGTGCGGCGCACAGCGCGCTACTTCACGCTGGGTCCGACGCACGGATTTCCCCGCGAGCTCTGGGTGGTCTGTCACGGTTACGGTCAGCTCGCCGAGCGGTTCCTCTCGCAGTTCGACGTGCTCGACGACGGGACGCGCCTGATCGTCGCGCCCGAAGCGCTGTCGCGCTTCTATCTCGACCCGATCGCGCAGCGCCGCGACAAGGTTGCGCCGCGTGTCGGCGCCAGCTGGATGACACGAGAGGATCGCGACGCCGAGATCGAAGACTACGTCGGCTATCTCGAGCAGCTCACCACGGAGCTGCGCCATCATCTCACCGGCGCCGGTCCGCGCATCGTGGTCCTCGGATTCTCGCAGGGCACGGCCACTGTGTGCCGATGGCTGAGCGCCAGCGAGCTGCGCGCCGACGAGATCGTGCTCTGGGCGGGCAAGATTCCGCCCGAGCTCGATCTCGCGCAGTGGGCCGAGACGCTGCACGGCGCGTCGCTGTCCCTCGTCGCCGGGGAAAGCGACGAGCTGGTGACTGCGGATGCGGTCGCGGCGGAAGGCGAACGACTCTCCGGCGCTGGAGTCGCGTTCGCGCTGCACCGATATGCCGGCGGACACCGTATCGAGTCGGAGGCGCTCCTCCGCCTCGCCGAATCGTTCGAGGGGCGATGATGCGGTCCCGTTGGATCGGTGTCCTCTGCGCTCTGGCATGGACCGTCGTTGCGCCGGCGGCGCGCGCGCAGCAGCCGGGCATCGTGGTGCCGCTGCAGCCGGGGCTGACGATCGTGAGCGCCGTCGTCGGCGACGTGCGACGGGGCGACTACGAGACGGTCGTATCGGTGACCGGCGTCTCGGAGAGGGAGGTCGGCCTGAAGACGTCGGCCGAAGTGAACGAGGGAAAATCCAAGCGAACGCTCACCGCGATACGCACGGTGAGTCGCGCCGATCTACTGCACGCGCCGGTGCAGATCCTCGGGTTCAACGAAGCGGAGGCGGTCGCCTTTCCCGGCACCACGTCGCTCGGACCCTCGCTCGACATCGTGCAGGCACTGCGTGCACCGGGGCGTGCCACGTACGGCGTCAAGAACTACGCGAGCAAGCTGACGAGCAGCGGGGCGATTTCGCGCGTGGAGCCGAATACCGTCGCGTTCAGCGTGCTGTTGAACGGTCGCCGCACGACCGTTCCGGCGATCCACGCAGCGGGGTCACTTCGCTACGCCGAGGGCGAGCGGCCGTGGGATCTCTACATCCTCGACGACGCCGTTCACCCGCTGCTGCTCCGTATCGCGTACGGCCCCGTTGGCGGCGGCCTGCCGGTCCGCCCCGAATGGACGCGACAGGTCGTACGCATCGATTCGCCCGAGCCGCGCCCGACCACGGAGGCCACGCTTTCCAGCGCGTGCCGAGTGGAGGCGACGGGGGTGTACTTCGAGTTCAACAGCGCATCGCTCAATCCGCAGTCGGAGCCGGCGATTCGATCGATCGCCGAGCTACTCCATCGGCGAGCCGATTGGAAGCTCGAGATCGAGGGCCACACCGACGACATCGGCAGCGATCGCGAGAACCAGGATCTGTCCGAGCGCCGCGCCGCCGCGGTGCGCGAGGCCGTGGTGCGTCAGCTCCCGGCCGCCGCGACGCGTCTGACGACGACTGGTTTTGGTGAGAAGCGCCCGCGGGAGACGAACGCGACTCCGGAAGGACGCGCCCGAAACCGCCGAGTGGAGCTCGTACGCCCCTGCGGCGCGCTGAAGTAGCGCGCTGGCTGTCAGGCCTGCGGTGAGACAGGCCGGCGAACCGCTATTCCAATCCCGCGCGGCGGTCGTCGCGCAGGCGATCGAGCTCGCGGCGATCGCGCTTCGTGGGGCGACCCTTCTCGTCGTACACGAACGCGGCGGGCGCCATGCGCAGCTGCTCCGATAGCTTCGCGCGAGCGGCGATGCTGGCGTCGGTCTCCAAGTAGAGCGTCGATGCAACGGTCGCTGGACCACGGCGCTCCGAGAGACCACGCACCGTCACGACGTGCTCGTACGGCCCGAGCCGAAGGCGAACCTCGTCGCCCGTCTGCACCAGTTTTGCCGGCTTCACCCGCTCGCCGTTGACGAGGACTTTCCCACCGCCGATCGCGTCGGCGGCGAGGGAGCGAGTCTTGTAGAATCGCGCGGCCCAGAGCCACTTGTCCACGCGTTCGCGGCCTGGTCCGGCGCCTTCCCTCTCGTCAGAACGATGCATGCCGTCAGTATACCTCGTCACTGTGCGGCTTGAACGGATCGGTTTCTTGCACTACACTTCGATATCGAATCATTGGACACCGATACGTGCCGACGAGATTCAAGGGAAATCCCACCGAGGTGTTGGCGCTCAACACGCTGATCAAGCTGTCGCGCAGCCTGAGCGCGCTCTCGGCGCTGTTGCTGCCGCCGCTGCAGAAGGCGCATGGCATCACGGAAAGCCAGCTCGGCGTGCTGGAAGCGCTCCAGCACCTGGGTCCGCTGACCCAGGGGCAGCTCTGCCAGAAGATCCTTCGGAGCGGCAGCAATCTGACCACGGTGGTCGACAATCTCGAACGCGGCGGGCTCGTCCGACGAGAACGAGATACTGCGGACCGCCGAGTGCAGGTGGTCCATCTCACGCCCAAGGGTGAGGCATTGATCACCGCGGCATTTCCCTCGCACGTGGAGCGTGTGACGCGTGTGCTGAGCGTACTGACTCTCGAGGAGCAAGTCGAGTTGGGCAGGCTCTGCCGCAAGCTCGGTACTGCGCGAGCGTTGCCGGTTTCGACTCTCGCTCACTAGGAGGTCAACGCCACCTGATTGTGAGAATATCGTGCGATTTCGTAAAGTCTCATTTAGTAACCGTGGCATTCTCTGCGCGCATCGTTCGCGGGTAGTGGTCCGTTGCCACTCTCACAGAGGGCGATCCGATCAATATGCTTCGGCTGTTCGGACGGGCACCGTCATCGTACCATGCGCGGCCGTGGCGGTTTGGCTTTCGTCCTCATCGCCTTCCAGTCGAGACATTCACGGAGTTGAGGTAGCGAGATGACGAGACGAGGCGAGGACGGGGCTCCACGAGTGCTCGGCTCGCATGTGCATCGTTGGGAGCCGCCGACCGCGGAGATCGGGACGACGCTGCTTCTGCTGCACGGCACGGGAGGCGACGAGAGCGATCTCGTTCCACTTGGGCATGCTCTCGTGCCGGGCGCCGGATTGCTCGGCGTGCGCGGCAACGTAATGGAGCGTGGCGCTCCGCGCTTCTTCCGGCGACTCGCCGAAGGAGTGTTCGACATGGAGGATCTGCACAGGCGAACGGCAGAGCTGGCAGACTTCGTGGAGGCGGCGGCGGATCGGTACGGGTTCGACCGGACGAAGGTGATCGCCGTCGGGTTCTCGAACGGCGCGAACATCGCGGCGAGCATGCTGTTGAGCCGCCCCGATTCGCTCGCGGGTGGCATCCTGTTGCGTGCGATGGTGCCATTCGAGCCCGCCGAAGCGCCTCGGCTCGATGGGCGGCGCGTCTTGCTGGCGGAGGGCCGCTTCGACCCCCTCATACCCGTGGAGCAGGCGGAGCGCCTGGCGGAGATTCTGGGCGAGGCGGGGGCGGCCGTCACGCTCGAGTGGCAGGACGCGGGGCATCAGTTGACGGCGGACGACCTACGCGTCGCGGGAGAATGGCTCGAGCGCCACGGGTTGCGTGGGAAACTCGGTTAGGTAACTTACTGACCAGTCATTAATGTGGGTCCAGCGTCGTGGAACTTCTCGCACGCTGAAGCACTTATGACTGACCAGTCGGTCATTTACCGAGGCTCCATGTCGGAACTTGTTGCTGAACCACGGTGGCGCCGCCTGCCCGAGGAGCGCCCGAAGCAGATCCTGGATGCCGCGCTCGAGGTGTTCGCCGAGCGCGGGCTGGCCGCGGCGCGGCTCGACGACATCGCCAAGCGCGCCGGCCTCTCCAAAGGGACCATCTATCTCTACTTCGCCAACAAGGAGGAGCTCTTCCGCGGCGTCGTGCGGAGCACCGTGATCGCGTTCATCGAGCAGGGCGAGGCGTTCTTCGAATCCGAGCCGGATCCGAGGCGCGCGTTGAGCGCGTGGATGAACGGACACTGGGCCTGGATACGCTCCCCGAGATTCCCCGCGATGCACCGTCTCGTGAACTCGGAGCTGCGCGATTTCCCCGATCTCACCGCGTTCTACGCGACGGAAGTCGTTGGCCGGGCCCACCGCCTGGTCTGCGGCATCCTCGAGCGCGGAATGGACACCGGCGTGTTCCGTCGAATGGATCCGCTCGTGGCGGCCCGCATGCTGAGCGCGTTGCTGATCACGCATGGAACCTGGTATCACCAAAAGAACTCGTTCAAGTCGCTCGCGAACATCCCGGAGGACGTGCTGTTCGCGCAGATCCAGGATTTCTTCCTCCACGCCATGCGCCCCGACGAGGAGCGCACTACCCCGCACGCTGAATGATGAACTACCCGCGTCCCTCCCGTCTCACGTCGCTCGCGCTCGTGCTCACGCTGCTCGTGGCGCTGCTCGCGTTCTTCGGGCGGGCCGCGTCGGCGCAGCAGGCGACCGCGGACTCGACGATCCGGCTCACGCTCGGAGAGGCGGTGCGCCTCGCATCGAGGAAGAACGCGATGGTGGAGAGTGCGCGCTTCCGCATGGCGGCGGCGCAGGCGCGCGTGACGCAGCGGCGCGCCGACCTGCTCCCGACGGTCTCCGCGTCCGTGTCCGAGCGGGGCAGCACGATCAACAGCGCAGCCGCGTTTCCCATCGAGTTTCCGGCCGCGCCGGGTCAGGCACCCCTGTTCGATCGGAAGGGATCGTTGCTTGGACCGCTCAACGTGCTCGACGCGCGCGCACGCGTGTCGCAGGCGGTGCTCGACCCGGGAGCGCTCCAGCGGATGCGCGGTGCGCGCACGAGTGTGCGGGCAGCCGGCGCCGATGTCGCCAACGTCGCCGACATCGCGGCCGCCGCCGCGGCGAACGCATACCTCACGGTGCTGCGTGCCGATGCCGTGTTCGGCGCGCGGCTCGCCGATTCGACGCTTGCTGCCGAGCTGCTCGGCATCGCGCAGGATCAGCTCCGCGCGGGCACGGGCGTCGCGCTGGACGTGACGCGAGCGCGTTCGCAGCTCACGGGGGCCCGCACGCAGCTGATCGTCGCGCGGAACGACCGTGCCAGAACTCGCGTGGAGCTCGCGCGCGCGCTCGGTCTCCCGCTGGTGCAGCTCGTCCTCGTCGACTCGCTCGCGTCGCTTCCACTTTCGACGAGCGCGGCGGAGACGGCTGCGCTCAGCGCTGCACTGACGGGTCGCAAGGATCTCCAGTCGATCGAACTGCAGGCCCACGCGGCCCGCCAGCAGGCGGCGGCGATCCGGAGCGAGCGGCTGCCGACGATCGGCGTGTTCGCCGATCAGGGGATCGTCCAGCGCAACGGTCGCAGCTATCTGCCGACGTACGACTGGGGCGTGCAGCTCTCGCTTCCGATCTTCGACGGGCTCCGTCGCGAGGGCCGGGTGGAGGAGCAGGTGGCGGCGGCGCACGACCTCGAGTGGAGGGAGCGCGACCTGCGCACGCAGGTCGAGGCGGACATACGAATCGCCGTGCTGAACCTCACCTCATCCACGGAGGTGGTATCGGCGGCGCGCGAGCGTCTCGGGCTGGCGGAGCAGGAGGTGGCACAGGCCCGCGAGCGGTTCCAGGCCGGTGTGTCGGGCAACGCCGACGTCATCACCGCTTCGCTCACGCTGAACACGGCGCGCACGCAGCACGTGGATGCGCTCGCGTCCTATCACGCGGCCCGCGTCGCGCTCGCGCGAGCACAGGGCTCGATCACCACGTTCGAGTAGTCGCCGCACCGCAACCGTTCACGTCGTTCACCGATCGTCGCTCTCTCTCGAACGCATCACGATTTCATGGCTACCGCAACGCAACCCCAGAGCACCGCTCCCCGTACCTCACCGCCGACCGCGACGGCGGCGCCCAACGAAAAGCGCCGGATCGTGCTCGGAGTGGTGATCCTCATCGCGCTGCTCGGACTCGGCTGGGGGCTCAAGCAGTGGTGGTACGGTCGCTCGCACGAGAGCACCGACAACGCGCAGGTGGACGGGCACCTCGTGCCGGTGCTCGCGAAGGTCACCGGCTACGTCACCGCGGTGAACGTCGCCGAGAACGATCGCGTGGGCGCGGACTCGACGCTGGTGCGCATCGATGAGCGCGAGTACGCGGTGAAGCTCGCGCAGGCCGACGCCGACCTCGCCGCAGCTCGCGCGACGGCGGGAGGGCGTGGTGTGGAAGGGCAGGCAGAGGCCGCGGTGCAGAACGCCGCAGGGCAGCGTGCGGCGCTCGAGGCGGGGATCGCTGGCGCGCGCGCGAACTCGGTGCGCGCGGAGGCCGATCTCGCGCGGATGCGTGAGCTCGTTGCCAAGCAGGTGGTCTCGCGGCAGCAGCTCGACGCTGCGCAGGCGACCGCGGATGCAGCGCGCGCGCAGCTTCTGGCGGCGCAGCGCACGACGAGCGCTGCCGGCGCGGGCGTGACGAACGCGCAGGCCGGCGTGCGACTGGCGCAGGCGCGTCTCGCGTCGGCGCAGGCGTCGCGCGACAACGCGGCCCTTCAACTGTCCTACACGCGCGTCACCGCGCCGGTGATGGGCGTGGTCTCGCGCAAGCAGGTGGAGGTGGGCCAGCTGGTACAGGCGGGCCAACCGCTGCTCACCGTCGTGTCGGACACAGGCCTCTGGGTGACCGCCAACTTCAAGGAGACGCAGCTCGTCGATCTCGAGGTGGGTCAACCGGTGGCGCTCGAGGTCGATGCGTACGGCGGTTGCGTGGCCAAGGGAAAGGTGGCGAGCCTGAGCGCGGCGACCGGGGCGAAGTTCGCGCTGCTGCCGCCGGACAACGCGACGGGAAATTTCACGAAGGTGGTGCAGCGCGTGCCGGTGCGCATCGCCATCACCGAAGGCTGCGGGCGTGATCGGCAGCTCCGGCCAGGGATGTCGGTGGCTGCCCACGTCGACGTGAAGTAGCCGGAGCGGCGAGCGCGTACCATGGCGACGACCATTCGGCTCGACGGCGAGTCCGGTGAGGTGACCGACCGCACCGGTCCACCTCCCGGCGCGCCCGTCGTTGCCGACAAGTACAAGCACAAGTATCTGATCGCGATCGCGGTGACGCTGGCCGCGGTGCTCGAGCTGATCGACACGTCGATCGTGAACGTGGCGATTCCGCACATGATGGGGAACCTCGGTGCGACCCTCGACGAAATCTCCTGGGTTTCGACGGGCTACATCATCGCGAACGTGATCGTAATCCCGCTTTCGAGCTGGCTCTCCGGCTACTTCGGTCGGAAGCGGTATCTCACCGGTTCGATCCTGCTGTTCGTGTTGGCGTCGTTCTTCTGCGGCGCGGCCAGCTCGCTCGGAGGCCTCATCTTCTGGCGCGTCATCCAGGGGCTCGGGGGAGGCGCGTTGCTCGCGACCGCGCAGTCGACGCTGTTCGAGGCGTTCCCGCCCAAGGAGGTCGGCGTAGGGCAGGCGATGTTCGGCGTCGGCGTGATGGTGGGCCCGACGATCGGCCCGACGCTGGGCGGTTTCATCGTCGACAACCTGGCGTGGCCGTGGATCTTCTACATCAACGTGCCACTCGGGATCCTCGCGGCGATCATGGTCTGGATGTACGTGAAGGACTCCGAGCATCAGGAGCGCTCACTGACGATCGACAGCGCCGGGATCCTGCTGCTGGCCATCTGCGTCGGGTCGCTCCAGTGGATGCTGGAGCGCGGCGAGCGCCTGGACTGGTTCGACTCGCGTTTCGTGACGGTCCTCGCGCTGACGTCGGTAACGTCGTTCGTGCTGCTCATCTGGCGCGAGCTGACCATCGAGGAGCCGGTGATCAACCTGCGCGTGCTGTTCAACCGACAGCTCGCGGCCGGCACAGTGATGGCGGTGTTCCTGGGGTTGGCACTCTATGGTTCGGTCTTCGTGCTGCCGGTGTTCCTCCAGCAGCTTCACGGGTTCACGGCGAACCAGACGGGCATGGTGATCCTTCCGGGCGCGATCGCCGCGGCGGTGACGATGGCCGTCGTCGGGCGGAACGCGGCCAGGCTCGACGCGCGCGTCACGGTGCCGATGGGGGCGGGTCTGTTCCTGCTCAGCATGTGGAAGCTGTCGCTCATCTCGTTCGACGCGGGATCGGGCGACCTGTTCTGGCCGCTCATCCTCCGCGGCGTGGGCCTCGGGCTGATCTTCGTTCCGCTGAATGGAGCGACGATGGCGGAACTGGCGCCGCACGAGCTGGCCCAGGGCACGGGGATGTTCAACCTCACGCGCCAGCTCGGCGGCTCGATCGGCATCGCGCTCAGCGCGACGCTGCTGGGGCGGTTCACGGCGCAGTCGCGCGCCCTGCTCGCGGAGCACATCGTGACCGGCGATCCAACGACGATCGCGCGCGTGGACATGATCACGCGAGGGCTGGTGAGCCGAGGCGTGAACGCGATCGTGGCGAAGCAGCAGGCGCTCGCGGTGCTCGACCGTCAACTCCAGGGACAGGCGAGCGTGCTCGCGTTCTCGAAGGTGTACCTGTGGAGTGGGATCGCGCTCGTGGCATCGCTGCCGCTGTTGCTGCTGTTCCGTTCGGGCAAGTCGCGGGGGTTGGGTCCAGGCGCTGGGCACTGAGCGTCGATCGACGGGTTGTCGCGTACCCAGCGGTCGGAAACCACGAATGAGTCGGACCGTAGAGGGAGGCATGAACCCCACCTGGCGCTTCAACGTCGCCACTCTTCTCGAGTCGGCGCGGGTCGGAGCGGATTCGTTGCGCTCGAATCCACTCCGAACGATGCTCGCCACGACGGGTGTGATCATCGGGGTCGCGTCGCTCGTGGCTGCGTTCGCGATCACGGACGGCGTGGAAGTGTGGTCGCGCGCGCTCATCGCACGTGAGAGTAGCGTGCAGGACGTCGCGGTGACCGCGCGAACCCGCAAGCAGGTGCGAGGTCGATCGATCGCGGTGCGTGGATATCCCGTGCTCACCACCGACGACGCCGTGCGCGCCGGTGCCGAGGTGCCCGGTGTGACGCGATATGCGATGACACTCAACGGGCGCGCCGAGACGGAGTATCTCGACGCGCGCGCCACGGTGCAGCTCACGCTGACGACGGCGAGCCTCGTCGAGTTCTCCGGGCTCGAGCTCGCCGCTGGCCGGTTCTTCACGGGGATGGAGGAGTCGCACGGGTCACCCGTGATCGTGCTTGGTCATCGCACAGCGTCCGAGCTGGCGGGCGTGCACGATGCGCTCTGGCTCGCCGGCCGCACGATCCGGGTCGGGGGCGAGCGGCGTGAAGTGATCGGCGTGCTCTCCCCACCAGCCAGCGGTGACGAGCCCGACATGATCGCGTTCGCGCCGCTGCGGGGAGGCGACGCCCTGCTGGAACCCTCAGGGGCACCGCGGGTGCCGACGCTGCGTCTCAAGGCGCGCAGCATCGAAGCGGTGGACACGCTGCGGACGGAGGTGGTGAATTGGCTCGCCGAGCGCTTCGGGCGCGAAGTGGAGAAGCTCGACGTCGTGGTGGGCACGGAGCGGCTGGAGAACACGCGTCAGGCGATGCTGCTATCGAAACTGTTGCTCGGGCTGCTGGCGGGATTGATCCTGGCGGTGGGCGGGATAGGGATCATGAACGTGCTCCTCGCCGCGGTCGTGGAGCGCACCCGCGAGATCGGAATCCGGAAGGCGGTGGGCGCGACGCGCTTCGACATTCTGGCGCAGTTCCTCGTTGAGTCCGTGACGGTGACCACGGTCGGCAGCGCGCTCGGATTCGTTGGCGGGCTGGTGATCGCGGTGGTTGGGACGGCGGTGTTCCGGCGCTGGTCCGGGGCGGGGATCTATCCGGTGGTGCATCTCTCCACAGCCGCGCTGGCGGTTGGCGCGGCCGTCACGGTAGGCGTGGTGTTCGGGACGTATCCAGCACGCCGCGCAGCGGCACTCTCTCCGATTGACGCCATCGCGCGCGAGTAGGGTCCGCATCGCGTGGCACGGTTTGATGTCGCGCTGCGGCCTACGACTCGTCCGCGTCTCCGCGTGAAATGTTCTGCGTGCTTCGTGTTCTCGCGGAGGCGCGGGGAGCGCGGGGAACGGCTCCATCGGGAGGCCACTTGCTCCTCGCGGACGTCGTCGTCCGGTAGCCTTGGTTTTTTGGGGTGTGGCGGAGAGATCGTCCCCCGAGACCGCAACACGGCGGTTGCGGTTGGAGTTGTAGTCCCCGCGCCCACCGCGCCTCCGCGAGAATCACCCAGCGCCTGTGGTCGGCAGCTCACGACTCCGCGATCATGAGTCCGACCGGATCACCTCGATCTCAGCCGTGCCGTCGCGCGTGTAACGCACGTGCATGAGCCAGGGGCGGCAGCAGACCTGGCAGTCCTCCACGTACTCCTGATCGCTTCCGCTGCCGGGATCGAGTGCGATTTCGTTCGACTCCCCACAGTACGGGCACTCGACGAACGCCTCCGTCTCGGCGTTGCCGTCGCCAAGCGGAAACTCCGATTCGATCTCGTCCTCCGTCCACTCGTCGTCGTCACCAGAGTCGACCATGCGGGGAAAGTAGCGCACGGCGTCGAGTCAGGGATAGCTGTCCACCAGAAGTGAAACAGGCGCGTCCTCGCCCGTGGACACCGGGTCCGGCGGAGCAACTGGCAAGTCGTTGTCCGACAGACGGTTGCGGCGTGCGCCGCGATTGGTGTACGGCGTGCCCTGTGGCGCAGTGCACTCTCGCACTCTCCGGAGCCCACCACATGACACGGCCACACATGCAGTTCCGCACCGGACGCCTGGTCGTCGGCGTCTTCCTTCTCCTCGGTGCCGGCGCCTGCGTGAGCAAGCGCGTCACGCGCATCGAGCCCACCGCAGTCACCGACCTGTCGGGCCGCTGGAACGACACCGACTCGCGCCTCGTGGCGAACCAGATCATCGAGCAGACGCTCTCCGCCGGATGGGCGAAGCGGTATGCCGACACGCACGGCGGCGAGGCGCCGGCGGTGGTGATCGGACGCTTCGGCAACCACACGGCCGAGCACATCGCGGTAGGGACATTCGTGAAGGACATCGAGCGGGCGCTGCTCACGACGGGTGCGGCGCGGGTCGTCGCCTCCGGCGACCAACGGGACGAGCTGCGCGGGGAGCGGAAGGACCAGCAGCAGTACGCGCGCGCCGACACGCGCACCAAGCAGGGCCAGGAGCTCGGTGCGCGATACGTCCTCGCGGGTGAGGTGCAGGCGATCGAGGACGTGGACGGGCGAGAGCGGGTGGTGTTCTACCAGGTAGACGCGTCGCTCATCGATCTGGAGACGAACGCGAAGGTCTGGGTCGGGCAGCACAAGATCAAGAAGTACGTCGAGCGCGCCCGCTTCGGGCTCTGACGCTCGCTCCGCACTCCATACCAGCTCTCACCACCTGGAGAGATGACGATGTCCACTTCCCGAATTCCACAGCTCGCGCCAACGCTGTTCATCACGGCACTGGCGGCGTGCGCCAACCCGAAGCGCATCAACGAAGAGCCGATCGCGCTGATGCGAAACGGCGAGCGGATCGAGGCGCCGATGAAGACGATGGACGCGGCAACGACGCAGGCGCTCGACGCGCGCATCGAAGGGCGCGAGCGTCGCGACTCGATCGCCGCAGTGGCGCTCGCCAGCTGCGGTCCCTCGGTCTGCGCGGCGCTCGGGCGCGGCGAGATCGCGATCGGCATGACCGAGGCGCAGGTGCTCGCCGCAACGCGAACGACCGATCTCGCGTGGTCCACGCGGCGCAGCGGTGGGGTGAGCGTGCTGGCTCCGCGCGACCTGGACGCGAGCCCGCGCGACGCAGTGGCGCCCGTGGTGCTCGTGCAGCTTGCGGGGGGCACGGTGGAGAGCCTGACGTATCGCGAGCCGCAGGGGTTGCGTACGGTGAGCAGCGTCGCGGACGTGTCGGACGCGAACCGCGCGCGCGCCGCGGCGCTCGTCAAGGAAGGCGACGCGCTGGCTGCCGCCGGCGACTTCACCGGAGCGCTCGACCGCTACGACCGTGCGAGTGTCGTGAACCAGGCCGACGCCGAGGTGCAGTACAAGATGGCGACGTCGCTGGACAAGCTGTTGCGCCCCATCGAGGCGCAGCTGCGCTACAAGCTGTTCCTGAACCAGCTCGAGATCCAGAAGATCGACGCGGTGGGAAATGCGAACGCGAAGCTCGCGGCCGCGATCGTCCAGGCCCACGAGCGGATCGTGGTACTCGATAGACGTGCCCGCTGACGGGCCCTTTCACGGTGGCCCGATGCGCCTCACTCTGAGGGCTCGCAAGGCTCGATCGCTTCAGCGTGCGGCGCTCATCGTCGCGCTGGCGCTGACCTCGTCGAGCGTGAGCGCGTGCTCGACGATTCGCTCGACGCTCGGTGGATACGACCTGGGTCCGGACGGAATCGCGCGGCCGCAGCTGCGGCTGCGTGAGGCGCTCGCGCGCGGCGATTTCACGATGGCGCTCGGGTGGCGCGAGGATGATGCGCTGCTCCGCGCACTGACGCGCGCGACCACTGCGTACTACGCGTCGCAGTTCCTCCGCGCGGGTACGCTGCTCGACAGCGCGGCACTCCTCGCGGACGACCGCGTCACGGCGAGCCTGTCGCGCGACGCCCTGGCGCTCGTCACCAACGACAACGCGCGGCCCTAT
>JBDSDB010000158.1:0-16310 GCA_039920785.1 Gemmatimonadaceae bacterium
ATCCTGTACGTCGGCACGTGGGAAGGGCGGAAGCGCGGGCGCTGGCTGTACGAGCTGTTCGTGGAGCAGATCGCTCCATTGCGGCCCGACGTCGAGCTCCACTTCATCGCCGACCGCGAGCCGCCGCCGCATCCGCAGGTTCTGTACGACCGCTTCCCCGACGACGAGTCGCTGGCACGGGCGTACCGCGAGGCCTGGGTGTTCGCACTGCCGAGCACGTACGAGGGATTCGGCATCCCATATCTCGAGGCGATGGCGAGCGGCACTCCGGTGCTCGCGTCGCCCAACCAGGGCGCGAACGAACTGCTCGGCAACGGTCGCTTCGGAATGCTGGCGGACGATCCGTCCTTCGCCGACGCGCTGCTCGCGCTGCTGAGCGACGCGCCCGCGCGCGCGCGCCTGGCCACGGCCGGCGTCGAGCGGTCGCGCGCCTACGCGTGGACGGCGATCGCCGGCGAGTACCGCGACGTCTACCTCGAGGCGATCGAGCACGCGGCGTACTCGCGCGGACGAGTGTCGGCGCCGGCTCCCGCGCTGGCGGTGCGCTGACCATGTGCGGCATCATCGGTCACTGCGGGCCGCAGTCGCGCGCTCTCGAAGATCGCGTGCGGTCGGCGCGAGAGCTGATGATCGCTCGCGGGCCGGACGACGCCGGCCTCTGGACCGACGATGCCGCCTGTCTCGGATCCCGGCGGCTCGCCGTGCTCGATCTCTCGCCCGCGGGGCACATGCCCATGACGAGCGCCGACGGACGCCACGTCATCGTGTTCAACGGCGCGATCTACAACTTCGTCGAGCTGCGCGCGGAGCTGGCGCGATCGGTGGCGTTCAGATCCACCGGCGACACCGAGGTGATCCTCAACGGCTTCCGCGTGTGGGGCTGGAATCGGTTGCTCGAGCGGCTGGACGGCATGTTCGCCATCGCCATCTGGGACGCGGACGCGCGCACGTTGTACGCCGCGCGCGATCGGCTGGGCGAGAAGCCCTTCTTCTACGCGCAGCACGAGGGCGGTCTCTCGTTCGCGTCGACGCTCTCGGCGCTGATGCACCTTCGCGGCGGCACGCCGACGGTCAATCTTCGCGCGCTCGACGCGTACCTCACCTACCAGGCGGTGCCCGCGCCGCTCGCGATGTTCGACGGGTCGGCGCAGCTCTCCCCTGCCCACTCCCTCGTCTTCACACCAGACAACGGCGAGCTGCGCGTCTCGCGCTACTGGGATCTCACCTTCACGCCCAAGCGGCGCGTGAGCGAGCGCGACGCACTCGATGCGCTGGACCAGATGGTCCGACGCTCCGTGTCCGAGCGGCTGCGCAGCGACGTGCCAACCGGCACGCTGCTCTCCGGCGGCGTGGACTCGAGCCTGATCACCGCGCTCGCGAGCCAGGAGGCGGGCCGCCCGATCGACGCGGTGACGATGGGGTTCGACGATCCGGCGTTCGACGAGCGGCCGCGCGCGCGCGTGGTCGCAGCGCAGTACGGCGTGCGGCTGCACGAGGAGGTGCTCACGCCCGATCTCACCGACGAGCTGCCGGCCATCGTCGCGCAGTACGGCCAGCCACTCGCCGACGTCTCCATCGTGCCGAACTACTACATGGCCCGTGCGGCGCGGCGCACCATGACGGTGGCGCTCGTCGGTGACGGCGCGGACGAGGTGTTCGGTGGCTACGCGCGACCGATGATCGCGCGCGCCGCGTCCAGGTACCGCACTCTCGTGCCCGCGCCCGCGCGCCGCCTGCTCGGCGACGCATTCGGCGAGGAGGCAGGCACGCGCGCCTCGGGCGCGCTGCTCCGGAAGCTCTCGCTGCTCGCGCGTGCCGGACGCGGATCGGCCGCCGAATCGTTCGTGTACGATCGCGCCTTCCGCTCCCTTCGCTCCGACGCGTACTCCCCTTCCCTGCTCGGCGCGCTCGGCGCCTCGAATCCCGACACGCTCTATCAGGACGCGTGGGCACGCGCCGAGGCCAGCGACGACGTGGACCGCGCGCTCTACGGTGACCTCGTCACGTACCTTCCAGATCAGCTACTCGCCAAGGCGGACACCTCCGCGATGGCCCACGGGCTCGAGACGCGCGCGCCCTTTCTGGGGCGCGAGATCCTCGAGTACGCGGCGACGCTGCCGACGTCCCTCCGGCTTCGTCGCTACACGACGAAGTACCTGCTCAAGCGCGTGGCCGAGCGATACGTTCCGCGCTCCGTGCTCTATCGGCGCAAGCGCGGGTTCGTCATGCCGGTAGCCGATTGGCTGCGTGGCGACCTCGCGCCGTACACGGCCGCCCTGCTCGACTGCCCGCGCGCGCACGACCGCGGCTGGCTGTCGCCCGACGCGGTGCGCAGGCTCCTCGCCGAGCATGTGGACGGACGGCGCGACTGGAGCCAGCAGATCTGGACGCTCCTCGTCCTCGAGCTCTGGGCGCGCATCGCGCTCGACGAGCCTGTTCCTGCCGCGAATCCGCTCGACGGCGCGCGCGCGACTGGAAGCGTGCGATGACCGCGCTCCCGACTCCCCGCGCGGCCGCACCGCCGCTCGAGACGCTTCAGATCGGGATGGGTTGGTTCAGCGAGCAGCCCGGCGGACTCAATCGCGTGTACGCGAGCCTGATCGACGAGCTCGCGCGGTCCGGTGTCGAGCTTCATGGCCTCGTCATCGGGAGCCCGGACGTCGAGCGCGCGTCGGGTGGCATCGTCTCGGCGTTCGCGCCCTGCACGATGCCGGCACTGCCGCGCATGCAGGCGCTGCGCCGCGCCGCGTTGATGTGGCTGCGCGCGCACCCGGATGCGTTGGTCGTGTCTCACTTCGCGCAGAACGTCTTCCCGCTGCTCGGCCAGCTCGGCGATCATCCGCTGGTCGTGCACTTCCAGGGACCGTGGGGCGAGGAGTCGCGCGTAGAAGGGGCGCCGCCGTGGACGGTGATGGCCAAGCAGTTCGTCGAGCGCACGGTCTACGGTCGCGCCGCTCGCGCCATCGTGCTCTCAGGCGCGTTCCGCGACGTCCTCGCCGAGCAGTTCGGAGTGCCGCGCGACCGCATCCACGTCATTCCGGGCGGCGTCGACGTCGCGCGCTTCGCGATTTCGCAATCGCGTGCCGAATGCCGCGAAGCGCTCGGCTGGCCGGCCGACCGGCCGACGGTGTTGTGCGTGCGGCGGCTCGTGAGGCGCGTCGGAATCGATGCGCTCATCGAGGCATGCGTGGCGCTTCGCCGCCGTGTGCCGGACGCACTCGTCCTCATCGCCGGCACCGGTCCGCTCCGCGCCGAGTTCGAGGCGCAGATCGCGACGCTCGGTCTGGGCGACACCGTCCGGCTGCTGGGGTTCGTGCCCGACGCCGGTCTTCCGCTCGCCTATCGCGCGGCCGACCTCAGCGTGGTGCCCACCGCCGTGCTCGAGGGATTCGGCCTGATCACCGTCGAGTCGCTCGCGGCCGGCACGCCGTGCGTCGTCACTCCGGTCGGTGGGCTCATCGACGTCGTCGCCCCGTTCGCGCCGCAGCTCGTGACGGAATCGGTGAGCGCGGTGCACATCGGCGACACGCTCGCCGCCGCGCTGCTGGGTGCGATCCCCTTGCCGTCGGCGACGATGTGCACACAGTTCACGCGCGAGCGCTTCGACTGGCCCGTGATCGCCTCGCGCGTTCGCGACGTGTACGAGCTGGCCCGCCAATGAGCACTGCGACGTCGGTGCTGTTCGTCGATCACACGGGTGTCATGGGAGGCGCGCAGCACTCGCTGCTCGACATCGCCGAGGCGCACCGGGCGACCGGGGCGATCGCGCTCCTCGAGGACGGCCCGTACGCGATCGCGCTCGCGTCGCGCGGCGTGCGGATCATCCGGCTGGCCGGTGGCGCGGCGCTGCGCGAGGTCAAGAAATCCAGCCGCGTGCCGGCCATCGGCGCGCTCGTCGCCACATGTCGGCTGGCGTATCGGCTCTCGCGGACCGCGAGGTCGTTCGACCTGCTCTATGCCAACTCTCCCAAGTCGTTCCTCGTCGCCGCACTCGCCGGCGCCATCGCGCGCAAGCCGGTGATCTGGCATCTCCGCGACATCCTTGGCGACGGCCATTTCAGCCGCACGAACGTGCGCGTCATGGTGACGGCGGCCAACTGGGGCGCGGCGCGCGTCGTGGCCAACTCGCACGCCACCGGCGACGCCTTCGTGCACGCGGGCGGCCGGCGTGCGCTCGTCTCCGTGGTACACAACGGGATCGATCCCGCGCCGTACGACGGCCTGGCCTCCGGCACGCGCGCGGCCGTGCGCGCCGAGCTGGGGATCGCGGGCGATGTCTTCCTCGTCGGCATCTTCAGCAGGCTGCATCCGTGGAAGGGGCAGACCGTGCTCCTCGACGCGATCGCCCGGATGCCCAACGTGCACGCGCTCATCGTCGGCGGCGCGCTGTTCAGCGGCGAGGCGCCGTACGAGGCGGAACTTCGCTCGCGCTCGGAGCTGCCGTCGTACGCGGGCCGCGTACACATGCTCGGCGCGCGCGACGACGTGCCGCGCCTCCTCGCGGCGTGCGACGTCGTAGTGCATGCGTCCGTGCTCGCCGAGCCGTTCGGACGCGTGCTGGTGGAGGCGATGCTCGCCGGCAGGCCCGTGGTGGCGACACGCGCCGGCGGCGTGCCGGAAGTGGTGACCGATGGCGAGACGGGAGTGCTCGTCGCGCCGGGCGACGCGCGCGCGCTCACCGAGGCGCTCGACGCGCTGCGCCGAGATCCGGCGCGCGTCGCCGAGCTGGCGCGCCGCGGCGCCGCGCACGCGCGCCTCCGCTTCTCGCGCGAGGCGATGCTAGCCGGCGTTGGCCGCGTGCTCGCCGAGGTGGCGTCGTGAAGGTCGCCATCGTCCACGACTACCTGAACCAGGCTGGCGGAGCGGAGCGCGTCGTCGAGGTGCTGCACCGCATGTACCCGGAGGCGCCGATCTTCACGACGCTGTTCGATCCGCGCCTCGTGCACCCGTCGTTCGCCACGGCGGACGTGCGCGTGTCGTGGATGCGCCGGCTGCCGAACTGGCGCCGATATTTCCGCTCGTACATGCCGCTCTATCCGATGGCGGTGCGGTCGTTCGATCTGCGCGGCTACGACGTCGTGATCTCCAGTAGCTCGGCGTGGGCGAAGGGGGTGCGCGTTCCGAAGGGCGCTCTGCACGTCTGCTACTGCCACACCCCGATGCGCTGGGCGTGGAACTTCGACGCGTACGTGAACCGGTCGGCGCTGAGCCCGGCGGCGCGGACCGCCGCGCGGTTCACGCTTCCGATGCTGCGCCAGTGGGATGTCCGGACATCTCGCACCGTGGATCGCTTCGTCGCCAACTCCACCGAGGTCTCGCACCGCATCCGGAGCAGCTACGGCCGCGGCAGCGACCTCGTCTTCCCGCCCATCGATGTGGAGCGCTTCCGCCACGATCGGCCGGCCGGTGATTTCTTTCTCGTCGTGTCTCGCCTCAACGCGTACAAACGGATCGACCTCGCAGTGCGCGCCTGCACTGCGCTCGGGCTGCCGCTCGTCGTCGTGGGCGCGGGCCCCGAGCGTGCGATGCTCGAGCGCGTCGCGGGGCCGACGGTCCGTTTCGCCGGCCGGCTGCCGGACAGTGAGGTGACGATGCTGTTCGAGACGTGCCGTGCTTTCATTCTGCCTGGCGAGGAGGACTTCGGCCTCACGCCCATCGAAGCCAACGCGTCGGGGCGGCCCGTGGTGGCGTACGCGCGAGGGGGAGCGCTCGACACGGTTCGTGACGGCGAGACGGGCGTGCTCTTTCACGAGGCAACGAGCGAGTCGCTCGGCAAGGCGCTTCAAGCGGTTCAGGCACGATGCTGGGATTCCGCGAAGCTGCGAGAGCACGCGGAAGCCTTCTCGGAATCGGTGTTCGACGCGCGCTTCCGCGCGATGCTCGCCTCCGCGCTCGACGGCTGGCGGCTCGGACGGTTGGGCGCCGACGACAGTCATTGATGCGCGTCGCGCGGGCGCGACGCGAACCGGCTCAACCGGTCGCGGCGTTCATCTGGGCGACCAGCTCGCGGCGCCGCTTGCCGTGCCGCATGCCGAGCCCCGTCTGCAGCGGGCCGATGAGCGCATAGCTGATCCCCGAAAGCGACGGCTTGCCGAGCCACGCCAGCACCACCGCGAGTACGCCGATGCCGATCATGAGCACGTTCTCCTGCACCACGCCACGCGTCTCGTACGCTTCCATCGCGTTCAGGTCGAGCTGGTCGCGCAGCCGGTACGCGTGCAGGTACAGGAGCGCGAAGATCACGTACAGCCCGATGAACCCCACGCCGTAGATCATCATCAGGCTGCTCCATTCCGCCCGTGTCATCCCGGGAATCGGAATGCCGTTCTCCATGGATTGGTAGCCGGTGACCGCGTTGATCATCGACGAGAACAGGAACTTGAGCGGGTAGATGTAGAACGCGACGACGAGCAGTAGCGCCGCGTTGAGCGCGAACGACTTTCCGTCGTCCAGCGAGTAGCGGCGGAAGTAGATGTACTGCGCGTGCCAGATCATCAGCAGCAGCACGAAGCAGATCGCGAAGGCGAAGAAGCCGTGCATCATCTCGCGCAGCTGCGCGAACGTTTTCGGCACCTCGAGCGACACGACGAGCAGCGTGATGGCGAATCCGAACACGGCGTCGCTCAATCCCTCGATGCGCGAGATGTCCCGCCCGCGCCAGCGGAAGCCATGGTCGCGGCGCTCGAGCACGGGCCGGAGTTTTTCGTGGGCGACCTCAAACATGCGCGCGCGAGGAGAGAGAAGATGCAGACTCGGGGATGGCGCCGTAAGTTGGGCCTGGTCGTCCACTTTCACCATATCCACGACCGTCTCGCATGAGCGACTCGACATCCGGCACACCATCCTCTTCACGGCGAGCCGACTACGGTCTCGACGCGCCCCGCATGGTGAAGCTGTTCGCGCTGCTCGCTGGTGTTCTCCTGTCGGCCGGCGCGGCGCTCGTGCGGCTGCGAGGTGCCGGCAGCGCGGGCCTGGCCAGCGCCTTCGCATGGATGGGCGGGTCGTTCGCGTGGACGGCGCTGCTGATGATCGCCAGCAGCCGCTGGGGCAAGTTGCGCGCACGCGACGCTCTGCTCGACCGGCTCGCGCTCCGCGGCGACGAGACGGTGCTCGACGTGGGCTGTGGACACGGCCTCATGCTGCTCGGCGCCGCGCGGCGGTTGCCGCGTGGACGCGCCGTCGGGATCGACCTCTGGTCGCAGAAGGACCAGGCCGCGAACCGTGCGCAGGCCACGCTCGACAACGCCGCGCTCGAGGGCGTGGCCGACCGCGTCGAGGTGCGCGACGGCGACATGCGCCGGCTGCCGTTCGACGACGCCAGCATGGACGCGGTGGTGTCGAGCCTCGCCATCCACAATGTGCCGACTGCCGCCGATCGAGCCGTCGCCATCTCCGAGATCGTCCGGGTGCTCCGGCCGGGCGGGCGCGTCGGCATCCTCGACATCGCCCACGTCGGCGAGTATGCACGCGAGCTGCGGAAGCACGGCTGCGTCGTCGAACGACTCGCGCTCGTGCCGACGATCTTTCCGCCCACGCGTTCACTCGTCGCGCGCAAATCCTGAGGCGCGCGGGCCGGTCGAGCGTGGCGCTCGTGGCCAGTGCCGGGCCGGCACCCTAGATTCTCACGATGCAGAGCACGCCCGCCGCATGACCCGCAATCGCTGGGTCCTCACGATCCTCTCCTTCGTGGCGACGATCGGCGTCTCGCTGTACATGGTCAACGGCTGGTCGCAGCAAGGCGCCTCGCTCCTGCTCCCGCCGCGTGCGCACCTTCTCGCGCTGGGTGCAGTCTTCATCGAAATCCTCGCCCGATCGCTCAAGATCCGTTGGAGCGCCAAGGCGGCCGGCATCCGGATCTCGCTCGGCACCGCCGCGCGCACCTGTCTCGGCGGAGACTTCGCCGCCGCGATTACGCCCGCGCGGAGCGGCGCCGAGCCCGCGCGCTTTTTCATTCTGTCGGAGACGAAGCTGCCCGCGTCGAGCGTGCTGGTGATCCTGTACGCGGAGCTCTTCCTCGAGGTCTTCTCGCTCGCCGCCGTCGTGCTCGCGGTGGCGATCGTGTTCCGCCATGCCGGCGCCGTCGTTCCCACACTCGTGAGCATGGTGGGTGGCTATGCCGCGGTCATCCTCGGCATCGGAGGGCTCGCCGTATTCCTCTCGCGGCGCAATGCGCACGGACCACCGCCTCCCTGGGCGGTTCGGCTGCGCCTGCGCGGTGGTCGCTGGCGCACGATCCAGAAGGCGCTGCTCAAGCTCCGCGGGACGATCGACTCGGTGGAGCACGTCGACCCCCGGCCGGCCATCTACGCCTTCCTCGCGTCGGTGGTGCACGTCGGGATCCGCCTCACCGTGCTGCCGGCGCTCGTCCTCACGAGTGTCCCCACCGTGCCGCTCGCTCCGCTCGCGCTCTGGCCGCTCGGCTTCCTCTACGGTGCGGCGGTCGTGCCGGCACCCGGCGGCGGCGGCGCTGTGGAGATGGCGTTCCGCGCCGCGCTCGGCGGGGCGATTCCCGCGCAGCTCTTTGCCGCTGCCCTCATCTGGTGGCGCTTCTACACCTTCTACATCTACATCCTCCTCGGTGCCCTCGCGGCCGGCAACACGGTGCTTCGCGCCGTGCGGAAGACGGAAGACTACGAGACCGAGGTGGAGACCGGTGAGACCGAGCTGGCGGCGCCGTGACGCGGGTCAGACGGGGGCGTTGACGTCGTACGGCAGCGGGCCGGTGAGCGCGGCGCGCAGCCTGTCGGCTGGCCAGTAGAGATGGACGTACATCGCGAGAAGGGCGATGCCTAGCGCGAGCTTGAGCACCGCCGACGGGATCTCGGCCTCGAGCTGAACCAGTGTCATCGAGGTGGCTTTCGGCGGATGATTCAGCTCGTACAGGCCGAGCGGCACGATCGCGATGAAGTTGTTCAGCGCGTGCGCCGCGATGGGGACCCAGAGCTGCCGCGTATGCAGATACAGCACGGAGAAGAGAACACCGGACACGAAGTGGCCGACCCATTCGTTGTGCCCGAACGCGAACAGCGCCGAGCTGACGAGCACTCCGTTGAGCGTCCCCCAGCGACGCGCCCAGCGCTGCATGAGCAGGCCGCGAAACAGCACCTCCTCCACCACCGGCGCGATCACGACGGCGAGCACTACGAGACGCGCCAGCTGCTCCGGCGACTTGACGAGGTACCCCGCCGGCACGCTGAGCAGCCAGCGTTCGACGAACTCCGGCATCACGTACGAGAGCGGCAGGTAGATCAGGAACGATCCGCCCGAGATCAACATCAGGATCACGAGGATGTTGACCGGCACCGCCGAGGCGAGCAGGGGCAGCGATGCGCGCGTCAGGCCTGGGCCGAACACGCGGCGCCACTGCACGCCGGCGCGCCGCGCGACGGCAAGGATCACGAGCACCAGCGTCAGCGCACCGAGGAACGCGACGGGGAACCGATCGGCGCGGTCTCCGGGCCCGAGGAGATGCAGCGCGAGCCGCACGGCCATCGCCATCGCGAGTCCGGCGGCGAAGAGATGCCGAGCGAGGAGCAGGTCGAACGGATGGCTCGCGCGCTCGGGCATCTTCGCCTCGGTCAGAGCAGGGCCGTCGCCTCCGTGATCACTTCGGCCGGCACCCCGTCGGGGAAGTACGCGTTGTGCACGTACTGCCGTACCATCCGCTGCGTGTTGAAGAAGCTGCCGTTCAGGGCGATCGCCGCGCGCTGCACCTCGGCGTACGCGAACGGCAGCCCGTAGAACAGCGGTAGGATCACGCGCTCGAGCTTGATGTAGAGATCCACCGCGTCGCGCGCCGGATCACCCTCGGCGTCGGGTCCCCCGATCGACCAGCCGGTGACTCCTTCGACGTGACCTTCCACCCACCAGCCGTCGAGCACGGAGAACGACGGCACACCGTTGATCGCCGCCTTCATCCCGCTCGTGCCCGAGGCCTCGAGCGGCTTCATCGGGTTGTTGAGCCAGAGATCGACGCCCGCCACCATCTGGAGCGCGAACGCCATCTCGTAGTTCTCCACGTACACCACGCGCACCAGATCACCGAGCCGCTCGCTCGCGCCGTGGATGCGCCGGATCAGGTCCTTCCCGCCGCCATCGTGCGGATGCGCCTTCCCGCCGAACACGATCTGGATCTTCCCCACGGTCCGCGCGATCGACGTCAGCCGGTCGAGGTCGGAGAAGATCAGGTCCGCGCGCTTGTATGGCGTCGCGCGGCGCGCGAAGCCGATCGTCATCACCGTCGGATCGAGCTGCACGCCGGTGCGGCGCGCGATCTCGTCGAGCAGCGTGCGCTTGCTCGCCGCATGCGTCTCGCGGATCTCCTGAAGCGGTATGCCGACGGCATACCGCAGGTACAGATTGTCGCGCCGCCACTCCGGCATCCGCTTGTCGAACAGCGCGGCAAACTCCGGCGCGGTCCACGTCGTGGCGTGCACGCCGTTGGTGATCGAATTGATCGGGTACTCGGGGAACATCCCTCGCGACACGTCGCGATGCCGCATCGCCACGCCGTTGACGAACCGCGTCAGGCTCAGCGCGAGATGCGTCATGTTCAACATCCCCTCGTGGATGCCGCCGCAGCCATCGAGCAGCTTGATGCGCTGCTCGCCGAGCACGTGCCGCACCATCTCCAGGGGGAACTTGTCGTGGCCCGCCGGCACCGGGGTGTGCGTCGTGAAGATGCACCGCCGCCGCACCCCTTCCAGGTCACCGTCGTTCACTTCGAAGTGCTGCCGCCCGTCGAGCTCGCGCTCCAGCAGCTGCAGGGTGAGCAGCGCCGAGTGCCCCTCGTTGAGGTGGTAGGTCGCCGCCTCGCAGCCGAGCGCCTGCAGGAGCGCCGCGCCGCCCATGCCGAGGACGATCTCCTGACAGAGGCGGTAGTGCTCATCGCCCCCGTAGAGCGTGTCGGTCAGCGCGCGATCCCACTCGGAGTTCTCCGGCAGGTTCGTGTCGAGCAGATAGACGGGCACCTCGTGCCCGCGCACGCCGTGCACCACGTACTTCCAGGCGCGTACCTGCACCTCGCGCCCTTCGATGCTCACCATGCTGCGGGCGGCGACCGGCTCCAGCACCGTCTCCGGCGACCAGTCCACCGGGGTCTCGGTCTGCTGCCCCGTGGCGTCCAGATGTTGGACGAAATAGCCCTTGCGATGCAGCAACGTGACCGCGACCACGGGTACGCCGAGATCGGCGGCGGAGCGCAGCGTGTCACCGGCGAGCACGCCGAGACCGCCACTGTAGGTGGGGATCGCCTGCTCGAGACAGATCTCCATCGAAAAATACGCGACGGTGGATCGCGTGGTCGTGAACGTCATGAAAGCCTCATCCAAGTGTCGCGGCGACGGACGACAACGCGCTCTGATCGAAGCCAAGCTTCGCGCTCGAGCGCTGGTCTCGTCGTGTTGTATCCGACGGTGGCGGTGCAGTAGAGAATTCTAAGGGTCCGCCACGTCGATTCAATGGACGGGACCGGCCGGCAGACGAAGGGGGAGCAGAAGTAGGAAGCGCCGGCCAGCAGTGGATTCTGGAATCGTACAGGATGCGGCCCCCGCTACGCAACCGTGTGGCATTGAAAGGACGACTCACGATTCACTCCGTCCCTTCGCAACAATCACGAGCAACAATTGCGTGCAACATTTGTGAGCCCACTCAGCTGGCACCGCCATGCCGGCGCCGACGACCCGATCGCGAGTCGCGTTTCGTCCCATAGCGATCCGATGGCGCACCCGCTCCTCACCCCTCACCCCTCACCGTCGGTCGCACCCACGCCGAGCATGGTCGTGGTGCTCGGATCCGTCAGCAGCTTCTCCACCGTCTCGCGCATCCGTCGCGACCAGCTCGGGTACTTGTCCTGCCAGATGCCGGGGATGTTCACCGGCTCGGCTTCGCGCGCGAGGTCGTCGAGCGAGAGCCCGACGAGCGCCGACGGCGCGGAGCGGATGAAGCTGTGCAGAGCCGCGATCAACGGCTCAGAGTGGATGGTCTCGCGCGCCGAGTGCGGGAGTAGCCCCGCGTCGATCAACATCTCGATCAGCGCGGAGCGGTCGCTCGTGCGCGACTCGCGCGCGGCGCGCTGTTGCTCGGGGTCCACGAGGTCTCCGACCTCGCTGCGCAGGGTGAGGTCGCGCTGTTCCAGCCAGCCCACCAGCGGCGGCAGGTCATGCGTGTCCACCGTGGCCAACGCGAGTCGCGGGTAGTCGGCTGCGGCACGGAACCGGCCCGTGTGGAAGTTGCGCTCGAACACCAGCACCTTGGAGCTGAGCACGCCCCACTTCGCGAGCACGGCGGGCACCTCGGGCGGCACGGTCCCCAGATCCTCGCCCACGACCAATGAACCGTGGCGCACGCTCTCCAGCGCGAGGATGCCGAACAGGTCGTTGGCGAACGACTTCACGAACGTCCCTTCGCGCGCCGACTCGCCGAGCGGCACCCAGAACATGCGGAAGAGTCCGAGCGCGTGATCCAGGCGCAGCGCGCCCGCGTGCCGGAAGCCGGCGCGCAGCAGGCGTACCCAGTAGTCGTAGCCCGTCGCGCGCAGTACGTGCGGGTCGATGGCCGGCAGGCCCCAATTCTGCCCCTCGTCGGAGTACATGTCGGGCGGGGCGCCCACGGTGGCGCCGGGAACGAACAGCCCAGGGTTGGCCCAGACGTCGCTCCCCGACGGCGCCGAGCCCACGGCGAGGTCCTGGTAGACGCCGAGCGTCAGGCCGGCGTTGGCGGCGTCGGCCGCCGCGCGGCCGAGCTGGCGGTCGATCTCGAACTGGATCCAGCGATGGAAGTCCACGCGCTCGAGGAGCTCGTGGCGCAGCGCGGTCACGACCTCGCTGTTCGCGTCCCGCAGCGGCTCGGGCCACTGCCGCGCATCCGGCCCTTCGCGCTCGGAGATGGCCATGAACGTGGCGAACTGCGTGAGCTGCGGATCCTCGCGCGCCATGAACGCCGTGTACGCGCGCCCGCGCGACGTGTGCGGCACACACTCGCGCTGAACGAACACGCGGTGCAGCGACGCCAGTACCGGAGCGCGGATGGCCATGATGCGCGCGTAGTCGAGCATGTGCGCGCCGCGCAGCTCGGCGAGCTCCGCCTGGAAATCGGGAGCGCCGATCCGGTCGCGAGACTCCGCATCGTACGCCAGCTCCGGTACCGACTCGACCTCGAGATAGAGCGGGTTGCGGAACAGCCGCGTGATGGGCGAGTACGGGCTGACGTCGTATCCCTCGTTGCGCAGCGCGTGCAGCGGATTCACGCCCACGAACGCGCCGCCCGCGTGCGCCGTCCATTCGGCGAGCGTCGTCAGGTCGCCGACGTCGCCGGCGCCCCAGTTCCGCTCACTGCGCACGGTGTACAGGTTCGCCGTGATCCCGAACGCGCGCCGGCCATGCAGCTTCGCCTCGGGCGGCGTGCAGCGCGACGGCACCACGATCAGCCGCTGCGTCGCGGCGAGGCGTCGCCCGTCCGCATCGAGCTCGATCGTGAGGTCGTGGTAGCCGAGCGGCGGCACCTGCGGCAGCGCGAGCTCGACGCGGCGTGCGTATCCGCCCGGGATCGTGCCGCGCCAGGACAAGGCCACCCCTTCCTCCGTGCGGAGGGTGAGCGTCCAGGCGATTTCGTGCACGTGCAGCGTCGGCAGGCGTACGACCACGCGCCGCACCGCGCGGCTGCGCTGGCGCACCACGCGCACCGGCGCGATCCACTGGTGCTTCGTCTGGCGGCGCAGCGTCCGCAGCGCGGCCGCCGCGCGCTGCTCCGAGCTTCCGTCGATCCCCATCGCGGCGAGGAGGCGCTCGCGCGTCAGGTCGCTCGTGATGCGCTCCTCGCCCCCGGACTGGTCCAGGTACGAGGTCGCGATCCCCAATCGGTCAGCGAGACGACGGAGGACGGGACGATCGGTGGTCACGAGATGTTCGGACATCGAGGATCGGGACGTACTGGTGGCGATGCCTGAATCAGAACGCGGTCAGCGCGGCGGGCGCCACGCGTTCGGGCACGAGGATCAGGGCCGACAGCGGAGGAAGCGCGACCTCCAGCGAGTAGCGTCGCCCATGATAGGGCACGTCGTCGGCCGAGATGCGCTGCGGCGCACCAAACCCGCTGCCGCCCCACTCCGGGTCGTCGCTGCCGAGCGCGCGCACGTACGTCCCCGACTCGGGCACGCCGATGCGATAGCGCGTGTGCGGCGTCGGCGTGAGGTTGAGCACGACGATCACGTGCGCGTCGCCCGACCGGCGCAGATAGGACAGCACCGAATGCGCTTCGTCGCCGGTGTCGATCCACTCGAAGCTGCGCGGATCGCAGTCGCTCTGCCACAACGCGGGCAGCATCTGGTACACGTGCGCCAACCGCGTCAGGTAGTCGCGCATCGCGGAGCGCGTCGGATCGTTGAGCAGGTGCCAGTCGAGCGACTGGTCGTGGTTCCACTCGTCGGGCGGCGCGAACTCGCTGCCCATGAACAGCAGCGCCTTGCCGGGCCGCGTGAACTGGTACGCGTACAGCGCGCGGAGATTCGCCATCTTCTGCCAGTGGTCGCCGGGCATCTTGCCGTACAGCGACCCCTTCATGTGCACCATCTCGTCGTGCGAGAGCGGCATGATGAAGTTCTCGCTATGCTCGTACACCATCGCGAAGGTGAGCTCGCTCTGATGGTGCCGCCGGTAGATCGGATCGCGCTCGAAGTAGCTGAGCGTATCGTGCATCCACCCCATGTTCCACTTGAAGGTGAACCCGAGACCACCCTCGCTCGTCGGCCGCGTCACACCGGGCCACGCGGTGGAATCCTCGGCGATCGTCACACAGCCCGGCGAATCCTCGCCGACGACGGCGTTCATCTCGCGGAGGAAATCGATCGCCTCCAGGTTCTCCCGACCGCCGTACCGGTTGGGCACCCATTCGCCCGACTTGCGGCTGTAGTCCAGGTAGAGCATCGACGCGACCGCGTCTACCCGCAGCCCGTCGATGTGGAACTCGTGCAGCCAGTACAGCGCGTTGGCGACGAGGAAGTTGCGGACTTCCTTGCGGCCGTAGTTGAAGATCAGCGTGCCCCAGTCGGGATGCTCCCCGAGCCGCGGATCCTCGTGCTCGTACAGCGCGCTGCCGTCGAACCGCCGCAGCGCGTAGTCGTCCTTGGGAAAGTGCGCGGGCACCCAGTCGAGCAGCACCCCGATCCCCGCCTGGTGCAGGGTGTCGACGAGGAAGCGGAAATCGTCCGGTGCGCCGTACCGCGACGACGGAGCGAAGTATCCCGTGACCTGATAGCCCCACGAGCCGTAGAAGGGATGCTCCATCACGGGCAGCAACTCCACGTGCGTGAAGCCCAGCGCCTTCACGTGCGCCGCCAGCCGCGGCGCGATCTCGCGGTAGCTCAGCGCGCGGTTCCCCTCCTCGGGTACGCGCGCCCACGAACCGAGATGCACTTCGTAGATCAGCATCGGCTCGCGCACCCAGTCGCGCTTCGGGCGAGCGGTCATCCAGTTGGCGTCGCTCCACCGGTAGCCGCGCTCCGAGACGACGATCGCCGCGTTGGCTGGCGATTGCTCCATCTTGAGGGCGACGGGGTCGGTCTTCACGCGCAGGTCGCCGTCCTTCGTGCGCAGCTCGTACTTGTAGATCGCATTCTCGCGCACACCGGGGATGAACAGCTCCCACAGTCCGCTGTCGCCCATGCGGCGCATCGGGAACTGCCGGCCGTCCCAGTTGCACCAGTCGCCCACCACGCTCACCCGCGCGGCGTTCGGCGCCCACACGGCGAACGCCGTGCCCTCGTCGCCGTCCATGTCCTCGAGATGCGCCCCCAGCATCTCCCAGAGCCGCCGGTGCGTCCCTTCGCGGAACAGATAAAGGTCCATGTCGCCCAGCGCCGGCATGTGCCGGTACGGATCGCCGCGCTCCCACGTCGTCCCGTCCGCGGCGATGAAGCGGAGGTGGTACTGGAAGGGCAGTGTCGCGCCCGGCATGAACCCGGCGAACAACCCGTCTCCCTCCGGCCGGAGCGCCGTCACGACGCCGTGCACGACGACCGCGCAGTCCGCCGCCTCTGGTTGAAGCACGCGCACCACGAGCCCCGCCGCGCCGCCGACCGTCGCGGCGTGAGGGCCGAGCAGCTGATGTGGATCGCCGTGACGCCCCTCGAGCAGCGCAGCGCGCGCGCCCGCATCGAGCGCGGGCAGCCCTGAACTCGACGGCGGTCCCCCCACCGGGCTCCGTGGCGTCGTGCGACGGCTCGACTCACTCATGCGTGGCTCATGGTGTGTGTTGCTCTCTTGGCGTGAGCGGCTCGTGGCGGATGTCGACACTCGTCGTGATACGCCCGTCCG
>JBDSDB010000159.1:0-23852 GCA_039920785.1 Gemmatimonadaceae bacterium
TCGGGCGGTGGATACGACGACTGCCCCGTGAGATAGGGCAGCTCGAGCGTGTGCGCGTAGACCGGCACGTCCCACTCGTGCGCGAGTGTGTGCACCGCGCCGATGTGATCGAAGTGGCCGTGGGTGAGCACGATGGCCGCCGGCCGTGACCCCTCGCCGAACAACCGCGCCGCGGCGCGCTTGATCTTGGAGGCGGATCCGGGCAGCCCGCAGTCGACCAACGTCCAGCCGCGGTCGGGAGCATCGGGCGCACCGATGAAGCACACGTTGACGATCCGATCGAGCAGGTACGACAGCTCGGGGGCGACGTACTTCGCCATGTCGCCGTCGCTCTCGCGATGGGTCACAGTGTCCGACATGTGTTCTCTCCGCGGGTAGCGTGGCCGATGTCTATGCCAGGCTATCGAAGCATTCAATGTGCATGCCGCGATGGGGCGCCCCGCGCGACTGGCGTGCACAGCACTGATGGGCGCGGTTATCAGCTGCGTGGACTTCGTGTGGTTTTCGTGGAGTCGGTGGCGGCCAGCGTCTCGTCGGCGGTGCGATCCCATGCCGCGAGATGCGGGAGCAGCTCGTGCAGCGAGCACACCGTTCTCGCGCCACCTGGCTCGCTGCGAAAGACGACGTGCGTCCATCCCCGCATGCCCACGGGGCGATGCCATCCGCCATTCATGCGGACCCGGCGGCCCGAGATGGCGTGTCCGAGCACGCGCTCGTACCGCGAGCGCGTCAAAAGGCTGACCGGGAACAGGTCGTTCCAGCTGCACAGTCGTCCGACGTCGTCGTATGCGGCGGGACGTTCTCGCAGATCGAGCATCGACAGCGCGCGGCCCCGCATCACGGCGCCGATCAAGCGCAGCGACAACGGATCGCCCAGCGATCGGATGGAGCCCCAGAAAGCCCGCGTCGTTCGAGCCGCCATCTCGCGCAGTGAGAGCCGCACGCCACTTCGCGTGCGCCACGTCGCGCTGTTCACGTCGCACTCGAACGGGTTCTCCGGAAAGCTCTCGTGACTGGCCACCCATCCCTTTCGCGAGCTGTGCGGAAGGGGAACGAAGTCGCTCACGATAGGGATGTCGTGGCGGGCCAGCTCTTCGAGATGGTAGCTGGGCCACGCCATGACCGCGCGAACGACGCCGACGATGAGCGTAGCCGTTGCGGCCATCAGCGCGGCGTCGGGGGTGAAGTCCGCGGTGACTTCCACGCGATCGCCACGCGGCCTCACGCCGATGCCGGTCGACTGGCGATTCGCGGCGAGCAGCATGACCGGAGCGGCGAGCACGTGTGTGAGCAGATAGGCAAGACGCTCGACGGTGCGCCCGTGCTCCCCTTCCGATGGCGGGAGGTCGAACGAGACGTTGTAATGTGCGCTGAAGCCGACCAGCCGAACAGTGCGCTCGTTCCGTTGCTCCCATCCGTCGAGCTCTCGGCGCAGGAACGCCAGGCTCTCCCACAGCGAGCGCGTGCCGCGTGCGCCGCAACCGCGCTCGATCTCGATCATCGGCGTGGCCAGCTCGATGACGCCGGTGTCGAAGTAGACCGCTCCGCCCGTGTGCAGATGATAGGAGCGCCCCGTGCGGTGCACGAGCGGTCCGCGCACGATGTCGCGCGGCGAGCCGAAGACGTCTTCCGGCCGGGCGAGCGCGCCATCGACGACGGTGGCGAACTCCGCCTCCATGCCGATGGCCGGGAGACTTCTCGCCTCGCCGGCCGCTCCGCGTGGAATCGCGTCGCTGAGCTTCGCGGGCTTCTTCACAACGGGTCCCCGTCGAGCTTGACGTTGTACGTCTCGCCCGGCGCCTCGCGCGGAACGGAGATCACGTATCCCAGGTCGATGTGCAGGTGATCATCCGTCATCGCGCGCACGTCGCCGAGTGGCCGCGTCCAGACCGTCGGGAGGATCTCGCGCGTGAGCGCTGCGTATCGGCGGATGGTCTCCGGCGTGTCGAGGAACGTGTCGCCGATGCGATAGATGTTGGCTGCCGTGCCCCAACAGTGTGGCGACGCGCCTCCCGTTCTGGCATGTCGAGGCGAGCAATACCCACCGTTCGCGCCGACGAACACGTACGTCCCGACCGCATCGCGAAGCTGCTCGAGTGCGAGCGCCAACAGCATGATCGCGCACGGGACATACCGCGGGAATATCCGGAGCACGGGCGCTTCGCGCACGTCCGTGTGGATGAATTCCGAGACTGTGAAATGCCGTGCGAGGTACGTGTCGCGCGCCTGGGCCCACGACTCCACTTCATAAAAGTAGCGCGGCAGCACTCGCGCTCGGCCCGCGTGGTCGCACAGCACGCCTCCCGGAAGCAGCACGTCGCGATGGCGACGCTCGAGCCTGCGCCCGTCCACGAGACGGAGGGGGAAGGTGCTCGACGGCGCGGCGCTAGTCGTCATCGACGCGGTCTCCGATGAGCGAGGCGTACGCCATGAACGACGCCGCGGCGATCGTCGTGGAGCGTCCAGTCGCCGAGGGATCCCACTCGGTGAGCACGGCGATGGCGTATGGCTTCCGGTTCGGCATGTAGACCAGGCCGGCATCATGCGCGACTGTCGAGATGTCACCCGTCTTGTGCGCGACTCGTGCCTCACGCGGCAGGCCTGCCGGAAGGCCGCTCCTGAACTGCTGGCCGTGCAGCACGTCGACCATTTTGCGCGACAGCTCCGGAGAGAAAGCGCGCTCCTCGCCGATGAGCCGCAGCAGGCCGACCAGCCCGCGTGCCGTGACGCGGTTGCTGATGCCGTGCTCGAACGCGAGCTCGTCCTCGACGCCTCGGCGCAGGTCGATCCCGTCGAGCCCGAAGTGGTCGAGCGTCTGCTGCAGCACGTCGAGTCCCAGCAGGTCGAGCAGCAGATTGGTGGCGAGATTGCTGCTCGACGTGATCATGTGCTCGGCGAGCTCCGATACGCGTAGCGTGCGGCCGATCTCGCCGTGCACCTCGGCGTTGGCGTCCCGATCGATGCGCACGCGATAGGGAGACCCGTCGAATGCGCTGAGGAATCGGTTGCGCACGTGCACGCGCGACTGCGGGATCAGATCACCGCGGTGGATGGCGCCATACACGCCGATCAGGACCGCGAGCTTGATCGTGCTCGCGGCGTGAAACCATCGGTCGCCGTGGTACTCGAAGTCAGCCTGCGTCTCCAGGTCGGAGATCGCGATCCCGAGCGCTCGCGCGCCCGCGACCGATTCGAGCTCCGCGTAGCGGGCCCGAAGCTCGGTGGGAGACTGCAGTGATGGAACGGGGGGTCGGCGTGGAACACGGGTGGGCATGGCGGACCGTGCAGTCGCAATGGTGGTGCCGCGGCCAGTGGCCGAGCCCGTCAGCTCTCGACCGTCGCTCGCGGCAGGGTGAGGATGAGCGTTGCACCGGAGCCCGGGGCGCTCTCGGCGCGCAGGTCGCCGCTCATGCCGCGCGCGAGGTCGCGGCTGATGGCGAGGCCGAGCCCCGTGCCTTCCGCGGGTGTCGCCAGCGAGCGCTCGAGCTGTACGAATGGTTCGAAGATGGCTTCCAGCATGTCGAGTGGGATGCCCGGCCCACTGTCGTGCACTTCGATGATCGCCATCGATGGATCGGCGGAGTGCCGCACGAGCGCGAGCTCGACACGCCCGCCGGGCGGCGTGAACTTGGCGGCATTGCCGAGGAGGTTTGTGAGGATCTGGATGAGCTTCTCGCGATCCACGGCGACGTAGAGCGGTGCGTCGTCGTCGCCATCCGGCAGCCGCGTCGCGAGCGTGATGTCCCGCGCCGCGAACTGCGGCTGCACCAGCGACGACAGGTCGGCGAGCACACTGGTCACCAGGACCGGGCGGATCATGTACTCGATGCGTCCCGTCTCGATGCGGGTGAGGTTCAGGACGTTGTTGATGAGCCCGAGCAGGTGGCGCTGCGCCCGCCCGATGCGCTCGAGCGCCTCCTGCTGGCCAGGAGTCACCGGCCCATGGAGGCCCATCTCGAGAATCTGCGCGTGGCCGGCGATGGCGTTGAGTGGTGTGCGCAGCTCGTGGCTCATCACGGCGAGGAAATCGCTCTTGGCCCGGTTGGCCCGCTCGGCGGCCAGGCGATTTTGCAGCTCGGCGCGATGCAGACGCGCGTTGTCCATGGCCATCGCGGCGCGGCGTGCCACCTCGAGGGCGAGGGCGAGATCGGCCTCGGTGTATCGCCGGCCGGATTCGGCGGCGCTGAGCGTCATGGCACCGAGCACGCGCTCGTGTGCGATGAGTGGCACGACCATGGCCGACCTGACGCCGACCTCGCGGAGAATGCGCAGATGCTCCTCGTCGACCGCACCCGCGACGAGCAGCTCATCGGCAATCTCGGAATAGAGCTCGGGCTTGCCCGTGCGGATCACATTCGAGCTTCCCGTTGCAGCGTTCCGCCTGGGCGGGTATCGCTCGCCGAGGAGTTGTGCCCAGCGAATCTTTACCGGATCCACGTGCGTGGTGACCAGCCGTCGCGGCGGTCCGTCGTCGGTGGCGACGTCGACCGAGCACCAGTCGGCCAGGTCGGGCACGACGATCGCCGCGAGCTCACCGAGTGTCTGCTCGTAGTCCAGAGATGAGCCCAGTACCTCACTCGCGCGTGCGAGGAACCGCGCCGATTCTTCGGCGCGCTTTCGCTCGGTGATGTCGCGCCACTGTGTGGCGAGTCCACCATCGGGCAGCGGGTAGCAGTACATGGCGGACCACTGCGCGCGTTGCGGATAGTAGGCTTCGAACGAGACTGGAGTGCGCTCCGACGCGGCGCGGCGCATCTCCGTCTCGAACGGTGTGCCGACCAGCTCTGGATATGCGTCCCACACCACGCGTCCGATCATCGATTGGCCGTCGTCGCGCGTTCCCGCGAAGAGCTCAGTGGCCCGCGTGTTGATGAATTGCAAGCGCCACTCGCCATCCTGCACGACGAACGGGTCGGCGATGCTCTCGAGGATGCCGCGGCTGAACTGCTCCGCGCGCTCCGCGGCGGCGCGCGCTTCCTCGACGCCGACGAGTGTGTCCTCGAGCTGATCGTTTGCCTGCTCGAGCTCCTGCGCGAGCGACTGCGCCTCCTCAGTCTGCACCTCCAGCTCGAGCGCCTGCTCCTGCAATAGATGATTGAGATCGTCGAGCTCCTTGCTGCGGATCTCCGCGACGGCGCGTGCAGCCGATTCGGCGGCGAGCCGGATGCTCTGCTCCTCGGCCATGCGCCGCTCGGAAAGGTCTCGCGTGATCTTCGCGAAACCGAGAAGGGCACCGTCCGTGTCGCGGAGCGCGGTGACGATCACGTTCGCCCAGAACAGCGAGCCGTCCTGACGCACCCGCCACCCTTCATCCTCGAAGCGGCCCAGCCTGGCCGCTTCGCGGAGCTCGATCCCCGGTTTGTCGAGGGCGATCTCCGACTCCGGGTAGAACGTGGAGAAGTGGCGACCGATGATCTCCGACGCCTCGTAGCCTTTCAGGAGCTTCGCCCCCGCGTTCCACGTGCGAACGTGACCGGTCGGATCGAGCGCGAAGATGGCGTAGTCTCGGACGCTGTCGACGAGCAGCCGATGCAGTGCGTCGTCGTCCCGACCGGGCGCCGTGCCTGAGCGGGAGCCGGAGGGCGCTCCCTCCGTGGAGCCGGTCATCGGGCACACGCGGCCGATCGGCGCGCGCGAAGAGTCGGTTGGGCGAGGAGAGCCATCACACGCACGAAGGCAGGGTGCACAGGTTCGCGGCGTGCTCTCGTAGCACGGTCTCTCGGGCGGCGACGCTAACGATAGAAAGCTGCCGATTCGAGCGCTAGGCGTGATTATCGGTACCTCACCGCGCCCGGTGCATCGGCTGGCACGGCCCGTCGCGCCATGATATGCTCGTCGCATGACCTCACGAGCCCGGCTGGCGGACGATGCCGCGCGACTCATCGCGCTCGACTGGGGCACCAGCGCGCTACGCGCCTATCTGTTGGGCGACGACGGCGTCGTGCTCGACGAGCGTTCGGAGCCGTGGGGCATCATGCAGCTGCCCGAGGGTGAGTTCGTGGCGGCCTTTCGAGAGGTCACCGGGCGCTGGCTCGCCGCCGCGCCGGAGCTGCGCGCACTGGCGTCGGGCATGGTCGGCAGCGCGCAGGGATGGGTCGAGGCGCCCTACTGCGCGGCGCCGGCGGGAGTGCGGGAGCTCGCCCGGTCGCTCGTCAGCGTCGCTGACGAGCCGCTCTCGATCGTGCCCGGGGTATCGCAGAGCGGCGAGCGACCGGACGTGATGCGCGGGGAGGAGACGCAGATCGTCGGCGTCGTCGAGCGGCATCCAGAACTGGCGAAGGACTCGCTGCTCGTGCTGCCGGGGACGCATTCCAAATGGGTCCATGTGCGCGAGGGTCGGGCGGAGCGGCTCACCACCTTTCTGACCGGGGAGCTCTTCGCCGTGCTGAGCACGAGCTCGATCCTTGGCCGGTTCGCGCGCGACGCCGCGAATCCGCCTGACGCGGCGGCCGCCACGGACGCGTTCGCGCGCGGCGTGCTGGCGGCCCGCGCGTCGGCGGCCGGCGTCACCCCGCTGCTCTTCTCGGTCCGAGCCCTGGTGCTCGCCGGCAAGCTCGCGGCCGAGTCGAGCCTCGAGTATCTGTCAGGACTCCTCGTGGGGGACGAGCTTCGCTGCGGATTGGCCGCCGGGGAGGTGCCGCGCGCCCTCGTCGGGGACGCCGTCTTGTGCGCTCGCTACACCGCCGCGTTCGGGCTGTTCGGAATTCACGGGGTACCAATGGTCGAGCACACGGCGCCGGCCGGGCTGTGGGCGATTGCCGTGCACGCCAACCTCATCCGTCCAACGCCGCGGAGGGTCGTCGCGTAGTCGAGTATCCGGCGGCAGCCACCCGAACGGGCGCCGTGCATGCCATTCGTCAGCACCGTTGCCGAATCCGGTGCCCGGCCGCATCATCACTGATCGCGCCGCCATGCGCTCATTCGTCGCGTTCCGTACTTCTCCTCCACTCCGCAGCCCTCATACCATGAGCACTTCACGCCGCACGTTTCTGAAGACATCGGCGCTCGCCGCTGCCGGTGCGATCCTTCCCGCTCGTTCATGGGGCCAGATTCTCGGCGCCAATGCCGACATCCGAGTCGCCGTCATCGGTTTGAATGGCCGGGGCATGAACCACCTGTCGAGTCTCGCGAAGCTCACCGGTGTGCGCGTCGTCGCCATCTGCGATCCAGACACGGCGGTGCTCGACAAGGCGAAGAAGCGGGCGCAGCTCGGCGCCGACGTGAAGACGTACACGGACATCCGCGAGCTGCTCGCGTCGCCCGACGTCGATGCGGTGACGATCGCCACGCCGAACCACTGGCATTCGCTGGCCGCGATCTGGGCGGTGCAGAACGGCAAGGACGTGTACGTGGAGAAGCCGGTCTCGCACAACGTGTGGGAAGGCCGCCAGCTCGTGAACGCGGCGAAGAAGTACAACAAGGTCGTGCAGGCCGGCACGCAGATCCGCTCCGGCGAAGGGCTACGCGAGGCCGTGCAGTGGGTGCAGGCCGGCAACCTGGGCAAGATCACCGCGTCGCGCGGCTTCTGCTACAAGCGTCGCGACAGCATCGGCAAGACGAACGGCCCCACGCCGCCGCCGACGACGGTCAACTACGACCTGTGGACCGGTCCGGCGCCGCTCGTGCAGCCGCATCGCAACAATCCAAAGAACGGCCCGGTGCACTACGACTGGCACTGGGTCTACCTGTATGGCAACGGCGACGTCGGCAACCAGGGCATCCATCAGATGGACGTGGCGCGCTGGTTCCTCGGCGAGTCGGGGCTGCCGCGTCACTCGCTGAGCATCGGCGGGCGCCTCGGCTACGTCGACGACGGTGATACGCCGAACACCCAGGTCGTCATCCACGACTACGCCGTAGCGCCGCTCATCTTCGAGGTGCGCGGCCTGCCGAAGAAGGCGGGACTCGCCAACGCCAACGCTGGCGATCCGGCGGCGAACCAGGGCGGTCAGGGCAGCGGGATGGACGACTATCGCGGCGTCGACATCGGCAACGTCGTCGACTGTGAAGGGGGCAGCGTCGTCACCAAAGGCTACTTCGCGGCGACCGCGTACGACAAGGCGGGCAAGGTCGTGAAGGAATTCCGCGGCGACGATCACCACATGCAGAACTTCATCGACGTCGTGCGCAGCCGGAAGACGGCCGATCTGTACGGCCCGATCGAGGAAGGCAACGTCTCGAGCGCGCTCTGTCATCTCGGGAACATCTCGCACCAGATCGGAAGTGCCGCCGGTAGCGCGAAGCTCAAGTCGCGCATCAAGTCCGACGGGAAGCTCGTCGAGGCGTACGGCCGGATGGTCGAGCACCTCAAGGCCAACAACGTCGACCTCGACAAGACGCCACTGACGCTCGGCGTTCCGCTCATCGTCGACGCGAAGCACGAGCGCTTCACGGGCCCCGATGCTGCGCGAGCCAACAAGATGCTCACTCGCGAGTATCGGGCGCCCTACACGGTGCCGTCGATCGCCTGAAGCGGTCGTTGCCCGATCGGGCACGCGGCGTCAACTTCACATTGCGCGCATGGGAACGGATTCCACCGTTCCCATGCGCGCGCTGCATCGGCAGGTTCATTCGGCGCACCACATTGGCCACGATGATTCGACCCTATCTCGAACGGCTTCCGCTCGTCGCGATCCTTCGCGGCGTCACGCCCGAGGAGATCGTTCCGATCGCCCAGACGCTCGTCGCGGCGGGCTTCGCCATCATCGAGGTGCCGCTCAACTCGCCGCGTCCGCTCGAGAGCATCCGGCGGCTGCGCGAGGTTGTGGGCGACGAGGTCCTCGTCGGCGCCGGCACGGTGATGAGCTCGCGACAGGTGCGCGAGGTGGCCGACTCGGGCGGACGGCTCGTCGTCATGCCGCACAGCGATCCCGTCGTGGTGCACGCCGCGAAGGACGCCGGGTTGATCTGCACTCCGGGGGTCGCCACACCCAACGAAGGGTTCGCCGCCCTGGCGAACGGTGCCGACGCGCTCAAGCTCTTTCCCGCCGAGTTGCTCCCGCCGCCGGCGCTGCGCGCGATGCGGAGCGTCTTTCCGGCGAGCACCGTGTTCCTTCCCGTGGGAGGGATCACGCCTGCATCGATGGCGGCGTATGTTGCCGCCGGCGCGACGGGCTTCGGCCTCGGCTCGTCGCTCTACAAGCGAGGAGCAGGCGTCGACGAGGTCGGGGCGAGCGCGCGCGCGTTCGTCGCCGAATGGCGCCGCATCCGACCCGGGCCGAACGCCTGACGTACGAGCTCGCACGGCACCACCGGCGGCACTTCCACAGACGACGACAATGAAGATCACGAAGCTCACCACGTACATCGTCCCGCCACGCTGGTGCTTCCTCAAGATCGAGACCGACGAGGGGATCAGCGGGTGGGGCGAGCCGGTGCTGGAGGGCCGCGCGCACACGGTGGCCGCCGCCGTCGACGAGCTCGCAGACTACCTGATCGGCAAGGATCCCTCGCTCATCGAGGATCATTGGACGGTGCTCTATCGTGCCGGCTTCTACCGCGGCGGAGGCGTCCACATGAGCGCCCTGGCCGGCATCGATCAGGCGCTGTGGGACATCAAGGGGAAGGCGCTGAACGTCCCGGTGCATCAGCTGCTTGGCGGCCAGCTGCGCGACCGCATCCGCGTGTACTCGTGGATCGGCGGCGACCGGCCGTCGGACACCGCGACGATGGCGCAGGAGTGCGGCGCGCGCGGCTTCACCGCCGTGAAGATGAACGCCACCGAGGAGATGCAGTTCGTCGACAGCCACGCCAAGGTGGACGCCGTGCTGGCGCGCGTGCAGGCGATTCGCGACGTGATGGGCCCGCACTTCGGCATCGGCGTCGATTTCCACGGCCGCGTGCATCGGCCCATGGCCAAGGTGATCGCCAAGGAACTGGAGCCCTACCGGCTCATGTTCATCGAGGAGCCGGTGCTCTCCGAGCATTCCGAAGCGCTCAAGGAGATCGCCAACCATTGCTCCACACCCATCGCACTGGGCGAGCGGCTGTTCTCACGGTGGGATTTCAAGAAGATCCTGTCGGACGGCTACGTCGACATCATCCAACCCGATCCATCCCACGCGGGCGGGATCACGGAAACGAGAAAGATCGCCGCGATGGCCGAAGCGTACGACGTCGCCCTCGCGCTGCACTGTCCGCTGGGCCCCATCGCGCTCGCCGCCAACCTTCAGCTCGACGCGGTCTGCTACAACGCCTTCATCCAGGAGCAGTCGCTCGGCATCCACTACAACGCCACCAATGATCTGCTGGACTACCTCGTCGATCCGTCGGTGTTCGCCTACGACGACGGGCACGTAGCCATTCCCCAGGGCCCCGGGCTCGGCATCGAGGTGAACGAGGAGCTGGTCGTGCGCATGGCCGAGACCGGACATCGGTGGCGCAACCCCGTGTGGCGTCATGCCGACGGGAGCTTCGCCGAGTGGTGAGCCAGCCGATCACCTCGAGCGGCGCGACAGCGGAGCAGCCGACGCGGTCGCGCTTCCTGATCATGGTGCTGCTGTTCGTCAGCGTCACGGTCAACTATCTCGATCGCAGCAACCTCTCCATCACCGCACCGGCGATGCGACAGGAGCTCGGCTTCGACACCGCGCAGATGGGTTACGTGCTCTCCGCGTTCGGGTGGACCTACGCGATCTTCCAGATCCCGGGCGGCTGGCTCGTCGATCGCGTCGCGCCTCGCGTGCTGTATGCGACGCTGATCCTGCTCTGGTCGATCACGACGATCGTGCTCGGCTTCACTGCCTCGGTCGCCGGATTCATGGCCATCCGGATGCTCGTCGGTGCGCTCGAGGCACCGTCGTATCCGATCAACAATCGCGTCGTGACCACCTGGTTCCCCGAGCGGGAGCGGGCCACGGCGATCGGCGTCTACACCTCGGGCCAGTACGTCGGCATCGCGTTTCTCACCCCTGTCCTGGTGTGGATCCAGGCGAGCGTCGGCTGGCACATGGTGTTCGTGGCGACGGGCGGGTTGGGCATCGTGTGGGCGGTCGTGTGGTACGCCGTGTACCGCCAGCCGCACGAGCACCGCGGCACCAACGCGAGCGAGATCGACCTGATTCGGCGCGGCGGCGGACTGGTGGACCTGGACCGGCGGAATGCGGCGAAGAAGCTGCCCGTCTCGCGCGCCGACCTCGTACGCGTGCTCTCGTCGCGAAAGCTGTGGGGCGTGTACTTCGGTCAGTTCGCGCTCACCTCCACGCTCTGGTTTTTCCTCACCTGGTTCCCGACGTACCTCGTGCAGGCGCGCGGAATGAGCTTCATGAAGGCGGGCTTCCTGGCGTCGCTCCCCTTTCTCGCCGCCTTCGTTGGCGTGTTGACCTCAGGCTTCCTCTCCGATCTCATGGTGCGTCGCGGCGCTTCGCTCGGCCTGGCGCGCAAGATCCCCATCGTGACGGGGCTGCTGCTGTCCACCAGCATCATCGGCGCGAACTATGTCGACCGGCCGGCGTTTATCATCGCATTCCTCACCGTCGCGTTCTTCGGCAACGGACTCGCGTCCATCACCTGGTCGCTCGTCTCGTCGATCGCACCGGAGCGGCTGCTCGGCCTCACGGGCGGGGTGTTCAACTTCGTCGGCAATTTGTCGGGGATCACCGTGCCGATCATCATCGGCTATCTGGCTCGCGACTACGGTTTCTCGGCGGGCCTCACGTACGTGGCCGTGCTGGCGCTACTCGGAGCGCTCTCCTACGTGTTCGTCGTCGGGCCGGTGGAGCGGCTGCCAGACAGCAGCGCGGTCGCACCATAGACTTCCACGCTCGGCGCGAAGCCTCCGCCGCGAGCCGAGCGGCAGCGTCCTCGTCCATCGCCGCGTAACTAGATGCAGGGTTCATCCACCACTCTCGGGTCAGTGTCGACTATGCGATTCCAACGTACTAAAGGCGCCGCTCGCCTCCCTCGGATTGGCGTGTTCGGGTCAGCCGGACTGTTTGCTGCCCTCGCCTGCCAATCCACGCAGTCGCCACAGCCCGCGACGAGTTCGGTGCCGACCACCGCGCCGGCCTCCGCGCCGGCTCGCGCACTGGTCGTGGAGCCGGTCCAGCCATTCACGCCGATGGTGGTGCGCTTCAGCGCCGACTCGGCCGCGAAGCTCTCCAAGGCCGGTCGCGAAGCGGTGACCGCTCAGGTGGCATCGGGAATGGAGCTCAGCCTCTGGGCGCCTGAGACGATGATCGCCGATCCCATTGGCATCGCCTTCGACGAGCGCGGCCGGATGTTCGTGACTCAGACGACGCGCACGAGCCGGAACGAGATCGACATCCGCGCGCACCCCGACTGGATGGTCCCGTCGATCACGTTCAGGGACGTGGAGGACAAGCGCGCGTTCTACAAGACGATCCTCGCGCCCGAGCGCAGCGCGCAGAACACATGGATCAAGGACTTCAACAAGGACGGGTCGCGCGACTGGCGCGATCTCACGACGCTCAAGGAGAAGCTCTGGCGCGTCGAGGACACCAACAACGACGGTATCGCCGACTTCTCGCAGCTCGTGCTCGAGGACTTCAACGATCTCGTCACCGACGTGCTCCACGACGTGCTCGCGTACAAGAACGACGTCTACGTCACCATCTCGCCCGATCTCTGGCGCCTGCGTGACACGAACGGCGACGGCGTGATGGATACGAAGGAGTCGCTGTCGCACGGCTCGGGCGTGCATCTCGGCTTCGGTGGACACGGCCACTCCGGCCCGCTCATCGGCCCCGACGGCCGTCTGTACTGGAAGCAGGGCGACCTCGGCGTCAACATCACCACGCTCGAGGGCCGCAAGCTCGTCAACCCGAACAGCGGCGTGATCCTGCGCGCCAACCCCGACGGCACCGAGGAGGAGATCTTCGCCACCGGGTTGCGCAATCCGCAGGACTTCGCGTTCGACGAGTACGGGAACCTGATCAGCCCGGACAACGACGGCGATCACCCGGGCGAGACCGAGCGACTCGTCTACGTCGTGGACGGCATGGACAGTGGCTGGCGCATCAACTGGCAGTTCGGCAAGTACGTCGATCCGGACAACAACGGCTACAAGGTCTGGATGGAAGAGAGCCTGTTCAAGCCGCGCTTCGCCGGTCAGGCGGCGTACATCACGCCGCCGCTCGCTGCGTGGCACGCGGGCCCGTCCGGTTTCGCGTACAATCCGGGCACGGCGCTCAACGACAAGTGGAAGGGCTACTTCTTCAACGCCGTGTTCACGGGCGCGCCGGCGCGGGCCAGCATCCAGGGGTTCAAGCTCGCGCCGCAGGGCGCCGGATTCCGCCTCACCGATGATACCGCAGTCGTGTCGGGCGGCATTCTGAGTACGGGCGTGCGGTTCGGGCCAGACGGCGCGCTGTACATGGCCGACTGGATCGAGGGATGGGATCCGAAGGAGCGCGGCCGCATCTGGAAGCTCGACGTCGCGAGCGGCGCGGCCAATCCTGCTCGCGCCGAGACGAAGGCGCTCATCGCCGCCGACTTCAAGTCGCGTACACCCGCTGAGCTGGTCGCGCTGCTCCGGCATGCTGACATGCGCGTTCGCAGCAAGGCGCAGTTCGAGCTCGCCGATCGCGGCGCGGCCGCTGAGCTTCTTGGTGCGGCGCGCCAGACCGAGCATCAGCTCGCGCGCGTTCACGGTCTCTGGGGCATGCACCAGCTCGCGCGGAAGGGCGGCACGCAGGCAGGGCAGATGGTGGGCTTCCTCAAGGACTCCGACCCGGAGATCCGCGCGCAGGCGGCGAAGCTGATCGGCGATCTGCGCTACAGCGGCGCGATCGATGAGCTCATCCCGCTGCTCAAGGACGCATCGCCGCGTCCGCGCTTCTTCGCCGCCGAAGCGCTGGGCCGCGTGCAGAGCAGACAGGCGATCCAGCCGATCGTCGAGATGCTCACCGCGAACAACGACGAGGACGTGTACCTGCGGCACGCGGGAGCGACTGCGCTCGCACGCATCGGAACATCGGAGCCGGTGATCGCGCTGGCCGACAACCCGTCGAAGGCGGTGCGCATCGCGGCCGTGGTGGCGCTGCGCCGGATGCGTCATCCGGGCGTCGCGCGCTTCCTGCGTGATCAGGACGAGTACATCGTCACCGAGGCCGCCCGCGCCATCAATGACGACGGCGGCATCGAGGGCGCGCTTCCCGCGCTCGCCGCGGTGCTCGAGGGCAACTTCGCCGGCGAGCCGCTGGTTCGCCGCGCCATCAGTGCCAACCTGCGAATCGGCACGGCGGACGCCGCTCGCCGCGTCGCGACCTTCGCTGCTCGCTCGACCGTGAACGACAAGATGCGCGCCGAGGCGATCGCCGCGCTCGGCGTGTGGCCAAGGCCGTCGTTGCTCGACCGCGTGGACGGGTACAGCCTGGGACCGGTGCAGCACGATACGTCGATCGCGACGGCGCCGGGTCGCATCCAGCGTGACACGGCCGTCAGTCGCGCGGCGCTGGCGCCGATCGTCGAGCCCCTGTTCGCCAGTGGTAGCAGCGCCGTGCAGGTCGCGCTGCTCGATGCAGTCGGACGACTGAAGCTGCAGTCAGCAGCGCCGCTCGTGTACGCGAAGGTGACCGGGGGTACCTCGCCGGAGATTCGCATCGCCGCGATCCGCTCGCTGGCGAAGCTCGGCGACGCGCGCATGGCTGACGCGGTCCGCGCCGCGCTGCAGGACAAGGAAGCGACCGTACGCATGGCCGCCCTCACGGCGATCCCGCCGCTCAACCTGCCCGAGGCAACAACGGCGGAGCTGCTGTCGTCGGTCGTCGCCAAGGGCTCCGTGGCGGAGCAGCAGAGCGCACTCGAATCACTCGGTCGCGTGCAGAGCGCTACTGTCCGCGAGACGCTCACACGTCTCGTCGATCAGATGGCGCAGGGCAAGATCGCGCCGGAGATCCAGCTCGACGTGGCCGACGCGGCGAGAGCGACGAAGAACGCCGCCCTCATCGCGCGCCTCGATGCGCTCGAGAAGTCGCGAGCGGGTGGCAAGCCAGTGATGGCATTCGCCGACGCGCTGCACGGCGGCGATGCACGGCGTGGCGCTCGCACGGTGTTCCAGAGCTCCGCCGCGCAGTGTGTGCGCTGTCACGCCTTCGGCGGCGGCCCGGGCGCGACCGTCGGCCCGTCGCTCGGCGGCGTGGCTTCGCGCCTGTCGCGCGAGCAGATTCTCGAGGCGCTCGTCGATCCGAGCGCGCGCATCGCGCCAGGATTCGGCCCGGTGCAGGTCACGCTCAAGAACGGACAGAAGCTCTTCGGCACGTTGAAGGAAGAGACGGAGTCCTCCATCCTCGTCGATGTGAGCCCGGCGCCGAGACGCGTCAACAAGTCCGACATCGCGCAGCGCACGAATGGACCGTCGGCGATGCCGCAGATGGGCAGCATCCTCACGCGACGTGAGATCCGCGACGTCGTCGAGTATCTCAGCTCGTTGAAATAGCGCCTGAGGATGTGCGAACCCCGCTCGGCCGTCGTGGCCGAGCGGGGTTCGTGCGTCAGGACGTCAGGGCACGGCCTGCCGCGTAGCCGGCGCGGGCAACGCGGGCGTCGCACCAGCCATGGGCTCGGGTTTCGCGGGCTTGGGCATCGTGACCGGGCTGCCGAACTGCCATTGGCTGTTCTCGCGGTCCTTCTTCGACACCTCGAGCAGTCGACGGAGCATCGGGAACAGCTCTTTCTGAAGCGGCGTGATGATCGAATCAGCGATCTCGGGCTGATCCCAGAAGATCTTCCAGTACGCCTTCTGCACCGTCTTCATGCTGTCCAGCTCCAGCTTTCCCGCCGCGCCATTCCCCTTCGCGAGTAGCTCACCCAGCTGTCCGTACACACTGAGCACGCGAGCGGAGAACACCGAATCGGTTTTTCGCAGCGCGGCGATCTGCGGGTTGCTGAGGAAGAGCGAGTCGCTCTCCCTGAGCAGCGCCTTGTGGAGGCTCGACGTGTTGCCGAGGTAAAAAGCCGCGATCGAATCGGCTGAGCGGCGCTGCCATCCCTGCGGCGTCTTCACGGGCTCCACAGCGCGACGAAGCTGCTGCAGGTTGTAGTCGGTCGCGAAGTTGATCGAGAAGTCGATCACGATGCGGAACGGGTCCCGCAACAGCGTGCGGTTCGGCCGCGTGTCGGCGAATCGCGGATTCACGTCGTAGCGGAAGCGCTTTGCCCCCGCGTCGAATCCGCGCGGCACGAACAGCACCGGATCAGGAGCGGTCGGCGAGCCCCAGCCGCGAAGCCCGTCGCTGCCATGCACCAGTTGATCGACACCGGCGAGGACGTTCTGCAGGTAGACGGTCGGCGTGAAGCGCCCCGACCAGCGCGTGGGCGTGGGAGGGATCCACTGGACGTTGAGCGACTGTGTCCACGGGCCGCGACAGCCGTTGCGTCTCGCTACGAGGCCGAGGTTCGCGCCCACGCACTGCCGTGCGGTCGACGATCCGGTCTCCATCAGCGTGCGGAGCTGATCGGCGAGCTGCGCATCGCTCTCGCTCGAGGGAACGGGAATGAATGCGCGATCGAATCCCCGGCCGTCGCCGTTGACGTCGCCCTGCACCACCGGAGTGAACGGCAACCCTGACTGCGAGCGTGCGAACAGCGTGAACACGCCGACTTTTTCCGAGCGCATGCCGCCGGTCACGACCACGACGTGGCGCGCATCGTTCTGGCTCGCCGCCCACTCCACCTCGCGCGGATCGCCGAATCCCGCGCCGTCGAAGCCACGATACTGTCGCCGGCTCGACTGCAGAGTGTAGTTGGCCGACAGGAAGATGCTGCTGCGATTCCGGGCCCTGAAGACATCCGGCGAGAGGCCGATGGTGAGTTGTCCGCCGTAGCCGCGCAGGTCGCTCACGCGCGTCGCCACCCGGCCGAACTGCGTGGAGCGCCGCGACTCGGCCGCCGAGACGGCGCCTGTCGCTGGATCGATGGCCGATTCGGACACGTAGACGGGCCGATTGCCGTCCGCGGCGAGCTCCAGGAGTCGTACACCAGAAAAATTGGGATCGACCACGCCGGCTTGGTTCAAATCGTACGACAAAAGCCCACCGACACGGAGGATCAGCTTCCTCACGTTGGTGTTCCAGTCCAACGACGTTCGCCAGCTGCGCGGCACGTCGTACCCCTGGTCGATCAGCGTCACCGATGGAGCACGCTCGGCCAGCACGCCGCCACCACCCAGGCACTCGGTGGGGCTGGCGCCGGCGTCGAAGCTCGTCCAGTCGGGTTGCGGCACCGCTGCGCCCACGCATGACAGCACCGACGTCGCGCCGGCCAATCCGGTGGACGCCGTCGCATCGGCCAGGAGCCCGGGACGCAGGAGATCGCGGAACTCACCGATACCGCCGCGGATCGTGCCGGTCTGATAGCGATAGAATTTGCCGACGGGACTCTGGTTCGTGCCCTGCCCGTTCTCGCGATCCCGATTGTACGTGAGGGTGAACCCGAGACGCGGGCTCACGTGCAGCCGCGCGGGTGCCGCGCCCGTGGTGACGCCGAGCGCCTGTTCGAGCGCGACGTTCCGCGCCGGCGCATCCATGAAGCCGTCCGCCTCCAAGCGCGCGCCATAGATCATGTTGAACCAGCGCGATGGCGCGTAGGTGTGCGCGAGTGCGGCGGCGCCGTTCCACACCGTGCCGGAGCGCGCGGGCTGCGCGAGCGTGCGCGAATAGCTGGAGGCGCGTCCGGCCGCGAGGTCGGCGATGGACGCGAACGCATAACTGCCGTGCGCGTTCGTCGCACCTTCCTGGCGCAGCCCGTCCGCGCGCGCCCACAGCTGCCCCTTGAAGCGATGACGCCGGCCATTCGCGTTCCACGCCGTCTCGTTGGATCCCTCGATAGTCCATCGGTCGTCGCGCGACGCCGTCGTCGAGCCGCCGAGGGTGAGATTGGTGATGTCGCTGGTGGCACCGTCGAGCGCGGACCGAACGAGGATGCTGGCCGCCGGGAGCGCACGATACGGCGCGACGTCGGTGTTGACGGCGCTCGCGGCGATCCTCGTCTCGGTCAGCACGCGGTGTCCGGGCCCGACATACGCGCCCAGCGTCAACTGCGCGCCCAGCGTGCGCTCGCGCCGCTCGCCCGCGGCGGAGGGCGCCGAGAGCGGCCCGAACCCGATCGCCCCCTCGCGCGTGTACCCGATGAAGCTCGTGAGCGCGCGCGTCTGGAGCGTATCGCGCGTGTCGTCGAGCCGACCGAGCCAGCTCACCGCGTTACGCTCGCGATTGGTCGGCACCCCCGGGCCGGTCAGCGACAGGCCGAGCGGGACGGCCACCGCGACGAGGCGAGACACCGAGTCGGGAGACACGCCCGCGCGAAGGAGCGCATCGGCGTCAGCGTTGATGAGCGTGGAGGGATCGCTGGCCGAGCGCGCAACATCGAGCGCAGCGTTGTACGTGAGCGAGCCGCGAATGAGCTCACCATCCGCGCCGACGCTGCCACGGAATCCGCCGGAAGTCGTCCCCAGCGCCCTCGTCACCGCGTCGCTGAACTGGAGCTGCGGCGGGTCGAAGGTGAAAAACGCATTGCGCCGCTGGTAGCTCCGACTGCCGGGCCCCAGCCGTACGTCCACGTTCGCGCCGGCGAACCCGCCGCGCGTCGGATCGAAGGTCGCGCCGGTGACGCGCGTCTCGGTTCGCGCGGCGCGCGGAATGCTGCCGCTGGCGAGACCCATCCCGTTCAGCGTCGTGAGATTCGATTCGCTGCCCGACCCGAGAATCGACGCGCCGTTCGGCGTCATCGTGACGTTGGACATCGTGCCGGCGACGGCGTTGAGATCTCCGGCCAGCGTCGGCGAGACCTGCCCGCTCACGCCGTCGCTCCACTTCTCATTCGAGCCGGGCTCCAGTTGCGTGGGATTCACGCTGTTCGATGCGCGCTCCGGCTTGACCGCGGTCACCTTCACCGCCGCGAGCACAGTGAGATCGCGCGCGAGCGTGAAGTTGGCGACGAGCTCGCGCTCCAGCGCCTGACGTTGCACGCGTCGGCGATCGGCCTTGAACCCCGCGGCGCTCACGTAGACGAGGTAATCCCCCGTGCCCTCGGCGAACCTCGAACTGAAATTGCCCGCGCTGTCGGTGGCGGTCTGTTGGGTGAGCCGGTCCGGCCCTCTGGTCACCATCACTGTGGCTCCCACGATCGCGCGCGTCGAGTCGTCGATGACGCGGCCGCGGACGACATCCGGCTCGGCGGCCTGGGCACCGGCCAGCGTGGCGAGTGCAGCGCTGAGGAGGACGGAGCGGGACGCGAGCTCGAGGACGAGTCTCAGATGCATCGGATACCTTGCCTGGTGAAGGCCGCCGGTCATCGTGTGCGGCGCCCGCGTCGAGACTGGTCACGGACCACCGCCGAGCGGCCCACCGCCGAGCGGCCCACCCAGTCTGACAACCGTGATCGCAGATTGGTTGTCTATTCGCGGCTCGTCCGTCGATGGCCGTATGCCGCCGCATTCAACCCGGTACGCGGCACACTGCGGGAGGTTTCGACGCACTCGAGTTGCCGAGTCGGCGCGATGGACCGCGGGAGGGGCGTGCGGTCTATCGTCCCTGGGCCACGTGCCGCCAGAACTCCGGAAGTCGCGGCACCTGGCGCAGCGCTTCGGCCTTTCGCGGGTCGCGAAGGGCATCGGTCATCGAGCGCAGCGTCACGCCGTGCGATGGCCGGGAGAGGACTCGCACGATGTCTTCGACGCCAACGTCGCCCTCCTGCACCACACGCAGATATGCGCCCATGCGTAGCGCGGCGAGGAACCGCTTGGGAAATCGAGCGTCACCCATGCGAATCCCCAGCTTGAAGCACGGCTGCCTTGGCTGGGCCACCTCCAGCACAGTGGACCCCACGCTCCACTGCTCGCCGACGAAGGCGGCGGAGAGGTCGATCCCGTCCAGGGTGAGATTCTCGCCGAACAAGCCTGGGGACGTGTCCAGCGCCTCGTGCTCGCGCCAGAAATCGTAATCTTCGCGCGCGTACGCATAGACGGCTTTGTCCGGCCCGCCGTGCACCGTCCGATCGGCCTGGTCGTCGCCCTCGAAGTTGACTCCGCGCAGTGCGACGCGGCCAGCCACCGGATACTTCCAGATGCCCGTCGTCACCAGCTCGCCGCGCCACTCGATCTCGCGGACGCGTCCGACGTTCACCGAGAGCACGCGCGCGAGCGGCGCGTTGTGATCTCCGTTTCCGGTGGCATCCGTCGTATTCTCGTGCATCGATGTGAAGACAGGGTCGCGCGTTGCGCTACGGAGCGGTCAACTGCGCCGCGACGGTCGCGAGGAATTCCTTGTAGCGCATGGGCTTGGCGATGTAGCCATCGCATCCGGCGGCGCGAATGCGCTCCTCGTCGCCCTTCATCGCCAGCGCGGTGAGGGCGATCACGGGGATCGACCGCGTGGACTCGTCGGCCTTGAGCTGCGCTGTCGCCTCGAGTCCGTCCATTCCCGGAAGCTGGATGTCCATCAGAACGAGGTCCGGATGCTCGCCGCGAGCGAGGGCGAGGCCCGCCTCGGCGTCGGTCGCGCTGAGCACCGTGTGGCCCGCCGATTCCAGCAGGTAGACCGCGAGCGTCATGTTCGCGGCATTGTCTTCGACGACGAGGATCTTCGCCACGTCAGACCATCGCTCGGCGGCCGGACATCGCTCTCCGGACCTCGGCGGTGAATCGAGCGCGGTCGAACTGGCCCTTCTCCATGATCGTCGTCACGAGCCCGTTGAGGCGCGCGCGATCCTCGGCGCTGATCTGCTTGGCCGTCACCACGATGACGGGAATTCCAGACGTCTCAGCGTCCTGGTGCAGCGCCTCCACGACGTCGAATCCGCTGACGTCGGGCATCATCAGGTCCAGCACGATGAGCTGTGGCCGCTCGCGCTTCGCGGTGTCGATCGCCTCCTGCCCGCCGAACGCGCGCAGTACGGACGCACCGAAGGCGTTCAGTCGAACGGCGATCAGGTCGACCGCCTTGGGATCGTCGTCCACGACGAGCACGTTGAGCGGCTTCCCGTCGATCGGCGCGAAGATCCCGAGCTCGGCGAGCGACTCGTACAGCTCCTTCCGCGTGACGGGCTTCTGCATCACGGCCGCCGCGCCCAGGGCGAAACCCTTGCTGAAGTCCGCGACGATGGAGATGATCACGACGGGGACGTATCTGAGCTGCGGGATCTGCTTGACGCGAGCCAGGAATTCCCAGCCGTCCATGTTCGGCAGCGCGATGTCCAGCGTGATCAATGCGAGCGGCTGCAGCGTGGCGAGCGCGAGCCCCGCCTCCGCCGAGTCCGCGTACAGGACGTTGAAGCCCTCGGACTCGAGCTGCAGCCGGATCAGCTCCGCCGAGTTGGCGTCGTCGTCGACGATCAACGCGGTGCGCTGGTCGGGCGCGGTGCCGGCGATGGTCTCGGCTCCGATCGTCGGTGTGAGTCGGCCGCGCCGTTCGGGATGGCGCATCGGAAGCCAGACGGTGAAGCGCGAGCCCTCTCCCACGGAGCTCTCCACCGCCACCGAGCCGCCGTGCAGATCGGCGAGGAGCTTCACCATGGCCAGCCCCAGGCCCGTGCCCTCGAACCGGCGCGCGAGGCCGCTGTCGATCTGGCTGAACGGCTTGAAGAGATGCTCGAGGTCGTCGTAGGAGATGCCGATGCCGCTGTCGGTGACGCTGATCTCGAGGAAGTATTCGAAATCGCTCTCGGGTAGCGGAAAGGTGCGGCCGCCCCACTTGTGGAGCTGTCCCACCTGCGTGCGCGGAACGACTGCCGTGCGCAGCGTAACCTCACCTTCGTCGGCGGTGAACTTCACGGCGTTGGAGAGCAGGTTGTAGACGATCTGCTTCACCTTGCGCCCATCGACGAGGATGGAGCCGAGATCGTCGTCGGCGTCGAGCGCGAGCTGGATGCGCCGGTTCGCCGCCTTCTCGCGCACGATGGTCAGACTGTTCGCGAACAGCGTCGCCACCTCGACGGGCTCCAGGTCCAGCAGCATCTTTCCCGCCTCGACCTTGGACAGATCGAGGATGTCGTTGATGAGGGAGAGGAGGTGCTGGCCGCTGCGCAGGATGTCGCCGGCGAAGCTGCGCTGCTGGTCGCTCATCTTTCCGGCGAGCCCGTCGCGCAGCACTTCGGAGAATCCGATGATCGCGTTGAGCGGCGTGCGCAGCTCGTGCGACATGTTGGCGAGAAACTCCGACTTCATGCGGCTCGCGTCTTCCAGCTCCACGTTCTTCTGCTGGAGCGTCTGCTCGAACCGCTTCAGCTCCGTCATGTCGCGGGCGGCGGCGAACACACCCTGCAGCCGCCGATCGCGGTCGTGGAAGGTCGTCGCGTTGTACGAGACGACGGTGAGCTTGCCGTCCCTGGCGCGGGCGGTGAGCTCGTAGTCGGTGACCTTGCCCTCGCCGAGGACGCGATTGATCGCCGCTTCGGCGCGAGTGGCGTCGGTGAAGTAGTTCTTGAATGGCGCGCCGATCAGCTCGTCGCGCGTGCATCCGGTCAGCGCCTCCGTCTGCTTGTTGACGTCCGTGATGATGCCGCGCGGATCGGTGGTCATGATTGCGTCGATGTTCGACTCGATCAGCGACCGCGTGTAGAAGTGCTGGTCGCGGAGCCGCTGGTCGAGCTTCATGCGCTCCTCTTCCACCTGCTTCCGCGCGGTGTTGTCGGTGCCGATGAGGAGGTAGCCGATGATCGACCCCTGCGCGTCGCGCAGCGCCGTCACCGAGACGACTGCCGGGAAGCGGCTTCCATCCTTTCTGATGTACGTCAGCTGATAGATGTCTTCGATGCCGCGCGACGCCTTGAACACGAGCGCCTCGAAGCCGGGCGTGATCGGCGTGCCCAGCTCGACGCTCAACGCCTTCGCGCGCGAGATCACCTCCTCCGGATCGGAGATGGCGGCGGGGGTGATCCGATTGACGACGTCGGCCGCGGCGTAGCCCAGCATGCGCTCCGCGCCGACGTTGAAGATCTGGATCACGCCCTTCGCGTCGGTGGCGATGCTGGAGAAGTTCGCGCTGTTGAAGATCGCGCTCTGGAGGGCGCCCGCCTTGAGCAGCGCGTCCTCGGCATGCTTCCGCGCGGTGTTGTCGGTGCCGATGAGCAGATAGCCGATGATGACGTCGTCGGCGTCGCGCAGGGCCGTGACCGAGACGACAGCCGGGAATCGACTTCCATCCTTCCGGATGTACGTCAACTCATAGATGTCCTCGATCATGCGCGAGGCCTTGAAGACGAGGGCCTCGAATCCGGGCGCGATGGGGGTGGAGAACTCGGCACTGAGCGCGGTCGCGCGCGCTATCACTTCCTGTGGATCCGAGATCGCGGCCGGCGTGATCTGGTTCACGACGTCGGTGGCGGCGTAGCCGAGCATGCGCTCGGCGCCCACATTGAAGATCTGGATGACGCCGGTGGCGTCCGTCGCGATGCTTGAGAAGTGCGCGCTGTTGAAGATCGCACTCTGGAGCGCCCCGGTCTTGAGGAGCGTCGCGGCGTTGCGGCTGTCGGGCGTGAGATCGGCGTCGGCGCCGACTGGCCGATGGGAGGTCGTCATGTGGTCCTGACTCCATTGTGGGCTCGACCGCGCGCTGGAACCCGCTTCGGAAGTCACGAAGTGGACGCGCGGTGCGGAGCACCGAACGCCGCAAGCTCCGTTATGGAAACCGAACCTGAGAATATATAAGGTCCCACAGCTGAGCACGAAGTGGGCCCGAATGGCTCAGGCTCCTCTCTACAGCGCTCGACCGCGGGATGCCCGCTCTCCCGTTCGTACGGGTTCGCGCCACGAAAGAGCCCCGACCGGAGAAACCTCCGGTCGGGGCGCGCTATCGTCGACGCGGGGTCAGCGCTCTGATGACCCCTGACGTCACCCCTCTGTTACTCGTCGCCGCAGTGACCCGGGCCGACGGTTCCTTCGTTGTAGCGGGCCAGCA
>JBDSDB010000160.1:0-3168 GCA_039920785.1 Gemmatimonadaceae bacterium
AGCGGCCGGGGATGAGCGCGCACGACAGCCTCGGTGTGTATCTCACGCGGGCGCCGCGACCGGGGCGGACGGACGCTGAGCGGAACTGCGTGTCCAACGTGCGGCCGGAGGGGCTGGGCTACGATGCAGCGGCGGAGACGATCGCGTGGCTGCTGAACGAGGCGAGGCGGCGGCGAGTGACCGGGGTGGGACTGCGGGTAGAGTTGCCGAAGGGGATCACCGGCGCCGAGCCACGGTGAGCGGTGGACGCTACTGGAGCCCGTGCGACTCGACGCCTATGTTGACGCGCCCGTTTCTCATTGCACCCCTCCCGAATATCGAATGCTCGCCGAAACCCATCGTAGGACGACTGGCCTGAGCGTCCCGCTCCTCGCGATCTCGACACTCGTGCTCGCGCTCCTGCTGGGTTGCGGCGGTGGCGGCACTGGACCGGACGAGCCGACAACGCCCAATCCGCGCTTTCGTGTGATCGCGGGCGCCGGCATCACCGATACGATAGACGCGCGCCCGGTGCAGGCGCTCACGGTGGAGATTCGCGATTCGACCGGGAAGCTCGCGGTCGGACGCACCGTTCGGTTCGAGTCGCTCAGCAGCGCGGATTCGACGCGCAGGTACGAGCAGTCCATCCTCGTAGCGCCGCTCGCGGCGCCCGGCTTCGGTGTCCTCTCGACCGATGTCACCGACAATGCCGGGCGAGCGAAGTCGCTCATCGGTTTCGCGTCGTACGCCGGTACTGCACGCTTGAGAGTCGTTGTTCCCGAGCTCGGCATGGTCGACACCGTGAGCTACACGGTAAAGCCAGGGGCTCCGTTCAAGATCCTCGTCGGTGTGCGCGACACCACGGTGCAGCCGGGCGCCAGCTATTCACTGCGCGCATCGTTCGCCGATCGCTACGGGAACCCGACGACCGGCGAGACGCCGACGTACACTGCGAGCGCCGGGATCACGTCGGTGTCTCCGACCGGACAGGTGACGGCGGGCTCGGCGATCGCCCGCGGGCGCATCACGATTTCCTGGCGCACGCTCACGGACAGCGCACACGTATCGATCCTCCCACTGCTGCCCATCGTCGCTACCGGTCGCAGTGCGATCAGCGGGCGAGCCGTGTCGCTCGCGAAGATCGACGGGTCCGGCATCGCGGAGCTGGCCAGAAGCGGCGACTTCTCGCTCGCCCCGAAGAGTGTGTCGGCTACGGCCAGCGTGGTGTACTATCAGGCGGATCCAGAATTCAATGCGAGCGTGTGGATCGTCGCGCCCGGCCAGCCCGCCCGCGTCCTCGTAAGCCTCGCCAACGGATTCGTCACTGCGGCGTGGCCCTCATGGTCGCCCGACGGCGCATGGGTCTACTTCACTGGCGCGCGCACCAACCCCTTCGTTCGGTCGGCGTGGCGCATTCGCACGGACGGTACGCAGCTCGACAGCCTCGGCGTCTACAATCGAACGGCGAGGTTCGAGACGGTCTTCGTCTCCCCCGATGGTTCCACGGCGGCCATAGCCGGCGACGGGGGAGTGAAGCTCGTCAACGTGGCAACCAAGACCTCGCGCGTGATCCCGGGCAATTGCCACGTCCCTCGCTATTCGCCGGATGGCCGACAGTTCGCCTGCCTCGTCAACGACGAGCTCGCAGTGATGAACGTGGACGGGAGCGCAGCGCGGACCATCGTCACGAATCTTCCCCCGTATGCGACCCGCTTCGAGGAGTACGCTGGCATCGACTGGTCGCCAGATGGCAACTGGCTCGTCGCGCAGAGCACGTACGCCGGCCCGCAGCTGGTGCGGGTGTCCGACGGAGTGACCATCCCGCTGACGAACCTGGGTCCAGCGTTCTCGCAGGTCTCGTTCGTCCGCTGACGTCGCGCGTCGGTCGGCGTCAGAGCTGCGGCGTGAAGATCGAGTCCATCTGCCACGTCTGCACGGCCAGGGGCATGGCGCGCAACGCGAGGTCGCGCAGGGATCTCGCGACGCGATTCTCCCAGTGGGCCATCTGACCGACGCGTTTGGAGAGCGCAACCAATCGAAGCGCCTTGGCCCGGCGCGCACCCTCGTATGCGCGCAGCGCCGCCGGCGATGCCCCATGCGCCTGCACGTGCACGGCGAGCGAGAGCGCGTCCTCCATGGCCTGGGCGCCGCCCTGGCCGAGGTTCGGGGTCATCGCGTGCGCCGCGTCGCCGAGCAGTACGACGCGTCCGGACGACCAGTGTGCGAGCGGAGCGAGGTCGTAGAGGTCGGTCTGCAAGATCGCCTCGGCCGGCGTCGCGTCGAGGATGGCGGCGACGGGAGAGGGGAAGCGCCGATAGCGGCCGATGAGCTCGACCTTTGCCGCCGAAGGTGTGATCGTGGTGCCCGCGGGCGCAGTGACGGGCGCGAACCAGTAGACCTCCTGCGGGCCGGTCCTCGCGAAGCCAAACCGCTCTCGTCCGCCCCAGATCTCCCGCACGCCGTCAGCGTCTGACGGATCGAGCGCGATGGGCGCGAGACCGCGCCAGCAGCTCTGCCCTGAATAGCGAAGCGAGGCATCGGGGACCACGAATCGGCGCGCGACGGAGTGGATGCCGTCCGCGCCGATGAGGAGCTGACCCTGCACCGTCGCGCCGTGCTCGAAGTGCGCCACGACCACGTCGACGTCGAGCGCGACGTGCTCCAGCCTGTGTTTGAGGTGCACTGTGCCCGGCCGCGCGGCGTCGGCGAGAATCGCTTGCAGGGCCGACCGGCGCATGCACACGATCGGATATCCCCAGCGGGCTCGGACCGCGTCCCCGTCGAGGCGCTGCAGGAGACGGCCATCGTCAGTCCATTGTTCCGTCGTGCGCAACTGCACGCCGTCCGCGACCACGCGATCCGCGAGCCCGAGGCTGGCCAGCACGGATAGGGCGTTCGGCGGTACGAGGATTCCGGTGCCCGCGGCATGAAGAGCTGCTGCGCCCTCGTACACGTGCGCATCGACGCCATGACGTTGAAGCGCGATCGCGGCGCACAGGCCTCCGATCCCGCCGCCGACGATCATCACCTCGCTCACGCGCGAATCCGCCGGAACGGGCGTGGACCTACCACCCCATTCTCGCCCGCACTTCCGGCTCCAACTCATCGGCCATGCGGCGCTGCTCGTCGAGATCGGGATGCCCGTCGCATCCCGCGGTGTACTGGGCCGAGAACGCGAACCGGCTGACG